>DEFH01000026.1 GCA_002350705.1 Ruminococcaceae bacterium UBA2857
TTCAAAACTTGGAAACTGCTGTAACACATGAAAAAATCAGTTTCAATTTATTTTGCGAAAAATTACTGCACAAATCTTACAAAAAATAACGGCAGACAAGTTCTTGGACTTGTCTGCCTTCATAAAAAATCAGTCGAGGAAATCTTTCAGTTTTTTGGAACGGCTGGGGTGACGGAGTTTACGCAGTGCCTTGGCTTCGATCTGACGGATACGTTCTCTTGTGACGTTGAACACATCGCCGACTTCTTCGAGAGTACGGGAGCGTCCGTCTTCCAGTCCGAAACGAAGACGCAAAACCCGTTCCTCTCTGGGCGTGAGAGTGGAAAGCACATCGGCAAGCTGTTCCTTGAGAAGTGTATGAGAAGCGGCATCCTGCGGTGCGGGAGCATCGTCGTCGGGGATAAAATCACCGAGATGGCTGTCTTCTTCTTCACCGATAGGCGTTTCCAGTGAAACAGGCTCCTGTGCAACACGCATAATTTCTCTTACTTTGTCGGTAGGCATATTGATGACTTCGGCAATTTCCTCGGCGGTAGGTTCATGGCCGTTCTGATGAAGCAACTGACTGGACACCTTTTTGACTTTGTTGATGGTTTCCACCATGTGTACGGGAATACGAATGGTTCTTGCCTGATCCGCAATGGCTCTGGTGATTGCCTGACGAATCCACCATGTTGCATAGGTAGAGAATTTGAAACCTTTGGTATAATCAAATTTTTCCACAGCTTTGATAAGACCAAGGTTGCCTTCCTGAATCAGGTCAAGGAACTGCATTCCTCTGCCAAGGTATCTTTTGGCGATACTGACAACCAAACGAAGATTGGCTTCGGAAAGTCTCTTTTTGGCGGCAACGTCACCGTCAGAGATTCTGATAGCTAAATCCAGTTCTTCATCAGGTGTCAGAAGAGGCACTCTGCCGATTTCCTTGAGATAAATTTTGACAGGATCATCAATGGAGATATTTTCGACAGACGGATCCGCATCCATATCATCTTCTCCCATGTCATTGGAAGCGATAGACGACAGTTCCGCATCATCCAGGATAATATCATCCAGTGTTTCCACAATCTCAATACCGTTGGTTTCAAGCGTATCATAGAATTTTTCAAGCTGTTCGGGATCAATATCCATCTCACCGATGGCATCCAGAATTTCCTTGTTGGTCAGTTGACCTTTGCTTTTACCCATTTCCATGAGTTCTTTGAGTACTGTTCTTTTGTCGGGCTGAGGTGATGTCATCATCATTAGCAATTCCTCCTGTTATTTCTTTTTTTCCCTCATTTTTTGCAGTTGTTCCATCAGGGTTTGTTCATCGGAACGGGCAATCTGTTCCGGTGACAGTTTTTGATTTTCCTCCTCCAGAATCGCAATATAATTTTGGGCGGCACGGAACGGATCATTTTCTCTCAGACGTGAAAAGACGATTCGATGAATACAGTTATTTTCGTCTATGGAAAATTCTCCCGAAATATCTGAGGCATCTGTTCCTAAATTTTGTTCCGCACGTTTTTGGATTGTTTCATAAACCTTTCGGTTAAATGATGTAATAAATTTATCGGCAGGGAGCTGTCTGCTGATTTGAGCAGCCGCATCAGGATGTGTCAGCAGAATTGCCAGAAGAGCTTCTTCGGCATTGGCAGCTTTCAGATGATACGACTTTTCGGGATTGATGATATTATCCTGTCCCGAAGAGCTGTGATACATTTTCCGTTGCTGCTGCTGTCTGGCCTCATACTGATTTTTTCTGACATACTTGGCGACCTGATTCATAATGGCGTTTTTATCAATATGGAGTTCCTCCGCCAGATTGACAATATATGCATCTTTTTCAATATCGTTTTCCAGACCCGCAAAAATTTTTGCGGCTTCCGTCAGAAAATCCACTTTTTGTCGGGTATCCTCCAGATCATATTTCAGACGCAGTTTTGCCAGACGATATTCAATATCATTGCCGCACTTGTCCAACAACAGACGGAATCTTGCAGGACCGTTTTCTCCGTGCGATTTGATGAATTCATCGGGATCTTTGCCGTTGGGAACGGTCAGCACCTTGATTTTGACGCCTGTCTGACGCAGAATATCAATCGCACGGGCGGAAGCTTTCTGTCCTGCCTCATCCGCATCATAACAGATGACAATTTCATCACAGTATTTTCGGATAATATTTGCCTGCTCGGTGGTCAAAGCCGTTCCCAGAGTAGCCACTGTATTTTCAAAGCCTGCCTGATGGAGTGCAATCACATCCATATAGCCCTCTACCAAAATCAATTGTCCTTTGGCTTGATTTTTGGCAAGCTGTAAAGCAAACAGATTTTTGCTTTTGTTAAAAGCAGGGGTATCGGATGTATTCAGATATTTCGGCTTGATGTCCGACATGATTCTGCCGCCAAAGGCAATGACATTTCCTCTCAGGTCAATAATGGGAAACATCACTCTGTCAGAAAACCTGTCGTAAGGGTTGCCGTTTTTGGATTCATTGGCAAGATTTGCCTGTATGAGTTCTGTCCCCGTAAAGCCCTTGTCCCTGAGATAATTCACCAGTTCAAAGCGTGACGAGGGCGAATATCCCAAGCCGAAATGAATGATTGTCTTTTCCGTCAGACCTCTGCCACGCAGATAATCCAGTGCTTTTTTCCCCTCCGGAGAATAAAGACATTTATGATAAAATCGTGCGGCTTCACGGTTGGCTTCATAAATTCTGTTCCGCAGTCTCGTCAGACCTTCGTTGCGTTGTCCTTCGGGGACTTCCAAGCCTGCCCGTTGTGCCAGAAATTTGATAGCGTCCACATAATCCAGATTTTCTATCCGCCGGATAAACGAAATCACATCTCCGCCTGCACCGCATCCGAAACAATGGAAAAAATTCTTATCCGCCGAAACGGTAAAAGAGGGGGTTTTCTCGTTATGAAACGGACATAAGCCCAGCATATTTCTGCCGGCTTTTTTCAGCCTGACATAAGAGGATACCACATCTACAATATCCGTTTTATTTTTGAGTTCCTGTATAAATTCCTCGGGTATTGCCATATTTTTCCTTTCTCATACCTTGATACTCCACGAATGGGGAATAAAAAGGGTATTGAATTTTTCAATCGCATACTGATCCGTCATGCCTGCAATATAATCGCATACGGCTCTTTCGGGCGAGAATTTTTCTGCCATGCATTTGTTTTCTTCGGGCATACGGTCGGGATGTCTGACAAAATACTCATACAATGTACCGATAAATTCAGGGATTTTCTTTTCCTCCGACTTCGCATAGCCGCTGCCGTACACATTCTCAAACATGAACGTGTGAAGTCTGTCAAAGGCGTTCTGTACATCGGGATTCATTTGAAGAGCATCACCGACGGTGTTTTCAATCAGCGACATCACAAGCGTATTGATACGCTGACCATGCTTTTGACCGAGAATTGCCAGTATATCCTGCGGAATGTCGGACAAACTCAGTACTTTTGCCCGTACAGCGTCATCTATATCATGATTGATATAGGCGATTCTGTCAGCAATTCTGACAATACGTCCTTCTAATGTATCAGCCTGTTTTCCTCGTGTATGACAAATGATACCGTTTCTTGTCTCGTATGTAAGATTCAGACCTTTGCCGTTTTTTTCAAGAACGTCCACCACTCTCAGACTCTGCTCAAAGTGACGGAATCCCTCGGGATAAATGTCATTCAGAGCGTTTTCGCCCGCATGACCGAACGGTGTGTGTCCCAAATCATGCCCCAATGCAACGGCTTCTGTCAAATCCTCGTTCACTCTCAAAGCTCTCGCAATCGTTCGGGCGATTTGTGCCACTTCGAGAGTGTGTGTCAGACGGGTTCTGTAATGATCGCCCGTAGGTGACAGAAACACCTGTGTTTTGTGCTTTAATCTTCTGAACGCTTTGCAGTGGATAATTCTGTCCCTGTCACGCTGGAAATCGGTTCGTATGGAACATTTTTTCTCTTGTTGCAGTCTGCCTTTGGAATTGACGGCTAAACAGGCATAAGGGGAAAGCGTTTCTTGTTCGATTTGTTCGCTCTGTTCTCTCACAAGCACACAACCACCTCCGCATAAAATTCATTTCTAATTAATATATACGCAAAAAGTGCCGTTATACCTTTTTATATTTACTTCATTTTGAAAAATTTTTCATCAATGATTTCCGTTTCCACACTGCCGCACGTGGCGTCGGCAAGCTGTTTCTGAAATTTCGTGAAGTTTTCGGGCGAAATGTGATATTCCATTTCTACTGTATCTGTGAAATTCGTGTTGTCGATCACTCCGTTGTTGGAAGGAATCAATCCCGATATTTTGCCATATTGATTATAGTCGCACTGCAATCGGGCAACGTAACAGCTCTGCATGGTAACAATCCCTCCTGCATCAAGGGCAATTTTTGCCCCTTTTGTGTAGGCTCGCACCAAGCCTCCTGCTCCCAGCAGGATTCCTCCGAAATATCTTGTCACCACCACAACAACATCCGTCACACCCGATTTCACAATGACATCCAGTGTCGGCACACCTGCCGTTCCGTGAGGCTCTCCGTCATCCGAATACCGCCGGATATTGCCCTCTCTCAGAACATACGCATAAACATTATGGGTTGCGTCCCAGTGTTTCTGACGCTTTTCATTGATGAAGTCCAGTGCTTCCTGTTCGGTTCGCACAGGCTTCACATATCCGATAAACTTTGACCTTTGCTCAATAAATTCATCACTTGCTGCAAACTCCACTGTCTGATAGACTGCCATTTTTTCACCTGCCCCGTATTCATAAAATGCGAAAACAGGCGGTACATCAAAATGCACCGCCTAAAATTTCAATCTTGTAAGCTCCACATGACGAAGCGACATTATTTCATGCCAAAACGCTTCTTAAACTTGTCAACACGTCCGCCTGTATCCACCAATTTCTGTCTGCCTGTGAAGAATGGGTGACACTTTGAGCAAATTTCAACCCTGATGTCTGACTTTGTAGAACCTGTCTCGATAACGTTACCGCAGGCACAAGTAATGGTTGTCTGCTGATAATTCGGATGAATATTCTCTTTCATTTTACTTCACCTCTTTCATCCCCTACATAGATAACAAGCGTATTATAACACATGAAAATATAAAAAGCAAGATAATTTTTAAAATTTTTTCGTTCCGACGGCATTTTGCCTGAAAAAATTTTCGGAAAGTTGGTGCAATACAGCGGAAAATATGCTATAATGAATGATGATTGGATTTGATTCACATGAATACAATGATGAAAGGTGAGAACTAAAAATGAGTATGGGAAAAATCCTGGTTGTTGATGATGATATTAATATTTGCGAACTGCTCAGGCTGTATATTGAAAAGGAAGGCTTTGAAGTAGTGATCGCCAATGACGGCGGACAGGCTATCACCAAATTCAAAACGGAAAAGCCTGATCTGGTCATGCTGGATATTATGCTTCCGGTGCTTGACGGCTGGCAGGTATGCAGGGAAATCCGCAAGACTTCCCAGTGTCCGATTATCATGCTGACGGCAAAAGGCGAAGTATTTGACAAAGTACTCGGTCTGGAGCTTGGTGCGGATGATTATGTTGTCAAGCCCTTTGAAACAAAGGAAATCGTGGCAAGAATCAAGGCTGTGCTCCGACGTGTCAACGGAACATCCGTGACAGAAGAATCTCCCCGTAAGGAACTCAAAGAAGTCCGCTATGAAAAGCTGGTCATCAATCTGACAAACTATGAACTGCGTGTCAACGGAGAACAAATCGACACTCCTCCCAAAGAAATGGAACTGATTTATCACTTGGCAAGCAATCCCAACAGAGTTTTTACCAGAGACCAGCTTCTCGATGAAGTATGGGGCTTTGACTATTACGGAGACTCCCGTACCGTAGACGTACATATCAAGCGTCTCAGAGAAAAACTCGAAGGTGTATCATCCAAATGGACTTTGAAAACTGTATGGGGAGTAGGTTATAAATTTGAAACTAAAGAATAACAGATTTTATTCCAGAAAGTCTATTTTCAGAAAATATATGAATGTCAGTGTGCTGATCGTATTTTTCAGCTTTCTGGTGCTGGGCATTATCCTGACACTGACAATCACCAATTACTGGTCCAACGAAAAACGGCAGACTTTGGACAGACGTGCCGAACATATTGCAGGCTTTATCCGCAAACACGCCAATATCTCCCTCTCCGACGGAAGCGGCATTGATAAAGTTTATATCTCTCATATCGATTCCGTGGAAGAACTTCTGAATCTGTATGTTACGGATGTAGGGGTGGACATCATTGTGACAGACATTTATTCCTCTCCTGTCCTGATTGCCAGTGACAACGAGGAAATCGCCAAACATCCCATTATTGCTGCCGACCTTGTCAAGCAGACGATTGAAAATACGGAATATTTCGGAAGAGGAACCATGGATGATATTTATAAGACAGACCGCTATATTGTCGCTCGACCGATTTATTATAACAGTCAGAGTGTTGTCATCGGTGTGGTCTTTGTCACATCCAGCAGCAGCGATGTGGGAGATTTCACGGACATGGTCATGAAAATATTTATCCTGTCTGCCATCGCCACGCTGTCCATATCGGTTCTGGCAATCGGCCTGTTTTCATATAATCTGGCAAAGCCTCTCAAGCAGATGGCTCAGGCTGCCAGACAGTTCGGAAAGGGAGATTTTTCCGTCAGAGTCAATGTCGCCAGCAGTGACGAACTCGGAGAACTTGCCCAGGCTTTCAACAATATGGCGGAATCCCTTTCGGCTTCGGAAAACGTGCGGAAAAGCTTTGTCGCCAATGTGTCCCATGAGCTGAAAACGCCTATGACAACCATTGCGGGCTTTATTGACGGTATCCTTGACGGCACTATCCCAAAGGAAAAACAGGGATATTATCTCGATATTGTCTCTTCGGAAGTCAAGCGTCTTTCCCGTCTGGTACGCTCCATGCTTGACTTGACAAGACTCGACAGCGGTGAACTCAAGCTCAATTATCAGACATTCGATCTGCTGGCAACACTGGTCACGGTCGTTATCACCTTTGAACAGGAAATCGAAAGAAAAAATATGGAGATAAGAGGTCTTGACCTCATTACTCCCAAAATGGTATACTGCGACAAGGATCTGATTCATCAGGTCATCTACAACCTGATTGAAAATGCCGTCAAATTCACCAATGAAAACGGCTATATCGAACTGAATATCACCGAGGACGCCGAACAGGTCTGCTTTACCGTGAAAAACAGCGGTATGGGCATTAAACAATCAGAAATTCCTCTGGTATTTGACCGTTTCTACAAGACGGACAAGTCCCGCAGCAAAGATAAAAAAGGTCTGGGACTCGGCTTGTATCTGGTAAGAAGTATCATCCGTATGCACGGAGGAGAAATTACCGCTCAAAGCGAATACGGACAATACTGTGAATTTGATGTCAGTCTCCCCAAAAAACAGACAGGAAAAAAACAGGATAAAAAAGGCTTACCCGGATAACAAGGAGTTACAAAATAAGCAGCAAAAACATTGACATCAGTGATTAAATGCATACAAGTATACTCACGGAAAGGGTGATAACGAAATTGTTAAAGAGCTTCAAAATAGAAATCCATCCGACAGCAGAACAGAAAAATAAAATCAACAGAACTATCGGTACCTGCAGATTTGTTTATAACTTTTATTTGGCACATAACAGAAAGATTTATGAACAGGAAAACAGATTTGTTTCGGGATATGATTTTTCAATATGGCTCAATAACGACTATATCCCTAATAATCCCGAATTTGCATGGATAAAGGAAGTCAGCAGTAAATCCGTAAAGCAGAGTATTATGAACGCTCAGAAAGCATTTAAAAATTTCTTTGATAAAAAAGCAAGTTTTCCAAAATGGAAGAAGAAAAATAATTCAGATGTAAAAATGTATTTTGTCAGAACAGACAGTAAAGCAATGATTTTCTGTGAACGACACAGGCTTAAAATTCCTACACTTGGTTGGGTAAGGCTGAAAGAAAAGGGCTATATCCCGACTTCAAAAGACGGATATATCATAAAAAGCGGTACTGTTTCATGTAAGGCAGGAAGATACTATGTGACGGTACTCATTGAAATGCCTGAAAATGAAAAGCCTGTTTTGAATAATTTTGGAATAGGTGTAGATTTGGGTGTCAAGGATTTTGCTGTTTGTTCAAACGGCAAGGTTTACAAAAATATCAACAAGAGTTCTCACATAAGGAAACTTGAAAAGAAGTTAAACCGAGAACAACGCAGACTTTCGAGGAAATACGAAAGCCTTAAAAAATCAAAAAATAATTTGAAAGGAGAAGTTACTCGGCAAAATATCCGTAAACAAAAACTGAAAGTACAGAAACTTCATCATAGACTTGACTGTATCAGAACAGATTATATCAACAAAGCGATTTCCGAGTTGGTGAAAACCAAGCCAATGTGGATAACACTTGAAGACTTGAATATCAGGGGAATGATGAAGAACAGACATCTTTCAAAAGCAGTTGCACAGCAGAAGTTTTTTGAGTTCAGAACAAAGCTGACAGAGAAATGCAAAGAATACAGCATTGAATTAAGACTTGTTGACAGGTTTTATCCGTCAAGCAAACTTTGTTATAACTGTGGTTGTGTGAAATCTGACTTGAAATTATCAGACAGAATTTATGTTTGTTCAGAATGTGGTTATATGGCTGACAGAGATTTCAATGCAAGTCTGAATTTGAGAGATTGTTTAACTTATCAAATCGCATAAACAAGCAATGATAAGTATGTACCGTAGGCTATACGGGAATTTACGCCTGTGGAGTGTCACACAAACGATGGTAGCTTTGGCAAAGTCGGATACGATGAAACAGGAATTTTCTC
>DEFH01000031.1 GCA_002350705.1 Ruminococcaceae bacterium UBA2857
AATTGTTTTAACTGTTAAAAGCCCCTTTTTCAATGCATAATTCATCATTCATCATGCACCATTGATGATGAATATTACTTTTTCATTTTTTCCTGACGTTCTGCCATAAAGCCTGTTGTATATGTACCTGATACAAACGAAGCATCAGACAGAATATCAATATGCAGGTCACGATTATGCTTGATGCCGTTGATGGTCAGTTCACTCAGAGCCATTTTCATTTTACGGATGGCAAGCTCTCTGGAGCGAGCCTGTACAATCAGCTTGCCGATCATGGAGTCATAATAAGGCGGCACGGAATAATCCTGATAAATCGCTGTATCGAAACGCACACAGGGACCTCCGGGAACATGGATAAATTCAATTTTACCGCAGCCGGGACGGAAATCATTGTCGGGATCTTCGGCATTGATACGGCACTCAATGGCATTGCCGTGCATAAAAACTCTGTCCTGTGTAATGGTGAGTTTGGAGCCGGAAGCGATTCTGATCTGCCACTGTACAATATCAAGACCTGTTACCATTTCCGTAACGGGATGTTCGACCTGTAATCTGGTGTTCATTTCCATGAAGTAAAAATTTTTATCTTTGTCAAGAAGAAACTCGACAGTACCGGCATTTTCATAGTTGACGGCATGGGCAGCCTTGACAGCGGCTTCCATCATTTTTTTTCTGATGTCGGGAGTAATGGCAGGGGAAGGACTTTCTTCAATGAGTTTCTGATTTTTTCTCTGAACGGAGCATTCTCTTTCACCGAGACATACAACATTACCATATTTGTCACACAGAAGCTGCATTTCGATATGCTTGACGGGAGTGAGGAACTTTTCCATGTAAACGGCATCATCACCGAACGCACTTTTTGCCTCAGCCCTTGCCGAGAGAAAGGCATTATCAAATTCCTCCACGCTGTCAACACGACGGATACCACGTCCGCCGCCGCCGGAGCGTGCCTTGACAAGCAGCGGAAAGCCGATTTCCGCTGCTTTTTGTCTTGCCTCGTCAATATCATCTATAATATCGCTGCCCGGTGTAACAGGCACACCGGCATTACGCATGGTTTTTCTTGCCTCGTCCTTATCGCCCAGCTTTTCAATCATAGCGGAGGACGGACCGATAAATTCAATATTGCATTTCTCGCACAGAGATACAAATTTTGCATTTTCGGAGAGAAGTCCGTAACCGGGATGGATTGCCTGAGCACCCGACACGACTGCCACTTCCAGAATGGCTGCCATATTCAGATAACTGTCGGCAACCTGCGGACCGCCTATACAGTAGCTTTCGTCAGCCATACTGACATGAAGGGCATTTTTATCCGCCTGCGAGTACACGGCAACCGTAGAGATGCCCATTTCACGGCAGGCTCTGATAATTCTTACAGCGATTTCGCCACGATTGGCTATCAATATTTTTGAAAACATCTTCTTCAGCCTCTCTGAAAAGTGTTAGGTTTCCTGTGCGGACTCTCTGGGGAGAAGGGCAAACGAAAATTCAGCCGATACGGCGAGTTTTCCGTTGACATAGCCCTTGCCGGTGATAAAATAAAATTTTTCTCTTCTGACATCTGTCAGTTCGCATTTGATTGCAAGGGTATCACCGGGCAAAACCTTGTTTTTGAATTTTGCCTTTTCAATGCCTGTAAAATAGGGAGTGCTGACAGCGGAAACCTCTGCAATGATAACAGAACTTGCCTGAGCCATCATTTCGCAGAGAATCACACCGGGTACAACAGGATTTCCGGGGAAATGTCCGTCTAAAAACCACTCATTGCCTGTAATATATTTTTTACCCTCACAGGTTGTTTCAGAGGTTTTCGTAGCTTCATCAATCAGAAGCATGGAATTTCTGTGAGGAATGACGTTTTTCAATTCTTCCTTGTTCATCCAAAATCACCTCTTGCTTATTTTATAAGGAACAACGGCTGACCGTATTCCACGACCTGACCGTTTTCAACGCATATATCGGTAATTTCACCGCTTTTTTCAGCGATGACCTCGTTCATCAGTTTCATTGCTTCGATCAGGCACAGCACATCCCCCTTGCTGACTTTTGAGCCGACAGAGACATAAGGATCCTTGTCGGGTGCGGGAGCCGCATAGAATACGCCTACCATCGGAGAAGTAATCGGTGTACCGTCTGATTTTCTGACATTTTCGGGAACTGCCACGGTTTCGGGCAGGACAGCAGTTTCTTCATAAGCAGGTTCACTTTTGACGGTGCTTTCTGCAGCAACAGGCTTTGCCTGCTGCTGAGAGATGGTAAGCTGTGCACCGTCATCTGTTTTGATTTCGATTTTGGTAGCTTTCGAGCTGTCAAAGGCTTTCAGAATTTCTTTAATATCTTCCACACTGTAGTACATGGAAATCTATCTCCTTTCCGTTATTTGCGGAGTACGATACAGGCATTGTGACCGCCAAAGCCGAATGTGGTGGAAAGAGCCATATCAAGTTTTGCGGAAACTGCCTTGTTCGGTGTATAGTCAAGATCACATACCGGATCGGGTTCTTTGTAACCGATTGTAGGAGGAACGATACCGTCTTTCAGTGCGAGTGTCGCAGCGATGGCTTCGACAGCACCTGTAGCACCCAGCATATGACCTGTCATGGACTTGGTGGAGCTGATATGAGCTTTGTAAGCTTTGTCACCGAGAGCCAGTTTGAAAGCACCGGTTTCGGTGGAGTCATTCATCGGAGTACTTGTACCGTGAGCATTGATATAAAGTTCCTCGTCACCCTTGTATCCTGCTTCTTCGAGTGCAATTTCAATGCATTTTGCAGCACCCTTTGATTCCGGATCGGGAGCGGTGACATGATGAGCATCACAAGTATTGCCGTAGCCGCATATTTCAGCGTAGATTTTAGCACCTCTTGCGACAGCGTGTTCATATTCTTCCAGAATGAGAATACCCGAACCTTCACCGAGGACAAAGCCGCTTCTGCGGTTGTCAAACGGAATGGAAGCATTTTCGGGATCATTGGCGGTTGTCAGAGCCTTGCAGCTTGTGAAACCCTTGATGGTGAGAGGATGTACAGCAGCCTCGGAACCGCCCGCAATAATGGCATCGGCAAAACCGTATTTAATTGCATGGAAAGCCTCACCGACAGCGTGTGTCGAGGTAGCACAGGCTGTCACAACGGGCAGACACGGACCTTTGGCATTGTATTTGATAGCGACATTGCCTGCTGCAATGTTGCCGATCATCATGGGGATAAAGAACGGAGAGATATTTTTGTTATTGAACATATTTTCGCACTGTTCATAAAAAGTGATAATACCTCCCACGCCTGAGCCGATATAGACACCGAATCTTTCGGGATCGATTTTTCCTGTAATGTCGCTGTCCTGAACAGCCTGAGCAGCGGCGGCAAGTGCATACTGACAGTAAAGATCCAGTTTTCTGCACTCTCTTTTTTCGATATACTGAGTCGGATCGAAGTTTTTGACTTCTGCGGCAACTTTGACTTTGGTCAGCTCGGGGTCATATCTTGTAATAAAATCAATACCACGGACACCGTTTTTCATGGAGTCCCACATGGTTTTCACGTCATTTCCGACAGGGGTGATGGCACCCAAGCCTGTGATTACAACTCTTCTCATTTTATGTCAGCCCTTTCTTTACAAATTGATACACGATACATGGTGTATTGCCTATTACATTGCCATTCCGCCGTCTACACGGATAACCTCGCCTGTGATATAGCCTGCTTCATCTGAGGCAAGGAACAGAGCGGTATTGGCAATGTCCTCAACCTGTCCTGCGTGTTTCATCGGAATCGTAGCGATAGCGGCTTCCCTTGCCTTTTCGGGCATGGATGCCGTCATGTCTGTAGCAATGAATCCCGGAGCGATAGCGTTGGCGGTAACATTTCTGGAAGCGAGTTCTTTGGCAACGGATTTTGTCATGCCGATAATGCCCGCCTTGGCACTGGCATAGTTAGCCTGACCTGCATTGCCGTTGAGACCGACAATGGAGGAGATATTGATAATTCTTCCTCTGCGTTTTTTCATAAAGTGCTGATAAACACTCTTTGTCATATTGAAGGTACCTTTGAGGTTCACGCTGATTACTTTGTCGAAGTCACTTTCTTTCATAGAGAGCATCAGACCGTCACGGATAATGCCTGCATTGTTGACGAGAATGTGTACTTCGCCGAATTCAGCGATGATTTCGTCAACAAGAGCTTTTGCAGCATCAAAGTCTGATACATCACATTCATAGCCTTTTGCTTTAATGCCGAGAGCAGTGAGTTCTTTTTCTGTCCGGGCGGCATTTTCACCGTCACCGATGTGCATAAAAGCAATGTTGGCACCCTGCTGTGCAAATTTCATAGCGATAGCTTTTCCGATACCTCTTGATGCACCTGTGATAATAGCGGTTTTTCCTGTAAGCTCAAACATAGTATACCCTGATACTCTCTTAAAGAGTATCAAGTCCCTCCTTATTTTCAATATTTACAGCTTTTACATCTGCATTGATTTTCTTAATGAGACCTGTGAGTGTTTTTCCGACACCGACTTCGATAAATGTATCCGTACCGTTGGCAATCATATTTTCAACGGACTTTTGCCATCTGACAGGGTGATTGACCTGTGCGGCAATCAGCATTTTATAATCATCTGCATAAGGTTCCGCTGTGCAGTTGGCGTAAACAGGGATTTGCGGTTCTGAAAGAGTGATGTCTTTCAGATAGTCTGCCAGACCGTCTGCCGCCTCGTTCATGAACGGAGAGTGGAATGCACCGCTGACAGCCAGTTTGACAGCCTTGCCTTTGGCACTTTTGACTTTTTCACAAAGAGCGTCAATTTCTTCCTGTGCAGCAGCCACAACCGTTTGAGCGGGGCTGTTATAGTTGACGGGATAGGCTTTTTCAAACTGCGAACAGATTTCCTCTGTCATTTCAGGGGAAATCTTCATAACGGCCGCCATCGCACCGGGATTGCTTTTGGCAGCCTTGTCCATCAATTCGGCTCTCTTGCAGACCAGCTTGAAAGCGTCCTCATAGGACAGCATACCTGCAAAGGCAATCGCAGCAATTTCCCCGAGTGAAAAACCGGCAGCACAATCCGCCTTGATACCCTTTTCGGTTACGGCAGCGGCAGCGGCAAGGTCTGTGATAAATACACACGGCTGTGTGTTGATTGTTACGGAAAGTTCTTCTTTTGTACCCTCAAAGCACTGTTTGAGAGTGCCGGGACGGATTTCTTCCGCCATATCAAATACGGCTTTTGCGGCAGGGGAATTTTCATACAATTCCTTTCCCATACCGGGATATTGTGCACCTTGTCCCGAAAAAACAAACGCTGTTGACATTGATCATTCCTCCCCTCAGTCTTTGTTCCAGCGAATGACGCAGCTGCCTGTCGTCAAACCTGCACCAAATGCACACATTGCAATAACATCGCCTTTTTTGAGGACACCGGAACGGTTTGCCTCGTCAAGAGCGATCGGTACACTGCCGGAAGAAGTATTGCCGTAGTGCATGACATTGCAGAAAAACTTTTCTCTGGGAATATCAAGATTTTTAGCAGAAGCATTGATAATTCTGATATTAGCCTGATGAGGGATCACACAGTCAACGTCCTGCATGGTGAGACCGGCATCGGCAACGGATTTTTTGATACCGGTGGACATGGTATTGACAGCGAATTTATATACCTCGTTGCCTTCCATGTGAAGCACCGCTTTTTCTTCGGGGTGTTCATAGAACGGGGAAGCGTTGGTACCGTGCGGAATACGGAGAACCCGGTCATTTCCGACAGCCGTCAGATTGATGGAAAGCAGGTCGTCACCTTCACCGAGAACAGCCGCCGCACCGCCGTCACCGAACAGGACACAAGTGGAGCGGTCTTTCCAGTCAATAATATTGGAGAGGTTATCCATGGAGACAATCAGAACGTGTTTTACTTTTTTTCTGGCAAAATAGCCGTCAGCGACATCCAGTGCATAGATAAAGCCGGAGCAGGCTGCATTGACATCAAAAGCCGGACAGGTTGCCCCGATTTCTTTTTGAATCACACACGCCTGAGAGGGAGTGATATTTTCTCCACGCATGGTAGAGCAGATAATCAAATCCAATTGTTCAGGGGTAACGCCGGCATTTTCCAGAGCGGCATTGGCAGCCTTGACTGTGAGGTCTGTCAGTGTTTCGCCCTTGCAGATATGTCTTTCTTTGATACCCGTTCTGGTGCTGATCCATTCATCATTGGTTTCGACCATGGTTGACAGTTCATCATTAGTCAGAACATATTCAGGTACTGCCTTACCCGTTCCTAAAATACTAAAACTCATTGCAGTGTCCTCCGTTTCTGATTTTTTTCTTCAACAAAGAAATGTTGATATATAAATTCTCACTTAATCGCACAATTATCTAAATTATTTATCACTTTATTCTATAATAAAATCCAACTTTTGTCAAGGAGATAGGGACATCTGATATTGTAAATTTATCGTACATTTCACGCTCATGGAAAGCACCTGACGCACCATGCGGCAAACACGATTCCCAGCATATCGGCAGTCAGGGCAGCAGGAAGGGTGCAGCGTGTGTTTTTGAGTCCCACAGAGCCGAAATACACGGTAACGGCATAGAAAGTGGTTTCCGTAGAGCCTGCCATGACAGAGGCCGTTTTGCCAATGAGGGAGTCTGCACCGAATTTTTCGAGAATGGCATTTAACATGGCAAAGGAGCCGCTTCCCGTGACAGGTCTCATCAGTCCCAGCGGCAGGACTTCGGGAGGGATTCCGAGAACGGCACAGACAGGGCGGCAGCAGTTTGTCAGTATATCGAAAAAGCCGGAGGCTTCCAGCATGGTGACAGCCGTTACCAGACCTATCAGAGAGGGAGCAATGGAAATAAGAGCATGGATTCCCTCTTTGGCACCGTCTGTAAAGGCAGCGAACAGATCAACCTTTTTGAAGGCACCATACAGGACAATCAGAACAATGACAAATGGGATGATATAAATGCCGACTTGATTCAAGATGTCACCTCTTTATCATGAATAGCCCGGCAAGCAGGATTCCGGCTGCCAGTGTGAGAACGGATGTGATCCAGATATGCGGCAATATGGAATAAGGCTGTATACTGCTGGCAGCCTGACGGAGAGCGGCAATGGTGGTGGGAATCAACTGAACGGAAGCGGTATTGATAATAACAAACATGACCATACTGTTATTGGGGGAGGTTCTGAGAGAATTGGTTTTCTGCATTTCCCTCATGGCAGCCAGTCCGAAAGGGGTGGCTGCATTGCCCAGACCAAGCAGATTGGCAGTGATATTGGCACTCACGGCACGCATGGCAGGACTGTCTTTGTCGTAATCGGGCATGAGCTTTGCCAGCACGGGAGAAAACAGCTTTGCGGCAGAGGAAGTCAGACCGCCTTTGTCAGCGATTTTCATAAGACCTGTCCAAAGGCACATCACGCCTGCCATAGACAGAAGAAGCTGTATCGCCCTGTCTGCTCCGTCAAGAGCCGCTTTGGAAAGCTGTTCCATGTGACCCGTACACAAGGCACAGAAAAAGCTGGCGGCAATCATGCCAAACCATAAATAACTTAACAAAAGTACCATTCCTTTCTAAAAAAATATAACTCATAAAATATATCTGTTTTCAGGCGTAAAAATCGTTAAAATGTCACAATTATACAATTTTGAAAGGAGGGAAAATGTTGGAATCATTTACATTTGAAACGAAAACAGCGGAATTTGTCGAAGATTCGGGAATGATGACGGTGAATTCCCGTGATGAGTCAAAAAGCATTGTGAGACAAAAAAATGCTATTTTTTACTAAAATCTATTGACTTTTTGTCAAACGGACAGTATCATAATAATTAAGAATGTTTCTTGAAAATTTTTAACGGAGGTGTCTCGATATGAGAGCAATCGGTTGTGTCAGACAAATTGACAAATTGGGAAGGCTTGTTTTACCGTCGGATATACGCAAAGCACTGGATTTGAAGAACGGTGTGGATTCCGTAGAGTTTTTTATGGATAACGACAGCGTGATTATCAAAAAGTATCGATTGACCTGTATTTTCTGCCAGTCGGATGAGAATCTGATCAGCTATAAAAATCAGGCAGTGTGCCGTAATTGTATGGAAGAGCTGAAAAAAAGCTGAATCTGTGATAAAGAATCATTGCAATGCTTTTGTACGGTCAGACCGTATGAAAGCATTTTTTTGTAAAAACGCTTGCAAAAAAACAGGTGATATATTATAGTAAGGTAAAAGTTAAACGAAACGGAGACAGGATATGAAACTCAGGGAACTTTTGCAACAACATCAGACAGTGACGGCTGACGGTGCCATGGGAACGTATTTTTCACAACTCACAGGGCAAAGTGCCGAAGGCTGTGAAAAAGCCAATCTGACAGCACCCGATGTGATTCGTCGTATCCATCGGGAATACAGACAAGCAGGTGCGGTGCTTCTCAGAACAAATACTTTTTCCGCTAATACCTATTCGCTGAATGTCAGCCGTGAAGAACTGAAAGAAATTCTCACAAGAGGCTATGAAATTGCACGGGAGTGTGCACGGGGACAGGCGGTAGTATGTGCGGATGTCAGTGCGATTTATGACAATGAACTGACGGCAGAAGAAATTTCAGAGGAATATCGTTTCATTGCAGACACGTTTATTGCCTGCGGTGCAAAAACATTCCTTTTTGAGACACTCTCCGAGATAGAACCTGTGTTGCCTGCAATGAAGTATATTTTGTCAGTGATGCCCGATGCGGAAATTGTGGCTTCGTTCACAGTGCTTCCCGATGGCTGTACACGTTCGGGTGTGTCGGTTCATGCCTTGCTGGAAAGTATAGTGCAGTATCAGAATTTGCTGACAGTGGTAGGTTTCAACTGCGGCTGCGGTGCGTCACAGCTGCTGCCTTATGCAGTGCCTTTCTTCTCTTATATTCAGAAAAACACGGATTTATACACCATGCTGCTGCCAAATTCGGGTTATCCGTCCATTGAGGACAGAAGAACGGTTTTCCATTCATCACCGCTGTATTTTGCAGAGCAGACGGCAAGATTTTTGCCTTATGGAATTTCGGTATTGGGCGGCTGCTGTGGTACGGTGCCGGAGAGCATTTCGCTGCTGAACGGGATGATTTCGGGAAATACGGCAGCTGCGGTCAAAAAAATTCCCGATTTTCCCAAGAAGACAGGTCAGGCTGCGTTTGCTTCCTGTCTGACAGAGGACAGGTTTATCATTGCAGCGGAGCTGGATCCTCCGAACCATGCGGATTTGTCCAAAATTCTGTCAGCCGCCCGCACATTAAAAGAGGCAGGTGTCAATGTTATCACTGTATCGGATTCACCGCTTGGTCATGCGAAAATGGATTCGGTTGTATGCTCGGCAAGAATTATGCGTGAAGTGGGAATAGAAGTACTGCCGCATCTGTGCTGCCGTGACAAGAATATCAATGCATTGCGTTCGCTGCTGTTAGGGGCACACAGCGAAGGGATCCGTGCAGTGCTTGCGGTAACAGGCGATCACATTGCCGAAACGGACAGAGGTGTTATCAAGCCCGTTTTCAATATGGATTCCACACGTTTTATGGAGCTGATCAGCCGTATGAATGAGGATGTTTTTGCCGATTCTCCGATAGCAGTGGGAGGAGCCTATGATCCCGCAAAACGAAAGACGGAATACTCTTTGAAACGGCTTGACAGGAAGCTGTCCAACGGAGCCAAATTTGTGCTGACGCAGCCTGTTTTTTCGGAAGAAGCAATAGATTCTCTAAAGCAGGCAAGGGCAAAGGGCGTGAAAGTGCTGGCAGGAATTATGCCGCTGGTAAGTTGGCGGAATGCGAATTTTATGCAGAATGAAGTACCTGGAATGCAGATTCCCGACGAACTGGTGCAGCGATTCCGTTCCGATATGAGCAGAGAAGAAGCTGCTGAAACAGGTATTCGGGCAGCGGTGGAAATTGCTGAAAAAGTCAGGCCGTATGCAGATGGATTTTATTTTATCACACCGTTTAATCGTGCGGAAATCATCAGTCAGATTATCAAACGCTTATAAACAAAAGGTGCAGTCATTGCTGACTGCACCTTTTGCAAAAGGAAGGGATAATTAAAAAACAAAAAGAAAGAAAAGATTTCATTAAGCCAAATTCATATTGAGTATATTATAACATATTTTTTTGATTTTTCAATAGATTTTTGAAAAAATATCAAAAAATAAAAATTTTTTTATTCACCGGTGTCTTTCATCAGACGGATGGAAACATCAAAGCTGTAAGGTTTTGTATTTTTTTCGGCAGGGACACGGAACAATGTCAGTGTCACCTCGTCATCCGGATGGAATTTGCTCAGTTCGTCAATGAAAGTACTGAAATCCTTGACAGCAATGCCATTGATGGCGGTAATAATATCCTTTTCCCTGACCTGAGTGGTATACAGAGGACTTTCCGTATTGATTTTGGTAATGACCACACCCTGCGGAACATTGTTGGTTTTGGATTGATAGAGTGTGCAGTTTTGCCCTTCAATGCCGAGTGTTCCTCTGTCATTGACATAGCCGTATTTGATGAGTTTGTTAATGATTTCAATTACTTGGTTGCTGGGAATGGCAAAGCCCATTCCCTCATAATCCGTACCAACGAGTTTGATGGTATTCATGCCGATTACCTGTCCTTCCTCGTTGATGAGGGCACCGCCCGAGTTGCCGGGATTGATGGCGGCATCTGTCTGAATATATTTGACATAGCCTGCGGAGACGATTCTGTTGAGAGCGGAGACGGTTCCTTTTGTGAGGGAGTTGGAGAATTTGGAGCCGCCCGGATTGCCGATGGCATAGGCTTCCTGTCCGACATAGAGACCGTCGGAATTGGCAAATTCGGCAGGCGTGAGATTTTGGGCGTCGATTTTGAGAACGGCAAGGTCTGTTTTTTTGTCAATGCCGATGACAGTGCCCAGATGCTGAGTACCACTGCTGAGCGTGATCATGACACCGGTTTTTTTGCTGTCATCTACCACATGGCTGTTGGTTGCGATATAGCCGTCAGCGGTGATAATAATTCCCGAACCCTCGCCGCTCTGGGTAAGAGCAAAATCTGTTCCTGCCTTGTAGGAGGTAATGCATACAATAGAGGGAGCGGCTTTCTGAAAAGCAGCATTGACAACATTTTTGATTTCTCCGTGAGACTCTTCCAAAGCAGAGATTTGCGGGCCGTTCAGGTCGGCGGTAACATTGGGAGCCTCCGGAAGCGTCAGGTCGGCAGCATAGGAAGTATCGGAATTGCTGTTGAAAGGAATTTTTTCATCCCGGCTGCTGTCAAGAATAAATGCGATCCTGCCGTAAGGGGAGTTCATCACCGTAACAATCAGTACCACGGCAGCAACAATCATGAGAGCGGCTGTTCCCCAGAGAAGTGCTTTGATACCATTTCCTCTTTTGTGTGGAACAGGGGGCTGATAAGGCTGTGAAAAGCCATAAAAATTGGGATAGTAACCGGTAGGGGGAGATTCGGGGGCAGTATAAGGCGGCGTTGGCTGTGAAGGATAGGGCTGTGAAGGAGAGCTTTGAAACGGGGCAGACTCCTGCACAGGATGTTCCTGTCCGGGCAATGGATTATATTCATCAAATTCATTCATGCAAGCAACACTGCTACTCAAAATATGGACAAATATACCCATATTGAGAAAATTCCT
>DEFH01000009.1:0-272 GCA_002350705.1 Ruminococcaceae bacterium UBA2857
TTTTTGCTTGACGGATAATATCTGTCTGCCGTGATAAATTCAATATTATTCCATTGACATTTATACTGTATCTGTCTGTAAAATTCATAGAAACACTGTTCCTGTACAGCTTTAGCAAGGTGCTTGTTTTTCATCATGCCTCTTACGTTCAAATCTTCCATTACAATAAACTTTGGCTGTCGGCTTACTATTTCGGAAGTGGCTTTATGAATATGATCATGACGAATATTTGTTAATCTGTGCGTTATTTTCAAAAGCTGTTTTTCACTTTT
>DEFH01000009.1:403-1048 GCA_002350705.1 Ruminococcaceae bacterium UBA2857
CAGTCTTATTGATGTTTTTATATTCTGCTTTGTCAGAACATACGGCAAGAGTTTTTATGCCAATATCTATCCCGATACCGTCATTCAATGGTTGGTTGGTTTTTTCGGGTGTTTCAATTCCTACCGAAATCCACCAACGCTCGCCGTCAAAAGTCACTCTTGGATTAGAATATTTTACACCAACGGGTATTCTGCCCTTTTCTGCAAGTCTGATATGATTGAATTTCTGTTTATTCGCTTTTCGGCTTGTTGTCAGCTTTTCAAGTTTTACATGGGTATCCGTAAAGCTGATTTTATCCGTATCAACATAAAAACTCGGCTTTGATTTTCTTCGGCTTTTGTAATTTGGAAACTCCGTGATTCCCTTAAAGAAATTCAGATAAGCATTACAGGCATCTTTTACAGCTTGTTTGGCTATATTGTTGCTGTAATGATTCAGCCACATAAATTTCTCATGCGTTTGTTTGAGTGCCGTCAACCTTTTTCTCAATTCATAATCGCCGACAAAACCGTTATCACAATCATAATTTATCTGTTCATAATCAAGCACCCAATTATAAATAAATCTTGCTGTTCCTGCACATTCAAACAGCTTTGTTTTCTGCCTGTTATTTGGACACAACATGACTTTTATAGTTTTTATCA
>DEFH01000009.1:1088-4320 GCA_002350705.1 Ruminococcaceae bacterium UBA2857
CATGGTTTTATAACTTTTTATAAAATCGTTTTAACTGTTAAAAGCCCCGTCACAGTACACTGAATGCTGCCGTCTGACAGTACCACTTCTATTTTATCATTGATTTCCGTCTGTATTTTACTGCTGATTACATGACCGTCTTTTGTGGCGACGGCATAGCCTCTTGACAGTATTTTCAGCGGACTGAGCGTATCCAATTTTGCTGTCAGCTTTGTAAAAGCCGTTTTCTCCGCTGACAGCTTTTTGGTATAGGCATTTTCCAGTCTTGTCTGAAGCATATCCAATTTCATCCGACGAATTTTTATGATTTCTTCGGGACTGACAAGCACTCTTGCATGGGCAGCTCTTTCATAACGCTGCACTTCGCTTTGCAGTCTTTTTTGCATAGAAGAAGTCATTTTTTCTCTGAAACGCTCCGTTTCAAAAAGCATACTGTCCGCCGTAATCCCTGATACCAGTTCCGCCCCTGCTGATGGTGTGGAAGCTCTCACGTCTGCCACAAAATCACATATCGTAAAATCCGTTTCATGTCCCACAGCCGATACAACAGGTATCGTACATTCATAGATGGCTCTTGCCAGACTTTCATCATTGAATGCCCACAAATCTTCGATACTGCCGCCCCCTCTGCCAATGATAATGACATCCGCACACTGCCGTCTGTCAAATTCCCTGACAGCCTGTATGAATGCTTCTGCGGCTTTCTCTCCCTGCACCGGTACAGGCGAAAAAATAATTTCTCCTATCGGATAGCGTCTTTTGAGTATCAGACAAATATCCTGTACTGCCGCTCCTGTCGGTGAAGTGATAACACCTATTCTTTGCGGAAACAGGGGAAGTTCTTTTTTATGAGCCGCATCAAACAAGCCCTCTTTTTGCAGTTTATCCTTTAACTGTTCATAAGCCAGATTCAAGGCTCCTGCACCGTCGGGAAACATTTCCTCTGCATTGATTTGATAAGTGCCCGCTTTTTCATACAGTGTCACACTGCCACGCAGAATCACTTTCATGCCGCTTTTAGGGGTAAATTTGAGATACTTTGCCTTGCCTGCAAACATGACGGCTTTTATCGTACATTGTTCTTCATCTTTCAGTGAAAAATAAATATGTCCCGTATAATGCACCGTCACATTAGACAATTCGCCACGCAGATACACACTTTTTAATTTGTCGTCACTTTCCAGAACAGATTTGACATATCGGTTTAATTGTGAGACGGAAAGAATACTGTTCATGGATTGTCACCGCCAAATTCCAGTTTTAACTGTCCGTCCTGTGCATCGGGCAGTTCATAGCCCATATACTGACAGGCGGCTTTTGTAATACAGCGTCCTCTCGGTGTCCTGTTGAGAAAACCTATCTGCATCAAATACGGTTCTATGACATCTTCAATGGTGACGGCTTCTTCACCGATGGCTGCCGCCAGTGTTTCCAGACCCACGGGACCGCCTCTGTAAAACTTGACAATCGCCCATAACATTCTTCTGTCGTTGGCATCCAGCCCCAGTTCATCAATTTCCAGTCTTTCAAGGGCAACACGTGCTGTTTCCGATGTAATCACTCCGTCTGACATCACCTGTGCAAAATCCCTGACACGCTTTAACATACGATTGGCAATTCTCGGTGTCCCTCTTGAACGAGACGCTATTTCCAATGCTCCGTCAGGTTCTATTTTAATATGCAAGATACCGGCACTTCGGGTAACTATTTTCGCCAGTTCTTCGGGTGTATATAATTCCAGCCGCAGCGATACACCGAACCTGTCACGCAAAGGTGCGGTTAATTGTCCTGCTCTTGTAGTCGCTCCCACAAGCGTAAATCTCGGCAGCGGCAAATGATAGGCTGCTGCCATTTGTCCTTTGCCTGTAACAATATCTATTGCAAAATCTTCCATCGCAGGATATAAAATTTCTTCGACTGCTCTTGAAATGCGGTGTATCTCGTCGATAAACAGAACATCTCCGTCATTAAGATTTGTCAGGATTGCCGCCAAATCACCGGGCTTTTCTATTGCCGGCCCCGAAGTGATACGCAGATTCACTCCCATTTCATTGGCAATGATTCCCGAAAGCGTTGTTTTGCCAAGTCCCGGAGGGCCATACAAAAGCACATGATCCAAACTTTCATGTCGTTGTTTTGCCGCTTCCATGAACACTGCCAGATTCTGTTTTGCCTTTTCCTGACCGATATAGTCATCCAGACTTCTCGGTCTGAGAGGATTGTCTCCCTCGTCACCCATAATTTCTGTCGGGGAAACAATCCTGTCTTCATATCTGTTTTCAAAATCCATTTCAGACATAGTTTATCCTTTCCTGCCGATTGCTTTCAGTGTGGCTGAGATAATCTGCTCTACTGTCATATCGGCACTCATATTGCTCATAAACGGCATGACTTCATCGGGCGTATAGCCCAGCACCGCCAATGCTCCGATTGCCTGTGAAATATTGCCGCCTGTCACACTGACGGAAACGGCATTGTTCTGTACCGTTTCGGGAAGTATGGCAAGCTTTTTGATCTTGTCTTTCAGTTCCAGAATGATTCTCTGTGCGAGCTTACTGCCCACACCCGCCGCTTTTGTCAAAGATTTGCTGTCACCGTTGGCAACCGCCAGAGCCAGTTGTTCCGTACTCAGTTCCGATAAAATCGCTATTGCTACTTTTGCTCCCACTCCGCTGACGGACAAAAGAATTTTAAAGCTGTTCAGTTCCTCTCTTGTCAGGAATCCGCAAAGCTCTACGGCATCTTCCCTGACGATCATGTGTGTATAGAGCAAGGCATTTTCACCGATACGGGGCATGGTGCGTATGGTATTCATGCTTGTCAGACACTGATATCCTACTCCTCCGCACTCTATCACCGCAAAATTCTGTTCTGTATGAATCACTTTTCCGTTCAGACTGTATATCATCTGATTATGACACCGTTACTGAAAACTTATAAAAAGTTATAAAAACAACTTTTATGTTTCATTCCTTGTTCACCGTGTCCACTTTCGATAAAAAACTCTACTCATGTTTGATATGACACTCCAAAGGCGATAGTGCCCCACTAACGTATGGGTACATATTAACGACACTTGTTTTGGCTATGCCGTTAATCCATAATATCTCATCAGATTAACACTTGCCTGATAATCTCTGTCAATAGTGTTTCCGCAGTTATCACAATGATAGATTCTGTCGGATAATTTCAGATTTTTCTTGACATTGCCACAACAAATACATTTTTTGCT
>DEFH01000009.1:4325-4465 GCA_002350705.1 Ruminococcaceae bacterium UBA2857
CTTGACGGATAATATCTGTCTGCTGTAACAAACTCAATATTGTTCCATTGACATTTGTACTGTATCTGTCTGTAAAATTCATAGAAACACTGTTCCTGTACAGCTTTGGCAAGGTGTTTGTTCTTCATCATGCCTTTGAC
>DEFH01000009.1:4679-5086 GCA_002350705.1 Ruminococcaceae bacterium UBA2857
TTCTTTTTTAGCTTTCTGACTTTGACAGTCTTATTGATATTTTTGTATTCTGCTTTGTCAGAACAAACTGCGAGCGTTTTTATGCCAATATCTATCCCGATACCGTTGTTTACAGGCTTGTCGGTATTTTCATCAGCTTCAATTCCTACTGAAATATACCAATTTATGCCGTCAAATGTCACTCTCGGATTGGAATATTTTGCACCCACAGGTATTCTGCCCTTTTCCGCAAGCCTTATATGATTGAATTTCTGTTTATTCGCTTTTCGGCTTGTTGTCAGCTTTTCAAGTTTTACATGAGTATCCGTAAAGCTGATTTTATCGGTATCAACATAGAAACTCGGCTTTGATTTTCTTCGGCTTTTGTAATTCGGAAACTCTGTCATTCCCTTAAAGAAATTCAGATA
>DEFH01000009.1:5373-9911 GCA_002350705.1 Ruminococcaceae bacterium UBA2857
TAACATTCTGAAAGTATAAAAGTTAACATAGTTTTATAACTTTTTATAAATTTGTTTTAACTGTTGCAAGCCTCTTTGATTGAGTAAATTTTTCAGATTGGTTGCGGAGCTCTGTGCATGACAGATTGCGATAGCAAGGGCATCCGCTGTATCATCGGGTTTCGGCACTTTTTCGAGTTTAAGTAATCTTCTTGTCATTTCCATCACTTGCGGTTTGTGTGCCTGTCCGTAACCTGTCACGGCTGATTTTACCTGCAAAGGCGTATATTCGCTGACGGGGATATGGCTGTTCTGGGCGGCCAGCAGAATCACTCCCCTTGCCTCGGCTACGGGAATGGCTGTTTTCTGGTTGTTTTGGAAGTAGAGTTTTTCGATTGCCATTTCATCGGGATGGTTTCTGACAATCACAGACAGCATACCGTTATAAATCTCCTGCAATCTCACACCAAACGGTGTATCTGCGTCGGTTGTGACGGCACCGTAATCCAGAGCATGATAACGTCCTCCGGAAAACTCTATCACGCCATAGCCTACAATGGCATAACCGGGATCAATTCCCAATATCTTCATTTCATGACACGCTCCCACATTTTGTAACTTGTTTATTATACCACATTTTTTCAGACCTATCAACATGAGAAAACATCCGTTTGTACAAAAAAACAAACTGTGAGGAGCATTTCCTCACAGTTTATAGAATTTCGGAGCAACCGTCCAGATCAAAATTTTTTTTCTCAGTTTTGCCGGTGTCGTCCTTGCAATCTTTAGCAGTTTGTCATAATTTTTGAGTTTCAAAGAATTTTTGATGGCGGAATACGAAAATCCCTCTTTCAGAAGAATATCCACACATGACATGACAACAGACGGCAATTTGTTATATGCAAAGGCATCATTCAGGGCAATGTTGCCCCTTTGATTCAACTGTATTGTCTCATAGACTTTCAGCATTGCATCAATTTTTGAAAAACAGCCGTTATTCTGTACATTTTCCTCTTTCGGAGGAGTTTCCGTGTATTCTCTTTCCAGCTTAATGTCAGAGTAGGCGATTTTCGGCTCATACAGCAAAGCATTGAATACAAAGGCTTCCGCATAGCCAAAGGTACACTCTTCATAGAATTTGATATGATTCGACAGCAGATATTCCCGTCTTATCATCACCGCACAAAAATCGACGCTGATGAGTGACCGCACCAGTCCCACTGCCAATGCACAGCCGTCGATACTGCCGATTTCGGCACTGACAATATTGTTTTTGGCACTGCCCGTCTTGGGAGCGGAAAATACAAAATCCGCACTTTTTTCCTCAGCCGTCTGATAGTAGGCTTTCATATAATCGCCTTTGTAGAGTCTGCTGGGATACACAAAAGTAATATATTTGCCGTCCGATTTATAAATCCCCGTATTCAGGGCGGAACTGACAGTACTGCCGCCGCTTTGTATGACATAGCCTCTCAGATTTCGTTTTTTAATCTCGTTGAGGGCACACAAAACGCTGTTGTCTTTGGAATTCATATCAATGACAATGAATTCCACTTCCATGCCCTGAGTGGATTCCGCGATTTTACGGATAATTTCTGCGGTTCTTTTCTTATTGTTTTTAGAGGGAATAATCACCGATACATCCACATTTGCCATCATCAATGCTCCCGTATTCATGATAAAATTATTATAGCACAAACACGGGCAAATGAAACAATTTTTTCAAAAAAACTTTTCTTCGCATTGCAAAGCCTTTTTGTGCATTTTTACGGTTCAGGCACCAATGGTATATTTGATAAGTTCGGCAGTTTCCTGAGCCAGACGGGTAATTTTGTCCTTGTCCAGTCCTTCCAGCATCACACGCACAAGCGGTTCTGTTCCCGACAGTCTGACAAGGATTCTTCCATCTTCCCCAAGCTCTTTTTTAACGGACTCAATTTTATTTTTAATGTCCTGATTTTTATAGAACTGCACTTTCCCCTCATTTGTCACTTTGACATTGATGAGTATCTGGGGATAGTGCGTCATGACGGTGGCAACACTGGACAGTTTGGCCTGTCTTCTGTTGACAAGGCTCAGAAGCTGTGCCGCTGTGAGCTGACCGTCACCCGTTGTCGAGTAATCCAGGAATATCACATGACCTGACTGCTCACCGCCAAAGTTATACCCCTCTCTCAGCATAGCCTCCAGAACATATCTGTCACCGACATTCGTTGAAACAAATTTCAGATGGTTGTCTGCACAGAAGCGACTGAATCCCATGTTTGACATAACCGTACCGACAGCCGTATTTTTGGCAAGCACACCTCTTGATGACAAATCCATTGCACAGATTGCCATAATAAAGTCACCGTCCACCACATTACCGTTTTCATCAACAGCAAGACATCTGTCCGCATCGCCGTCAAACGCTACACCCATTTGCAGACTGTTTTCCACGACATATTTCTGTAAATTTTCCAGATGTGTGGAACCGCAGTTATCATTGATATTGATACCGTCAGGCTTATCGGAAAGCATGCGGCACTTGGCACCCAGTTTGGTAAACAGTTCTTCTGCCGTCGCAGAAGCGGAACCGTTGGAGCAGTCAACCGCAATTTCCATTCCGTCCAGCCGGTACGGCACAGTAGAAATAATATGCTCGATATAGTCATTTACTGCATTTTCTGCTTTTGTCACCTTACCCACACCATCACCGATGGGTGTTTCATACGGCTTGGCATGGTCAATGACGATTGACTCAATTTCCGCTTCCAGTGCATCCGGCAGTTTATAGCCGTCACTGGAAAATATCTTGATTCCGTTGAACTCAAAAGAATTGTGTGAAGCTGAAATCATAATGCCTGCATCTGCTTTATATTTCTTAATCAGGTAAGCCACCGCAGGTGTCGGCACAACACCCAGAATCTCCACATTTGCTCCGATAGAACACAAACCTGCTGTCAAAGCTCCTTCCAGCATATCACAGGAACGTCTTGTATCTTTTCCGATCAATATTTTCGGACGCTTGCTGCCGTCCGTCAAAACCATGGCTGCCGCCCTGCCGATATTCATTGCCAGCTCACAGGTAAGCTCTTTGTTGGCAATTCCTCTTGCTCCGTCTGTTCCGAAAAGTCTTCCCATTAATAACTCCACTCCTTTAGTTAAACTGTATGTTTCAGATAACATAAAAATGCTGTTCCTGCGGCATTGTCCGCAGAAAATACGGGTTCTGCAAAATATGCCCCGAATTTCTCCGAAAGGCTGTCTTTGATGATTTTATCGGACATCACACCGCCTGCAAATACAACAGGCACTTTCCCGTATTCGGCAAGAATTCTCTCACACATTCCCGCAACTGTCTTTTCCACGTATCGCAGACACATCAAAGAAACATCTTCTTTTGACATTCCCTCTGCATACGCTTTCCGACAGATATTCTCAATTCCCGACAAACAGCAGTCCGTTTCTTTTAAAGTTGCTTTTGCCTTGATTGCAGCCGTACTCCGCATGGCAAGCTGTTCCAGCTCCCGACCGCACGGAAAGCCCAATCCCAGCATAACGCCCACTCTGTCTATCAGTTGTCCTGCATTCAAATCCAGTGTTTTGCCAACCAACTCCACTTTGAAAATCGTTTCCGTGTCAGGCTGTACAAGAACAGCTTCCGTTGTACCGCCCGACACATGAAACGCCAAAAATGGCTCTTTCACAAGCTCTGTATGCTTTGACGAATACAAAGCCGCCGCAATATGGCCATTCTGATGAGAAAATGTATATAACGGCACTTGCAACGCACTCGACAAAGCCCTTGCGGTACCATGTCCGACAGTGAAACACGGCATATAGGAACCCTCGGCATCTCTCGGCTTGGAAGATACACCGATTGCCGTAATTTCTCCGTCAAAGCTGTTCAAAAGCTGTTCGATTATCTGCGGAAGCTGCTGTACATGATGAAAGACAGCATCACTCTGCCGCAAACCACACTCTCCCTGTCTGACAGGCAACAGCTTTTTTTGCTGCACAACAGACATCCTTTCACTGTCATACAAAGCGGCGGAAGTCGTATAATTGCTCGTGTCGATTCCCAGATAATATGACATTATTTGTCACCCTTTGTCAGGGACTTTGCCACTGCTCCCAGTACACCGTTGACAAATGCTCCATCCTTGTCTGTAGAGTAGTTTTTGGCAAGATTGACCGCTTCATTGATGGAAACACTGACCGGTACGGACTTGATATACTTCATTTCATAGACAGAAACTCTCATGACTGCCAGTGACATTTTGGAAATTCTGTTCAGTTTCCAGCCTTTCAGATTGCTTTCAATCAGTGCATCAATTTCTTCCGTATGAGCTTCGACACCCTCAACGACCTCCCGTGTATAGTCACCGATCTGTGCATCACGGGCGTGAAAGGCATCCTCATACACCTCTTCCGCTGTGTCGTCACGGAACATTCTTTCATACACCAATTCCACTGCCTGCTGTCTGTCCTCACGTCTTTTTTGGATTTTGGTTTCTTTATCCACACTATCCCGTTACTGAAAACTTATAAAAAGTTATAAAAACAACTTTTATGTT
>DEFH01000009.1:10191-10326 GCA_002350705.1 Ruminococcaceae bacterium UBA2857
CGGATAATACCTGTCTGCTGTGATAAATTCAATATTATTCCATTGACATTTATACTGTATCTGTCTGTAAAATTCATAGAAACACTGTTCCTGTACAGCTTTGGCAAGGTGCTTGTTCTTCATCATGCCTTTGAC
>DEFH01000009.1:10562-15623 GCA_002350705.1 Ruminococcaceae bacterium UBA2857
TTATTGATATTTTTATATTCTGCTTTGTCAGAACACACTGCAAGAGTTTTTATGCCAATATCAATCCCGATACCGTCATTCGATGGCTTGTTGGTGTTTTCAGGTGTTTCAATTCCTACGGAAATATACCAATTTATACCGTCAAATGTCACTCTTGGATTGGAATATTTTGCACCCACAGGTATTCTGCCCTTTTCTGCAAGTCTGATATGATTGAATTTCTGTTTATTCGCTTTTCGGCTTGTTGTCAGCTTTTCAAGTTTTACATGAGTATCTGTAAAGCTGATTTTATCGGTATCAACATAGAAACTCGGCTTTGATTTTCTTCGGCTTTTGTAATTCGGGAACTTTGTAATTCCCTTAAAGAAATTCAGATAAGCATTACAGGCATCTTTTACAGCTTGTTTGGCTATGTTGCTGCTGTAATGATTCAGCCACATAAATTTCTCATGCGTTTGTTTGAGTGCCGTCAGCTTTTTTCTCAATGCATAATCGTTAATGAAACCATTATCACAATCATAATTTATCTGCTCATAATCAAGTACCCAGTTATAAATAAATCTTGCTGTTCCTGCACATTCAAACAGCTTTGTTTTCTGCCTGTTATTTGGACACAGCATGACTTTTATAGTTTTTATCACACTTTTCACCACCTTGATTCAGTATAATATCCTGAAACTATAAAAGTCAACATGGTTTTATAATATTATTTTAACTGTTAAAAGCCTCCGTTATTTCAGAATTGCCTTATGGAATACCTTTTTGCCTTTTTTAATGACAACATAACCCTTGGCAAAAGCCTCTTTTGTCAGTTCCGCCTTGACATCGGTCACTTTTTCGTCATCTATGGCGATACCGCCCTGCTGAATAAGTCTTCTTGCCTCGCCCTTTGAAGGCACCAGACCTGTCAAGGACAGCAAATCAAGCACACCGATCTTACCGTCTGTGAAAGCACTTTCCTCTATTTCGGTTGACGGCATATTATCCGTGTCAGCCTTTGACGAAAACAATGCTCTTGCACCGTCAAGGGCTTTGCGGGCCTCTTCTTCACCGTGAACGAGCTTTGTCAGTTCAAATGCCAGAATTTCCTTTGCCCTGTTGAGTTCACTGCCCTCTAATTTCGCAAGCTCCCTGATTTCCTCCATCGGTACGAACGTCAGCATTTTCAGGCACTTGATGACATCATCATCCGATACATTTCTCCAGTACTGGAAGAAATCAAACGGACTTGTCTTTTCCGCATCAAGCCATACCGCACCTTTTTCTGTTTTGCCCATCTTCTTGCCCTCGGAATTGAGCAGGAGATTAATTGTCATGGCATAAGCGTCTTTGCCGAGCTTTCTTCTGATCAATTCCGTACCGCCCAGCATATTGCTCCACTGGTCGTCTCCGCCAAACTGCAAGTTACAGCCGTACTTTTTGTACAGCGACAAAAAGTCGTAACTCTGCATAATCATGTAGTTGAACTCAAGAAAGCTCAAACCTCTTTCCATTCTCTGTTTGTAGCACTCTGCCGTCAACATTCTGTTGACACTGAAACACGCCCCGACTTCTCTGAGCAACTCAACATAATTCAGATGCAACAGCCAGTCTGCATTGTTAACCATGATTGCTTTGTCATCCGCAAAATCAATGAAACGGCTCATCTGTTTTTTAAAGCACTCACAGTTATGCTCAATATCTTCTTTTGTCAGCATTTTACGCATATCGGTCTTTCCGGAAGGATCCCCGATCATGCCTGTACCGCCGCCTAAAAGAGCAATCGGCTTGTTGCCTGCCATTTGCAGACGCTTCATCAGGCTCAGTGCCATAAAGTGTCCGACATGGAGACTGTCTGCTGTCGGATCAAAACCAATGTAAAACACGGCTTTTCCCGAATTGATGAGCTCTTTGATTTCAGCCTCATCCGTCATCTGAGCGATCAGACCTCTTTCCTGCAATTCTTCAAATACTCCCATTGTTTGTCTGTCCTTTCGTATATCAATATTTTTCGGGGACAAAAAACGTCCCCTGTCTGAAACAGAGGACGATAAAATGCTACCGTGGTACCACCTCAATTTATCGGCATCTCTCAACACCGACCTTAACAGGTCTTTCAACCCCTGCACGATAACGTATGCTTACGGCCAAACCTAATTCAAACGGAAAGCGGAAAATATTTCCTAATATCCGGTCATTATGCATGGTGTATTATGCATTATGAATTGTTTCAGTCCGGCAGCTCCAAGATGTATTTCCGACGGGGCAAACGGATATTTTCACCGGCCATATCCTCTCTGAAGAGTGCGTTCCGACATACTTCTTCTTTTCACAGCTATTAAGAATTAGTATAACAAGCGTTTTTGATTTTGTCAATAATTTTTTCATTTTCGCATGATAATTCCCTTATGCAAAACCACTCAAAAATAATGAAAGCCGTTGGAAAATTCATGCAATATATGACAAACAGTTGCAAAGTCTCTCCAAAACTGCTATGATATACTTAAAAATGGGCATGGAAATATGGCAAAATGATAATTGACATCATTTTCCCGTTATGATACTATGAACAAAAGTCTGTTTTTGCAGAAAAATATCAAAAGGAGTGTTTTTTATGTTGTGTCCGAAATGCGGAAAAGAGTTACCTGAAAACACCAAGTTTTGTTTGGAATGCGGTTATCAGTTTCCCGACATTCCGACAACTGAAACGGGTATGAATCCCCAGCCTGTCAAAAAGTCACACAAAAAAGCGGTAATTATTACCTCTGTTGCAGTAGCCGGTGCAGTGGCTGTCGGTGTGCCGACGTTTTTCATTGTGAAAAACAATCTGGGACAGCAGGAGCTCAAAAATAATCCTACCAGATACCTTGCCGCTTCCGTACAAAGATATGTCGGTGAAAAAGAAAAAGACAATGATATGTTTCATCTTTTTCAAAAAATTACCAAAACAGGCAGTATAAAAGTCACCGTGAATAATGAATATGTGGACGGCTCCGCCCTTGTGGGATATGATGCCGATAAAAAACAGCTGTATGCCGATATATCCGGTCAGGCCAAAGGCGGCATGGAAACACAGAGCGGCAGTCTGAAAGCCTATACGGACAGCGATTCCCTGAATGTCAATTATGAAATGGGCGAAAACAAGGGCAGTTATTTTGTTGACCTCAGCAATATCAAAAATGATTTCGAGGGTTCCATTTTCGGAGACAAAAACAGTTCCCTGTATAATGAACAGATCGAACAAATGGTTGACAATCTTGAAAAATCCTCCCGTCTCGCCAAAAAGAACGATCAGATGCAGAAAGATTTTCAGACCACTGCCGAAAATATTATGAAAAGCTTTGAAAAGAACGGTCATGTGGAAATCAAAAGACAGTCCGTCAATATCGAACAGCAGGACTACTCCGCGGATCTGGTGACATACAACTTCAATGCCGCTGATATCGGGCTTTTCATGGATGACTGCAAAAACGAAATTCTCCAATATGTCCATACATACAATGAAGATTTCGCTGAACTGTATGATAATTTCAGTATTGAAGATTTGGAAAAAAGCTTTACTTCTTCCGTCGACTCCGCCAAACAGTCCATGGATGCAAGCACACAGGTCAAAATTGAGTTCTATACAGATACCGCCACACAAAGTATTCTGAAAATCCAGTATACACAGACCGAGGGTGACAATGTGGGCAGTCTCACGGCAGAATTCCCCACCAAATCCGATACACTGTTCTCTGTCAGAGCCAACAACTCCGGCAGCAAATACGGTTCTAATTCTTCGGGCTTTTCTCTTACTCAGGCAAAGAATGACAACGGTACCGTATACACATTCAAGCACGATTCCTCCACAGGAAATAACGGTACTCTGACCTTTGACTACAACAAAAAGGATTCCAAACTCAAAATTACCAACAACACAGGCAAACAGCCCGATTATTATACGACCGGTTATTCTCTTGATTACGATTTTGATGTGGAACTGAATTTTGAATGTGCCAATAACAAAATCTCATTCGGTCAGGAAGGCTGGAATGTGGAACTCTCCGCCAATTCCAATATTGCTCCGTTCAAAGCCGAGAAAAATTTCTTCCAAATGACAGCGGAAGAATTTGAAAAGCTGACCGGTCAGAGCAGCATTATGAGAAATGCCGAAATATCCGCTAAACAATCCAATGCCGCTACACTTGACGCCGCCTGCAAAAAGCTTTATGCCGGTACGGCAGCAGGTTCCATCAACTCCGGTTCTCCGAGCCTTGAGCTTGGAAATCTTGATCCGTCCAAACTCCCTGCTCCCGATGCCACTGCCGCCCAAAGACGTGAAGCTGCCAAGGCTCTTACCATTCAGGATGCCATTGATTATGATGGTCTTACCTCTGCATTTGCCGATGAGTCGCCATTTGATTATGGTTATAGTGATGCCGATGGTACCATTATTTATCTTGATGAAGATATGGATATGGACGGTTATTCCTTATTGATTTATTTTGACTATATGACTTTAGGCGAACTCTACGACAGATAATTTTTTCAAAAACGAATGCCGCAGGAATTTTTCAAAACTCCTGCGGCATTTATTTATTTTTTTTCTATCAGTGCAACACAATGGGAAGAGATTCCCTCTAATCTGCCTGTAAAACCAAGTTTTTCTTCGGTAGTCGCTTTGATGCTGATATTATCCATATCCGTCTGCATGGCATTGGCAATGCACTCTCTCATTTGTTGAATATAGGGCTTGAGTTTAGGCTTTTGAGCAATCACCGTTGCATCAATGTTTGATACGGTATAGCCTTTTGCCGAAAGAATTTCCATGACTTTCTTCAAAAGTTCCATGCTGTCTGCATCTTTGTATTTCTCATCGGTATCGGGAAAATGTGTTCCGATGTCTCCCAGTGCCGCCGCTCCCAAAAGGGAATCCATGACAGCGTGTATCAGCACATCTGCATCGGAATGTCCCAGCAGTCCCTTTTCATACGGTATCTCGACACCGCCCAAAATCAATTTTCTGTTGTCGGCAAACCGATGTACATCATAGCCGTGTCCTATTCTGATTTTCATTTGTTTTCCGTTACTGAAAACTTATAA
>DEFH01000009.1:15782-15912 GCA_002350705.1 Ruminococcaceae bacterium UBA2857
GAGAAGTTGATTTTGTGCATTTCTGATATTACTTGTGGAACTGTGTCCTACTCTACCACACTTGAACCGAACGGACTGGTTACCGCCCTGACAGCGAATGGCTACGTTGTACCCGGAGGGGATTCCTGCT
>DEFH01000009.1:15941-39642 GCA_002350705.1 Ruminococcaceae bacterium UBA2857
CTGTCGCATAGGCTTCGTATCTTCTCTGATTTTAACATAAAAGTTGGATTTTGTCAATTTTTCAGTAACGGTTTTCACCTCTCTTTCTCTTTAAAAATTATAAAAGTCAACATATTTTTATAACTTTTTATAAAATCATTTTAACTGTTAAAAGCCTCCGCCACTTCAAAGGTATACCTGCCGTCTTTACAGTCACAGATCACAGTGTCACCGCTCTTGATACTGCCGTCAAGCATTTTTTCGGAAATCGCATCTTCAATATGCGACTGAATCGCTCTTTTCAGAGGTCTTGCTCCGTACAGTTCATCAAAACCCGCATCCGCAACGGCTTTAATGGCTTCAGGCCGAAACTCTGCTTGGATATCCAGTTCATTCAGTCTCTTTTCCAAATTCCCGAGAAGATTTTTGGCAATTTCCTGTATATCTTCATTGGTCAGCTTGTTGAACACGATAGTATCGTCTACTCTGTTCAGGAATTCCGGCTTGAACAGCTTTTTCAGTTCGCCAAGCACGGCTTCCCTGATTTTTGCCGTGTCATTGGCAGATGATTCCTCACCGCCAAAGAACCCTAAATTCGTCTGCTTTTCCGTGATAAGCCTTGCTCCCACATTCGATGTCATGATAATCACCGTATTGCGGAAATTGACGTGTCTGCCCTGTGAATCGGTCAGTCTGCCCTCGTCAAGAATCTGCAATAACATATTGAATACATCCGGATGAGCCTTTTCTATCTCGTCAAACAGGAGAACCGAATACGGATGACGACGTACCATTTCTGTAAGCTGTCCGCCCTCATCATAGCCGACATATCCCGGAGGCGAACCAATCAGCTTGGAAACGGTATGCTTTTCCATGAACTCCGACATATCAAAGCGAATCATGGCATTCTCGTCACCAAACATGGCTTGTGCCAGTGCCTTGCAAAGCTCTGTCTTGCCGACACCCGTCGGTCCGAGGAAAATAAAGGAACCGACAGGTCTGTTGGGATCTTTCAAGCCCACTCTGCCGCGTCTGATTGCTTTGGCAACGGCTGACACTGCTTCATCCTGTCCGACAATTCTTTCATGAAGAATCTCTTCCAGTTTTAAGAGTCGCTGACTTTCCTCCTGCGTCAGCTGCACAACAGGAACACCTGTCCAGCTTGAGACAATTTCGGCAATATCTTCCGCATTGACTTCGCCGTTTTTATGCTCATTCTTTTCCTGCCAGACCTTCTTTTTGCCCTCCAGTTCTTCACGGAGCTTCTTTTCTTCGTCACGGATATGGGCGGCTCTCTCAAAATCCTGCATATTGACGGCTTCCGCCTTTTCCTGCTCCAGAGACTTGATTTTGTTTTCCATTTCCTGCAAGTCATCGGGGGCTGTGTAAGCTCTCAGACGAACTCTTGACGCTGCTTCATCTACAAGATCAATCGCTTTGTCGGGCAGAAATCTGTCCGCAATATATCTTGACGAAAGCTTGACGGCTGCATCAATCGCTTCATCTGTAATTTTTACTTTGTGGTGTGCCTCATACCTGTCACGCAGTCCTCTCAGAATCAGAATTGCTTCTTCTTCGGTAGGCTCGCCCACTGTCACAGGCTGGAAACGTCTTTCCAGAGCAGCGTCCTTTTCAATATACTTTCTGTACTCATTGATGGTAGTCGCACCGATCACCTGAAAATCTCCTCTTGCAAGAGACGGTTTCAGAATATTGGCTGTATCGGCAGAACCCTCTGCCGAGCCTGCACCGATAATCGTATGCAGTTCATCAATGAACAAAATCACATTGCCTGCTTTCTTGACTTCTTCAACGGCACCGCTGATTCTGTCCTCAAAGTCGCCTCTGTATTTTGTGCCTGCAATCATACTTGTCAGGTCAAGCGATACAATACGCTTGTTTTTGAGCGGTTCGGGAACGTCTCCCGCAACGATCTTCAAAGCAAGTCCTTCGGCAACGGCTGTCTTGCCGACACCGGGTTCCCCTATCAGACAAGGATTATTCTTGGTACGTCTGGAAAGAATCTGTATCACTCTTTCAATTTCATTCTGTCTGCCGATAACCGGATCAATGCCGCCTTTGGAAGCAATTTCCGTCAAATCCCGTCCGAATTTATCCAGCATTTTTGTTTTGCCGCCCTTGGGCTTAAATTCACTGCCGCCCGAAAATTCCTCTTCAGCGTCATCACGATTGCCCAGTGCTTCATTGAGAGCCTTTACAATATCATTGGGACGGACATTCATTTCCTGCAAGAATCTTACCGCATAGCTTTCTCCGTCTGAAATCAGGGCAATCAGAATATGCTCTGTTCCGACATAGTTATGTCCCATTTTGGATGCCTGCATGATTGCCGTCTGCAAAACTCTCTTTGTTCTCGGAGTAAAGTCATCGGGAGTCAATTTTGCCTTGTCACCCGTACCGATTTCCTCTTTAATCAATTTTTCGAGTGTTTCGGCATTTGCTCCGCACTTGTCGAGAACCGTATAGGCGGCTCCGTCCTCGTTTTGCAGCAAACCCAGCAGAATGTGTTCACTGCCGATATAAGTGTGTCCCATTTCCTGAGCCGCTTCAATGGCAAGGTTAATGGCATTGTTTGCTTTTTCTGTAAAACCGTTGAACTGATACATCAATCATACCTCACTTTCTCATGTTCCATTTTTTACTTTTCATTCTTCCAGTCTGTGGCTGGAGGGGACCTGCGGCTGCATTAACGTACTTCGTACCAACTCGGCACGAATTCTGTCACGCTCCTGCGGTGTCAGCTTTTTGCCGATATTCTTCATCAGTGTGGCAGGCTGTGCCTCTATGAACAGGCGGTTGATTCTGTCAAAACTGATTCCCTGAAAGAATCCTGCTTCCACACCGAAACGCACATTGGAAAGCAACTGCATACATTCATCATTGCTGAGCAGTTTGGAATACTGTAAAATACCGTAGGAACGATAAATTCTGTCCTGAACCGTGATATTTTTACTGAGCGTTTCACGGGCGGCACGTTCCTGTGTGATCAGCTGATTGGCAATATCACGCAGATTATTGATTGCCTCCTGTTCGGAAATACCCAGCGTGACCTGATTGGAAAGCTGATAAATCGCACCTTTCGGTTCTGTGCCTTCCCCGTACATTCCTCTGATGACAAGTCCCAGTTTTGAGAGGGAGGAACTGATTTTTCCCATAGCACCGCTCTCTTTCAATGCCGGCAGATGCAGCATCAAGGATGCTCTCATGCCTGTTCCGATATTGGTCGGACACTGTGTCAGATAACCCAACTTGTCATTGAAAGCAAACTGTAACTGTTCATCAAGCAAGGTATCAATTTTATCCGCCAAGTCATAGGTGCCGTCAAGGTTCATGCCTGCACTGATAACCTGTATTCTGATGTGGTCTTCTTCATTGATCATGATGCTGACGGATTCATCATCCAGCAGCAGCAAGCCTCTGCCCTGCCTGTCAGAAATAAACTCCGGACTCACAAGATGTCTTTCCACCAGTGAAACAGCTTCTTCCTGTGTCAGCTCTGACATCTGGATATATTCAAAACGGCTTGAAATGGCAGAATGTCCGTCAAGCACGGCTGATTTTACAACAGCCGCAACCTTTCTTTTTTTCTCGTCGCTCAGTCTGCACGGGAAAGGATATTCCCGGAGATTTCTCGCAAAACGGATCCTTGTACTGATGACAACATCACTGACATCATTCAGTGTATCAAATTTTTTCTCACTCATCTCTGTCATTCCTTTCACGCATTGTCAGCATTGGTTTTTTCAAGCTCTTTGATCCGGTCACGAAGTTCCGCAGCCTTTTCAAATTCCTGTGCTTTGACGGCACGTTCCAGCTCCGCACGGAGTTTTATCAGTTCATTTCTGGCTCTCACCTGTGTACCTGCGGAATGTGCCAGTTTTCCCGTGTGAGAGGTTCTTCCGTGGATTCTCTGCACCGACGGAAGAAGCTCTTCATAAAACACTTCATAGCATTTGGCACAGCCGACCTTGCCTGATTTTGCTATGTCCTCAAAGCTGCTGCCGCAGCACTGACAGCGTTTCTGCGGTCTGGCGGTGCCTGTAAAGCTGTCCATGAAACTTCCGAAAAGATGGTCAAGGTCAAATCCTATGTTTCCGAAAAAAGAACCGTAACCCATTTTCTGGGCACATTCGGGACAAAGGTCATATTCTTTGAGTTCTCCGTTTAAAATCGTCTTGATATGTGTAGTTGCCTGTCTTTTGCCGCATGATTGACACAACATAAAAATTACCTCCGTTTGTTTCAGTTTTGCAGGATAACAAGTGTTATCAGCATATTTTTCATAATGGCTGCTCTGAGAGTATCTCTCTGCTCCTGCGGAACATTCGCATAAGCTTTGTCAGACAAAGCCGATGCCATTAACACCCTGTCATATTCCGAAATCATGTTCTGTGCAGACATATTGCCAAGAATCGTCTGTGCCGTTGAAGAAGAAATTTTTTCTCCGACGGAATTGACAATGTGCATGATGGCAACACGTCTGTCGGCAGTGACACGGGTGATTCTGATATAACCGCCTCCGCCTCGCCTGCTCTCTACAATATACCCCTGTTCGGGCGTGAAACGTGACGTAATAACGTAGTTGATCTGACTGGGCACACAGCCCAGCATTCCTGCCAGTTCATTTCGCTGAATTTCGGCATTGCCGTCGGTTTCATCCAACATTTTGAGGATATACTGTGCTACTAAGTCGCTCATTTTCATTTTCATCACTTCTTGTCTTTGACTTTCTTTGACTTTGATTATATCCCGAAAGTTAGGAAAGGTCAAAGTCAAAGAAAGTCGATTTTGCGGACACCGGCAGGCATTTACTGACATTTTCTTTGATATTCTCTGTTTTTCTCATTTTTTCAGAAATTTTACTTTTGACCTTTGATCTTCCAAATTTTTTTCGCACTCTTTTTACAGAATTAGCCTTGACACCAATCCGCTTATGTTGTAAATTGTTATTAAAGGAGTGAGAATATGAACACGACACCCGCAAATACAAAAAAGAAATCATCCAAAAAGCTGATAGTGCTTGTGAGTATTCTGTGCGTTCTCGCACTGGGAAGCGGATTCTTTTATTATCAGCAACAAACCGAAATCCAAAAACAAAATGAGCAGCTGCTCCAGGCAGCCGCCCAAAATATGACTCTTCCCGATATTCCGTCTCCCCTTGTTGATTTGGAAAACTTTCTCCCCAACAGTCCCGAATACGAATCTGACAGAACATTTACTCTGAATGAATCCGAATTTTCCGAAAAGATCCTCAGAAATCTCAAAAACAATGTCAAGGCACAATATGTTGTCCTGTATGACCTCTCTACAGACGAAATTCTCTTTGAAAAAAATTCTCTCCAAAAATGCTATCCGGCAAGCACCACCAAGCTTTTAACAGCTGTCGTTGCCTGCCGTATTATCAATGATCCCGGTACGGTTATCACCGTCGGCAATGAAATTGAAATGATCGGAGAAGAATCCAGCACTGCCGGACTTGAAAAGGGCATGATGCTGACATTTGAAATGCTGATGGATGCTCTCATGCTCCCTTCAGGCAATGATGCCGCTTATACAATGGCGGTCAACTGTGCCAGAATCTTCCAAAATGACAATTCCCTGTCCAATCAAGAGGCCGTCGAACTTTTTGTGAAACTGATGAATGATGCCGCCTATCAGCTTGGGGCGAAAGATTCCCATTTTATCAATCCTGACGGCTGGCATGATCCCGGCCATTACACCACCGCACAAGATCTCGCCAAAATTACGGCTTATGCCAGAAGTATTCCTTTAATTGCAGATTCCTGCAAAAAGCATTATGTGGAATGTAAACTTCTCAGAGGCGGTATGCTGTACTGGGTAAACACCAATTTAATGCTGAATGATTATTACAAATGCTATTCCCCGTACTGTGACGGCATGAAAACAGGCTTCACGGATGAAGCAGGAACCTGTGTCATTGCATCGGCTGTCATGGAAGGGCACAATATGATCGCTGTTGTCATGGACGGCTCTGACGGCTATGCAAAATATGATGATGCCGGCCTACTGTTCCGGTGCGGCTTCAGGCTTTATAATCTGTATTATGCCTTGGCACCGAAAACCTGACTTCCCGCAATACTGCGGAACAACATCCCGAAAATTTTCCAGAAATGGATTTCTTCCACCGAATCTGCGGCGGTAATCGGATACTCTGCTATCTGTTTACCGTCGCTTTTATATATGAGCTTGCCAAGCACGGCTCCTTTTTTGACAGGTGCCTCTGTTTCCTGCGGCAGAACAATTTCCGAAGTAATTTTTTCCGCCTTGCCTTTCTGAATCAGAAAGGCTTTGTCTGCTTTGGCACTCGTCAGCACTTTATCGGTCATACCGTTTTTAACGGGAATTTCCCTGAGAGCCTCATCGGGCACTTTCGGTGTATACATTCCGTAATTCGCAAAACCGTAATCCAGCAGTTTGGCGGCATCTGTAAAACGGTCTTTTCCTGTCGCACTGCCCAGAACAACGGCTATCAGACTCAGCCCGTCACGTTCTGCCGTCGCACTGATACAGCTTCCCGCCTGTGAAGTCGTGCCCGTTTTCAAGCCTGTGATCCCTTGATAACTTTTCAAAAGCTTGTTGGTATTGACAAGCTGTGTTTTTCCTCCACGCAGGCTGTCCATCCATATACGGCTGTAATCATAGATTTTTTTGTGCCGTATCAGTTCCCTTGACATTACCGCCACATCATAGGCACTTGTCACATGACCTTCTTCATCCAGTCCGTTGCAGTTTTTGAAAACGGTTTCTTTCATGCCGAGAGATTTTGCCTTTTTGTTCATCTGCATCACAAACTCTTCCTCTGTGCCGCATATATGCTCCGCCAGTGCCACAGCCGCATCATTGGCACTGGCTACGATAGTAGCCTTGACCATTTCATCTACCGTCATCGTTTCCCCCGGCTCCAGCCATATATCCGAACCGCCCATGGAAGAAGCGTGTTCCGATGCCGTAACCGTATCCGTCCATGCAATTTTTTTGCTGTCCAGTGCCTCCATGACAAGCGTCAGCGTCATGACTTTCGTGATAGACGCACAGGCTCTCACTTCATGAGCATTTTTTTCATACAGGACACGTCCTGTTTCCGCATCCATCAGAACGGCTGACGGTGCTGTGATCTCACTGTCCGACAATGCCTGCACCTGCATAGATACAGGCATTATCAGCAATACTGCCAATATCACACATACTCTCTTTAAAAAAAACATACTGCACCTCCCAAGCATATCTTTTCAAAATATATGCTCAAAAGTTGCAGTCTATTAAAAAAATTATTTTTTCTTTCTTCTGCGGCTCTTGTTTTCAGAATTGCCGTCTGCGTCAACGCTGAAATCCTGATTCATGAATTCCTCAATTTCACGTTTCAAACGGGCTATCGGCAGGCCTACAATATTGTAATAATCTCCTTTAATGCCCTTGATGAATAATGCGGCAGTTCCCTGTATGCCATAGCCGCCTGCTTTATCATAGGGCTCAGGTGTTTCCACATACTCTTCGATTTCCTCATCCGTCAGCGGATAAAATTCCACCTCTGTTGCCTCTGAAAAGCTGAAATGCTTCTCCATATAAAATAAACTACAGCCTGTAATGACTCTATGAACACGTCCCGACAGCATTTTCATCATGTCCCGTGCATCGCTTGTGGAACGTGGTTTGTTGAGAATCGCTCCGTCTACAATCACAGAGGTATCACAGCCTATTACCAGTGATTTGCGGTAAGCCTTCGCAACGGATTCCGCTTTTCTCTCCGCAAGATACTGCGGACAGTTTTCCACACCCAATTCTTTCGGCACAAGTTCTCTCAGTCTGGACGGTATCACCCGAAACGTCGGATACACTCTTGCAAGCAGTTCCTTTCTTCTGGGCGATGCCGATGCCAGTATAATATCTTTTGCTTCCATGTACTTCATTTCCTCCGTTAAATCAGTTCTCTGTAAATATCGCCTTTTTTAAAGCCTGTCAGTTTGGCGGCTTCTTTGGCACTCTCGGACAGTGACATTCCCTTTTGCGAAAGTTCTTTTGCCAGTTCTATAGCATATTCCAGCGTCATTTCCTTTTCCGTTTCTTCACACTTGGCTCCCTCAATGACAAGCACGATTTCTCCTTTTATCTCGCCGTCAGCATATTTTTCGGATGCTTCTTTCAATGTCGTTCGGATAACTTCCTCATGAATCTTTGTCAGTTCCCTGACAATGGAAATTTTCCTGTCACCAAACATCTGATACATATCTTTCAGGGTTGCCGCCAGTTTATGCGGTGCTTCATAGAAAATCATGGTACGCTCTTCATTTTTGACGGCTAAAAGATGTTCCCTTCTGCCGGGTTTGTTCACACTCAGAAATCCTTCAAAGGCAAATCTGCCTGTCGGAAGTCCCGAAATTGCCAAAGCAGATGCCAATGCTGTCGGTCCGGGTACGGCACACACCGTAATTCCCCTTTCCGCACAACGTCTCACAAGCAGTTCTCCCGGATCGGATATACACGGCATTCCGGCATCTGTCACAATCGCACAGTTTTCCCCGTTTTCTATTCTGTCGCATATTTCCTCGCCTTTGTCAAAGGTACTAAATTTATGATAGCTGACCATTGGCGTATTGATTGCAAATTTATTCAGCAGTTTGATGGTCACTCTGGTATCCTCTGCCGCTATGAAGTCAACTTCTTTCAGTGTTTCTATCGCACGGGGAGAAAAATCCGATAAATTGCCTATCGGTGTCCCCACGACATATAATTTTCCGCTCATAAATATCCTTCCTTGTATGCTCCGTATATTTGTAACATTTCATCAGAAAATGCTCCGCCCTCTTTTTCAATGAAAAGCACAGGCTCCACCATCAATCCGTTGGGTTTGCCGCCACGTCTGCCCTCCATCAAAAACAATTTTGGTGCTTTGGTTGGTCTCTGCTGGACAAAACGCAGTCTTTTGGGCTCTATATCATATTTTCTCATAGCTGTCATCACATCGCAGAGCCTTTCCGGTCTCTGACACATACACAGCTTGCCCGAATAATTCAATAATCTTGACGCTGTATGAATAATATCCTCCATTGTACAGGAACATTCATGTCTTGCGATTTTGTGGGAATTTTCGGGATTCACGATTCCGGAACCTGCGGCTTTATAAGGCGGATTGCAGACCACCATATCATAAGACGAATACTGCACCAATCCGTCAAGTTCTCTCAAATCCGCATGGATAACCGTAATATTTTCAATCCGATTCAGAGCAATGCTTCTTTCGAGCATGGAACAGGCATTTTCCTGTATTTCAACGGCAGTGACAGACTTCGGCACACGTTCACGACTCCATATCAGCGGAATCGCACCGCACCCCGTTCCCAAATCACACACCTTATCATTTTTCTTAGGCATGGCAAAATTCGCCAGAAGCACTGTATCTGTCCAGAATTTATGCTCGTCTGAAACGATGATTTTGATACCGTTTCCCAACGGCTCCCATTTTTCTCCGTCCTTTAACACGCCATCACCCCTGTTTCGACAAAAATTATAACATATTCCGGACTTTCCGTAAAGTCAATTTCCCTATTTTTTTGAAACAAGTGCATAAGCCTCGTCTATTATAGGATAGATTCCATTTTCCTCAACGGTTCCGTCCAATATCACTGTTACCCAGTGTTCCTTGTTCATGTGATAGGCAGGATAAAAGCCTTTGCGGGATAAAATCAGCAAGTCTTTGAATGCGGGCTCACACTTCAGATCCAATATCATAACATCTCCCTCTGCCCCGTCAGACAGCACACTCCGTTTGACTTTCATTGAGACGCCGTACCATTTTTTGGTATCATTGTTTCTGAGTGCAAATGTATCGGGAAATTTTTTCCAGAGATATTCGGGTTTCGTGCCGTACTTCTCCAACACATACTTTAAAATTTTCTCAATCATTCTGTTTTCCTCCAAGAAGTTTTCTTTTATAATATCACAAAATCGTGCAAAAATCTCCCCTGTTCATTGCATTTTTCTCCAACAAAAAAGACTGACATTAACTGTCAGCCAATTTTTCATTGTCCTCTCGGAAACACTCTATGATATTATATACTGCCGTCACCTGCTTTTCGGTCAGCCCTTTAACAGATATAGTGGAATTATCTGACATTCCAAGCAGATAATCTGTTGACACTCGAAAAAATTTCGCCAATTCAACAATATATTGTGTAGACGGCACGGCAAGTCCCAACTCCCAGTAATTGACAGCAGAGCGTGACAACTTGAAAGTCTTTGCTATTTGGGATTGTGTCATATTGGCACTTTCTCTCAATGACTTTATCCTATCTCCAACATAAAATAACTCTTTCGTCATCATATATAATCACCCTTTGGAAAATCTATCTATCATTATGATAATTATAAATATATTTTGATAAGTATAACAAATCACTTTTGATAATTTAAACTTGACAAAGTTGAAAATTTATGTTATGATTTTCATAGTTAAATTTTATTTTAGGGGGTATTCTCATATGTTTGTTAATCCTGGTAAAAGTTTAAAAAAAATGGGAGGAATCGTACTTTTTGTTGGTATGATTATTTCCACTATCGGCGGTGTATGGATGTTTTATCTTGCAGATCAGGCATCAAGGTCCTATTCCTCCGAAGATACCTTTAGAGGTTTGATATTTGGTGGTATTATTATTATCGTAATAGGTTTATTTATTTCTTATCTTATGTCTATATTTATCGTTGCTTTCGGTGAACTTGTAGAAAACAGTACTGCTATCAAAAAAAATCTGTCCGATTTATCAACACATCAATCCGGCAAATGTATATAGCTGTGAAGAATGTGGCATGGGACTTTAAACAAAAACCTCTTATCTTGCATTGAGATAAGAGGTTTTTTCTTTCACTTCTGTTCCGTTGCTTATTGCCAAATATAAATTTCAGTGATAAAATATAAATATTCAAATAGAATTCTGATTCAGGCGGTGTTTTTCTATGCAATACGATGCATTTATCAGCTATCGACGCTCTTCCAGCTCCGAAACAGCACTAATGCTGAAAGATCGTCTCAAAGAAAGAGGCATTAACTGTTATCTTGACTTAGAGGAAGACAAACCCGGTAAATTTAACAAAGCACTCTTTAAGGCTATTGAAAATGCTCCTAACTTCATTCTTCTGCTCAAGCAAAACTCCCTTGACCGCTGTACCAACAAAGATGACTGGGTAAGACAGGAAATTTTCAAAGCAATGCAGCTTAACAAAAATATTATCCCTGTCAAAACATCGGATTTCGTATGGTCGAAAAAATGGGATAACCTCCCCAAACAAATCTCTAAACTGAAATATCATCAGCAAATTCCTATGATACAGGAATATATGCCCGCTGTAATTGATAAAATTATTACCTATATGGTAGATGTTCAGATTCAGACTCATGTTTCTCAAATCACCGAGGAACTGCGATACGACCAATTTATTCTAAATGCTGTAGATGAAGAACAAGAAATCGAATGGATAGATATGGCTTTCCATTCAGGCTCTCAATGGAGATTGAATACCGAATATATCAATCTTATTGAAAAAATCATTCAAAAAAACATTAAACTGAGAATTATTATTAATTCCGAAAAAGCCATTTCTGAAATTAGTTCTCATATGCGTCAACCCCTTAAAAAATATATCGGATTCGATAAAGGAATTGAAAACTGGCTTGAACTGGAACAGGCTTATCCTGATAATGTTTTCATAAAAGTGGCAAATATTCCCATACTGCACCGATTATACATTATTCGCTGTAAAAACAATTTTGGAAAAGTAAATGTAAAATCTTATACATACGGTCAGGAAATTTGTACTTACAATTTTAGTTATACTTTCACTTCTCAAAATCCCGAATATCAACTCTACACAAGCGAATTTGACTATCTTTGGAAATTTCTTTCTTCTGTCTGACGTATAAAAACTCCCCTACTCTGTCACGAATAGGGGAGTTTTTTATATTATGAAAAAATCATCAAATCAGCCTTGTGAACGCTCTTTGAGTTCTTCATATCTTGCAACGGACTTTTCTTCCGCCTTCTGGAACAGGGTTTCTGCTCTGTCGGGGAAGGAGCGTGTCAGTGCACTGTAACGAGCCTCGCCCATGATAAAGTCACGGTAAGAAGTCTTAGGCTCTTTGCTGTCGAGAGTGAACGGATTCTTGCCCTCGGCCTTGAGCAGCGGATTGTAGCGGAACATATTCCAGTAACCGCACTCTACAGCCTTCTTCATCTCAGCCTGACAGTTCTTCATGCCGCCCTTGATGGAGTGCATCTCACAGGGAGCGTAGCCGATGATGAGTGACGGACCCGGATAAGCTTCTGCTTCTCTGATAGCTTTGAGAGTCTGATTCTGATCAGCACCCATTGCGATCTGTGCCACATAGATGTAGCCATAGGACATGGCAATGTCAGCAAGGCTCTTCTTGGCGATAGCCTTACCGGCAGCAGCAAACTGTGCCACCTGACCGATCTGGGAAGCCTTGGAAGCCTGTCCGCNNCCGCCTGTGTTGGAGTAAACTTCCGTATCGAATACCATGATGTTGACATCTTCACCGGATGCGAGTACATGGTCTACACCGCCGAAGCCGATATCATAAGCCCAGCCGTCACCACCGAAGATCCATACGGACTTCTTGGCAAGGAACTCTTTGTTTTCGAGAACGTCGAGTCTTGTCGGACAGTCACAGTCGAGTTTTTCAAGCTCTGCGATCACTGCATTGGCAGCAGCCGTATTCTTTTCACCGTTGTCTTTGGTAGCCATGAATTCTGCGATAGCAGCCTTCACACTCTCGGGAGCTTTTTCACCGGCAGCGATTTTTTCGAGGTCTTCAATCAGTCTCTCACGGATAGCCTTCTGACCGAGGTACATACCATAGCCATGTTCTGCATTGTCTTCAAAGAGGGAGTTAGCCCATGCAGGACCGTGACCGTCTTTATTGACAGTGTAAGGACAGGTTGCAGCAGGGCCGCCCCAGATGGAAGAACATCCTGTTGCATTGGAGATGTACATTCTGTCACCGAAGAGCTGTGTAACAAGGCGTGCATAAGATGTTTCCGCACAGCCTGCACAGGAACCGGAGAACTCAAGGAGAGGCTGCTTGTACTGGCTGCCGATAACGGTAGCAGGATTAGCAACTTCTGCTTTTTCTGTAACATTGGCAACACAGTAATCAAATACTGCCTGCTGGTCATCCTGTGTTTCACGGGCAACCATTTTCAGTGAATTGGTCGGACATACGCCTACGCAGACGGAGCAGCCCATACAATCCATCGGAGAAATTGCCAGTGTATATTTATATTCTGTTTTAACAACAGGTTTCGGAGCAATCTTTGTGTTAGCCGGAGCATTGGCAGCTTCTTCTTCTGTCATTGCAAACGGTCTGATGGTAGCGTGAGGACATACAAAGGAACACTTGTTACACTTTGCACAGGTATCCTGATTCCACTCGGGAACCATGACAGCAACGCCGCGTTTCTCATAAGCAGATGCACCCAGTTCAAATGTACCGTCAACGTGGTCAACGAATGCGGATACAGGCAGGGAGTCACCGTCCATCTTGTCAACAGGCTCAAGGATAGTCTCCACCATCTTGACAGTCTTTTCCTTGCCTGTAAGTGTGCTTGCAGCCTTTTCATCAGCAGCGTCTGCCCATGCGGCGGGAACGTCTACTTTTACGAATGCTGTAACACCGGCATCAATAGCCTTATGGTTCATATCAACAACGTCCTGACCTTTTTTGAGGTAAGACTTTGTAGCAGCATCTTTCATGTGCTGTACAGCCTCGTCAATGGGCATAACCTTTGCAAGTGCAAAGAAAGCAGCCTGAAGAATGGTATTGGTACGCTTGCCCATGCCGATCTGCTCAGCGAGGTCGATAGCATTTACCGTGTAGAGCTGAATGTTATTCTTTGCGATATACTGCTTTGTTTCAGCATTGAGGTGCTTGTCAAGCTCATCAGCTGTCCACTGGCAGTTGATCAGGAATACACCGCCGGGCTTAACATCCTGTACCATCTTATAGCCCTTGAGGATATAGGACGGGTTATGGCAAGCGACAAAGTCTGCCTTATTGATATAGTAAGGGCTCTTGATAGGCTTGTCACCGAAACGCAGGTGGGAAATCGTTACGCCGCCTGTTTTCTTGGAGTCATACTGGAAGTATGCCTGTACATACTTCTGCGTATAGTCACCGATAATTTTAATGGAGTTCTTGTTGGCACCGACTGTACCGTCACCGCCAAGTCCCCAGAACTTACATTCGATCGTGCCTTCTGCTGCCGTGTTGGGAGCGGGCTTTTCTTCGAGAGAAAGCATTGTCACGTCATCCGTAATGCCGAGAGTAAACTGAGCTTTCGGAGCATCTTTTGCAAGCTCTTCATATACTGCAAATACGCTTGAAGGAGGAGTATCCTTGGAGCCGAGACCATATCTGCCGCCGACAACTTTAATGCCGGTTCTGCCCTGTGCGGCAAGTGCTGCGATAACGTCAAGGAACAGTGGTTCGCCGAGAGCACCGGGCTCCTTCGTTCTGTCGAGAACAGCAATTTTCTTACAGGTGGCAGGAATCGCCTCAACGAGTTTGTCAGCTCTGAACGGACGATAAAGTCTTACTTTGACAAGACCGACTTTTTCACCGTTAGCATTCATATAGTCGATAACTTCTTCTGCTACGTCACAGATAGAGCCCATTGCGATGATAACACGCTCTGCATCCTCCGCACCATAGTAGTTGAACAGTTTATAATCTGTACCGAGTTTTTCATTGACTTTGCCCATGTATTTTTCAACGATTTCCGGAACCGCATCATAATACTTGTTGCAAGCCTCTCTGTGCTGGAAGAAAATATCACCGTTTTCATGTGAGCCACGCATAACAGGATGTTCAGGGTTCAAAGCTCTCTTTCTGAAAGCCTTGACAGCATCCATATCGCACATTTCGGCAAGGTCTTTGTAATCCCAGATATCGATTTTCTGGATTTCGTGAGAGGTTCTGAATCCGTCAAAGAAGTTGATAAACGGAACTCTGCCCTCGATAGAAGCAAGATGTGCTACAGGAGCGAGATCCATTACTTCCTGCGTATTGGTCTCAGCGAGCATAGCGAAACCTGTCTGACGGCAGGCATATACGTCCGAATGATCGCCAAAGATGTTCAGTGCGTGAGAAGCCACGCATCTTGCAGACACATGGAATACGCAGGGGAGCAGTTCACCGGCAATCTTATACATATTGGGAATCATCAGAAGAAGTCCCTGTGAAGCGGTGAAAGTAGTTGTCAAAGCACCTGCATTCAGCGAACCGTGAACAGTACCTGCTGCACCTGCTTCAGACTGCATTTCCTGAACCTTGACAGTTGTTCCGAAAATGTTCTTGAGTCCCTGAGCGGACCACTGATCCACATAGTCTGCCATCGGGCTTGACGGGGTGATGGGATAAATACCGGCAACTTCGGTAAACGCATACGCTACATGAGCCGCAGCATTATTGCCGTCCATCGTTTTCTTTTTTCTAGCCATTTTGGATTGTCCTCCTTTTTTATATCAGGCAAGCTGTCAGCGAGCCTAAAAAATGACTTGTAATAATTTACAGTATTTGCATACTGTATCAAATCAATTTTAGCACTTTTTTATCTTAATGTAAAGTGGAAATTATAAATTATTTGTATTTTTTTACGACTTTTCGCATATCGCCTGCCAGATACAGGGAGCCGAAAATGATAATTGCCTTGTCTGTACCGGCAAGCTCCAGAGCCTTTTGAAAAGCATGGGAGTATTCTTTTTGGGGAGTGGCATCGGTCCCGTATTTCCGAATCATCTGTGCAAGGTCATTTTCACTCATTGCACGGGGATTATGCGGTGCAACGGTGATCACTTCCTCAAACAGAGGGATAATTTCCGACAAAGCCGTTTGTACATCTTTATCCGCCAACATTCCCACAATACCGATTTTTTTCTTATCGGACATATTTTCCTTTAAAGCGGAAGCAAGAGCTTTTACACCGTCGGGATTATGACTGCCGTCAAGCATGACAACCGGATGATGGTATAAAATTTCAAGTCTTGCCGGAAAAGCCGCTGTGGAAAAACCATCATATACAGCTTTGTCCGAGATTGACATACCACGTTCACGCAGGGCCTTTATTGTAAAAAATGCCGTTGCTGCATTTTTCACCTGATGTTTTCCGATGAAAGATATTTTCAGGGAAAGACCGTCAACAGAAAAGACAGAGCCGTTTAAATCTGACTGTATCACAGTAATTTTTTGGGTATCGGCAATATATAACGTGTTGTTTCTTTCGCAAACGGCATTTTGAATAACATCAAGTACACCGTCTTTCTGGTCGCCGTAAACGACCGTTATGCCGTCGGGCTTGATAATGCCGCATTTTTCAAAGGCGATTTTTTCATAAGTGTCCCCTAAAATTGCCGTATGGTCAAGGGAAATGGATGTAATCACGCTGACCAGCGGTGTATCAATGATATTGGTAGCGTCAAACCTGCCGCCCAAGCCTGTTTCCAGCACGACAACATCACAATTTTCCTCTGCATACCAATACAGGGCGATGGCAAGGACAAATTCAAATTCCGTGATAATTTTATTTTCCCGTTTCATCTGCTCCACCACAGGAAACAGTTTTTCTACGATTTCGCACAGCTTTTCTGTCGGTATCATTTCCCCGTTGATCTGAAAACGCTCCCTGAACTCCAATACATACGGTGAAATAAACAGTCCCGTTTTATAGCCGGCACATTTCAGTGTATTGGCAATCAACGCACAGGTGGAACCTTTGCCATTTGTTCCTGCAATATGCACAAATTGCAGTTTTTTATCCGGTGAGCCTATTCTTTCGATTAACTCGGCTACTCTTTCCAGACCGGGTTTACTGCCAAAGACAAGCAGACTGTCTATTTTAGCTACTGCCTCTTCATAAGTCATTGTCAACATCTCCCTTTACAAATTCCTTATCTATTATAATATCACACAATCCGATTTGCAATATTGAATATATGGGAATTTTGTGATACAATAATTCAGCAATTTTTTGAAAGGAATGTTACTATGAATACACCCATTTATTCACAGCTTGTCAGACATCAAGATCGGGACTATTCCCCTTTTCATACACCCGGACATAAAAATACCGGTTTTTTCCCTGAAAATTTGTTGCAGTTGGATTTCACGGAACTTCCCGACACAGATGCCCTCTATGAAGCGGACGGCATTATTTTGAAAACAGAAAAAAATCTTGCGGAATTATTTTCCGTCAGACGTTCTCTGATTTCTTCGGGCGGCTGTACACTTGCCATTCAGACAATGCTCCGACTGGCCATGCATAACGGCAGAAAAATTCTCTTTGCCCGAAACATTCACAGAAGTGCCGTCAATGCGTGTGCCCTGCTGGGAATCACGCCGAAATGGATCCTGCCGAAATCCGAAAGCGGATTGTTTACGGGAAGAATCGTTCCCGAAGAAGTCGAACAGGCTTTTCTGGAAGACAAAGAACTTTCTGCACTCTATGTCACCTCGCCCGACTATTACGGAGAAATCACAGACATTAAGTCACTTTCCGAAATATGCCGCAAATACAACAAACTGCTTTTGGTGGACAATGCACACGGTTCTCATCTGGCTTTTCTCAAAAAAAATCTGCACCCGATTCATCTCGGTGCAGATATGAGTGCCTGTTCCCTTCATAAAACCATGCCTGTCCTGACAGGCGGTGCTGTTCTGAACATCGGTCACACCGCTTTGGAAGAAAATGCCAAAAACGCAATGTCGCTGTTCGGTTCAACAAGTCCGTCCTATCCGATCATGGCAAGTATCGACTTGTGTTGTGACTATATGCAGAACGGTGGCATTGCGGCATATCATCAGCTTGAAGAAAGGATCTCCCCCATCAAATCCCTTGCCAATCGTCAGGGCCTTTTGCAGCCTGACGGCTTGTGTGACAATACAAGAATCTGTATCAACACTCCCGGCATTGACAATCAGACGGCATTTTTCCACAAGCACCTCATAGAACCGGAATTTTGTGACGGTCAGAATGCGGTGTTTATCTGTACACCATTCAATACGGAAAAAGATTTTCAGCGGCTCGAAAAAGCCATCTCCGAACTGCATGGAAATCACTCTGTCATTTCCGAAACCACTGTCACCCTGCCCCAAACAGCATTAGCGCCCCGTGAAGTTCTGCTCGCACAGACAGAAACCGTTTCCGTTAAAAACGCTGTCGGAAGAATTTCCGCAGACAGTGCGTGTCCGTGTCCGCCCGGAGTACCTGTTGTCATGCCCGGAGAAATCATTGATAAAAATGTTTTGCAGCAGCTTGAAAAATATCATTTTACGGCTGTTCGGGTCGTGAAATAAGCCTGTGCAGCAGTTCGCAAGGCTTTGCGATATAATAAGGAGAATCCGCAGCGGTATTTTCATTGAAAGAGGAAGAACCGCTGCTTTTTTCGTCATTGCTCCTGTAAATCAGGTAAGGAACCGGATCATTACAATATCTTTTAAGATATACCGATGCTGCCAGCTCTGACACAATCATGATGCCAAAATCCTCTCCTGCATTTTGCAAGCTCTCTGTCACAGGCTGTATAATATCTTTATCGAATTTTTCGACAGACTTTACTTTTCCCTTGAAGTCTCCCTTGAGGCTGTCGGCATACCAGTTATTTTGGTAAACAAACACAATATCCTGACCATCTGCCAGTTCCCGCATGACAGTCTGAGGGATACTGCTGTCACAGGACAGCACTTTCATCCCTGCCAGCTTTGCGATTCCCCTGACAAAATCCGTATCTGCCATGACACAGCCTTTCATGCCGAATTTACTTTGAAACGATTCTAACTGTGGATTCACACCCTCATCCCATATCCATAGAGAAATGCCGTTTTCCAACATGGCACTGCTCTGACGCATCATATCATACAAGGGCTGCACAAAATCCCCCTTGGGCAAATAGTCTCCGATACACTGTTCCAATGCCTTAGAGGGCGGTGAAAACTCTCCCGCATAAGCTTCTCCCCGTTTCCATATCAAAAAAATCCTGTTATCGCTTCCCCTGACGAAACGGAAAATATCATTTCCAAATGTTTCCGACACCGTACGAAAAATTTTATCAAATGCTTTTTCATCCACATCCGCATATTCGGAAAGCATCGTTTTTTCCTCATAGATTTCACTGTCAGACAAGCGGACAAGGCTGCATTGAAAAATCACATCATCCGCTTCCGCAGTAATTCCCTGATTTGCCGCACAAAATGGTGCCGCTCCTTTAAAATATCGTTTCGGATCATATCCCAGAACAGAAAGCACAGCTTTTTCGGCAGCAGGCTGTTCTGTGATTTCAACCGTCTTGGCAAGACCGATTTCCGCTTTTTGTGAAAGTCCGTCCATACACGGTGTCCGGGCAACAGACAACGGAGTCCTATCATTTTGATCGGGTATCGTTCTGTCCGAAAGACCGCCGCATATCATTACTGCATATTTCATACTTTCTGTTGATTCCTTTCCCGATAGTTTGAGTGTCACTATTATATCACTCTTTTTCTCCATATTCAAGCAACAAAAAAGGAAAGCATGAAAATTCATACTTTCCTTATAGAATTTATTTTTTATTTTTGGGAGCACTGTGTCTGGGGGCAGTATTCTGCGAAAGCTTGTCCGATACGGACGGAGAAGCCGGACGGCTTTTTTGGGTTCTGCCATGTCTGCCTTTCGGCTGAGAGAGCAGGATATAAGCTCCAAAGAAAATCACTACACCAAAATCCGCTAACAGGATAATCACAATAATTGCCGTATAGCCGCTCGAAAAAAGATTTTGTTTTTCTTCCTCGGGCTGTAACAATCCCTTGTCCGTGTAGTCGGGAATTTTGCTGATATTTTCACTTTGATATTTGTTTGCTTTAACATACTCCTGCATTTTCTGATTCTGGTCACTGTAAATCATCAGTTCGGGAGAACAGCGGTTAAAAGCATTGACCTCTATTTTAGACGGTGCCTGATAAAAAGCGACCTCTTCCAGATGAACACAGTCTGAAAAAGCGGATGTTGGGATTTTGGGAGAGCCATGAAATTCCACTCTTGTCAGGCTGCAGCAATTATAAAACGCATCCGCACGCAGTTCTTTCAGACCGGCCGGAAGCACAATTTTTCCGAGTCCGTTACAGTTTTCAAAAGCCCGTTCTTTTATCATCTGCAAGCCTTCCTGCAGCTGTACCGTCTGCAATGCCATACAGTTTTTGAAAGCAGCATTTTCTATGGTTTTCACACCTGACGGAATCTCTATGCTGCGAAGTCCTTCACATCCCTCGAAACAGGAAAAAGAAACCGCTTTCAGATTTTTGGAAAGCTGCACCGTATGCAATACCTTACAGTCCTTAAAAGCCTTGTCGCCTATCGAGACAACACTGTCAGACATCCCGACTGTTTCCAGCGACTTACAATCTTCAAAGGCCGAGTTTTCAATTGCGGTAACGCTTTTCGGGAGGGTAATTTTTTCTACGGTTTCATTTTTGGCAAAAGCACACTCTCCGATAATTTTCACGCTGTCGGGAAACTGCGGTTCCTGAGATGTCCCATTGTATTGAATCAGCATCCCGTCTCCGACCAGAACATATTCCGACTGCTGTTTTTTCATCCATTTTGTACCCTCAAGAGCATATCCGCCAAAACGCTTCAATGCTTTGGGAATCTGCACTTTTTCCAGAGACGTACATCCGAAGAATCCATATACACCGATTTCTTCCAGACTGTCGGGCAATTTCATTTCTTTCAGATTTTTACAGCCCGAAAAGCAGTAATTTCCGATTTTTTTAATTCCCTCGTACATTTCGACCGATTGCAGCGAAATACAGTCCACAAAAGCGGAATCTCCAATGGTTTCTGTTTTGCCGGGAATCACCAGTTTTTTCAGTGCCGTACATTCTGCAAAGGCATTGGAACCGATGGTTTTAATGCTTTCGGGAATTTCCAGTTCCTTGATCGTCTTGTTTGCCATAAAAGCTGCCGATTCGACAGCGGTTACTTTATATTTTTCCACTCTTGACGGCAGAGAAATATAAAGACTGTTTCCTCTGTAGCTGGCAATCGAGACACTTCTGCCATCCTCCTGCACCCTGTAGACATAATCACCGTTGTCAATGATATTGGCGGCACAAACCCTGATATGCAGTGCAGGCACGGCACACAGCACCATGACAACAACTGCCGCCATTACTGCTGTTTTTTTCCAAAAAGAGTTATACTTCATTTACTTTACTCTCTTTCTGCCGTTTCATCATGTACGGACTCTGACAGAATTGATGATTGGCTGTTTATCCTTTTCAATTGTTCCGTTGTCATCAGTAGGTTCTGCTTCTGTGCAAATCTTGTCCACAACGTCCATCCCGTCCGTCACATAGCCAAAGCAGGCATAACTTCCGTCAAGGAACAGAGAATCCTTCTGCACAATAAAAAACTGTGAGCTGGCACTGTCCATAGAAACAGGGTTTCTCGCCATAGAAACGGCACCTCTTGTATGGGAAAGAGGATTCTCTACCCCATTTGCCGAAAACTCTCCTTTGATGGTATTTTCAGAGCCGCCGTTGCCTGTACCCTCGGGATCGCCGCCCTGCATCATAAAGCCTTCCATAATTCTGTGAAATGTCAGACCGTCATAAAATCCCATGTTTGCCAGAGCCACAAAGTTGGCACAAGTAAGCGGAGCGGCTTTCTGGTCAAGTCTGATAATAATCTTTCCCTCGTCCTTGATGTCTATATCAACAAAATATGTTGTATTTTCATCAAGCTCCGCAGGATCATACTGATCGGTTTTGGGACTTTCGGCCGTGCTTACGGTACTTGACACACTGTCAGTTGTTGATGTTTTTGTTTTGGCGGTATCATTGCAGCCTGTTAAAACGCCCCCTGCCAGAACCGCTGCCAGAACCGCCATTGTCACTAATTTTGTTATACCCTTTTTCATGATGTCCAATTCCTTTCCAAATCATATTTCCCCTCTATCATAGCACAAAAGCAATGACTGTGCAAATATTTTTTATCTGCACAGTCATCAATTATCCTATTTTTAAAGAATCGGTTGTTTGATATAGCCTATCTTAAATTTGTCAAGGTCAGCTATTGTGATTTTGCCGTTATTCAATGCGGAAACAACATTTTCCTGTGTACCGTCGGAATACTCCACGAGCACATATTTGCTCTTGATACTGCCGAATGAATAGATATTTTCCTCATCCTCGAAAAACTTCTCCAGTGCCGTATCTGTCGCAATATCTTCCTCAAGGGTTCTGTCAGTGATTTTGGAAACGGTCACTTGAGGCTGTTCGACAGGCTTTTCAACGGGAGTATTGTTGACTTGTTTATATTCATTGATGGTGCGGATAATAATATCATACAGCTTTTCCACTTTGTATTCACCGATGATCGGCTCAAGGTGAGAATAACCGATACCGGAATCATCTGTTAAAAAGATATATGTACCGCCTGTCATGATTGCCGCACTCCTGCCAAACAGTTCTGTATCTCTTTCACTGTTGGAAGAGACCACGGGAATGATTCTGATTCCCTTTTCTGCGGCACTCTTGACAGCACTTTCAAGAACCTGTTCTTTGCCGTCATGAGGCGGTGCGTCAAATATCATGAACATCAGTTTAACGCTTTCTTCGCTCCAGCCGCCGTCATTGACAGTCTCATCAAGCACTTCCGCAACTGCTTCGGGAAAGTCTCCGCCGCCTGCGGCATACTCACTGTTGAGTTTTTTGTTGATTTCCTGAATGTTATCCGAAAACGGATAGCGTTTTGTGGTATATTCGTCGTATTCGTCACGGTAGAAATTGATAGAGAATTTTGTGTCCCGAGTGCCTATTTCCTCTGCAATGGCTGTGAATTCGCTTTGCAGGAACATCAATTCATCACCCATAGAACCTGTTGTGTCAACCACAAACATGATTTCATTTTTTTCATAGAGTTTGCTTTCGCTGTCCAAAGTGATACTGATTTCCGCATTGCGGGTTTTAACGGAAGTCTGCTCGTCTTGGAGAGGTGCTGTATTGGTGAAACTTGCGGAAGCGGATTTTCCCTGACTTTCCGCAACGATTTCTGCGGCACCGTCAATATTGAACAGATAGGCAACACCATTCTTATCGGTAACCGCACTCCATATAACCTCTCCTTTGTCTGTCAGAGCCTTAACTTTGGCATTGACAACAGGACCGGAATTTTTATCGGTAACAGTTACTTGTGTGCGATTGGTAGGAATCAGACCATACTGTGCGGGAATGGTGATTTTCCGGTTGTTCACAAGGTTGGAGAAAAATCCCCAGTTGTCATTGTCATTCCAGACACCCGCCGTCAATAAACCTGCCTGCGGCTGAACCGACGGTTCATATTCATACGGAAAATCATCTGGTACAATATCACCATCATATATCTCATATACCTCGTCTCCCGATTTGGGAGCAGCGGCTGCGGGAGCGTCTGCCGCAGGAGCTTCGGCGGCATCTATGGTATTGGTTACTGTATCCGCTTCTTTGACGGCTCCCTCAGCAATGGTCCCCATAAAATCTCTGATTCCGTCATATTCCATATCACCATAAGGTCTTTCCTTGGCATTGATTTTGGGAATCAGTTCCCCATTATCCTCCGTATCGGCGGCCGAACTTTCGGACGTTGAACCTGTTGACACCTGC
>DEFH01000009.1:39662-68382 GCA_002350705.1 Ruminococcaceae bacterium UBA2857
TTTGACTTCTGTATGACAGCCTGCGGCTGTTGCGGTCATGAGAATTGCAGCTATTAAACATACGATTTTTCTTGTTTTCATTTTGAAAACCTCCTTTTGTCTATTAAGTACCGACAAAAGGAGGTTTGTTACATTCATTTTCCGAAATTTTTTAAAAAAATTTATTTTTTGCATCTGAAAGAATTTTTTGAGGGTTTTGTCCGTCAACGTCCAGCATTTCCGCTTTTATGCAGTGAATATCTTTGATTCCAAAAAATGTTTCCGCCAGTTCTTTCACATAGTCATAGCCGAAATTTCTTTCGGGAATACAGCCGCCTGCGGTGGTGATATAGGTCAGCTTTCGGGCATGACACAAACCTTTCGGCATACCGTCACTTGTATACTCAAACGTCACTCCCAAAACACAGATATTTTCAATATACGTTTTCAGCAGTGCGGGAAAGGACAGATCCCAGTAAGGTGCGGCTATGACAATTTCCTCAGCCTGAGCAAACTGTCTCGCATAGCGGAACCTATCATTTTCAAAATCCCCGTTCTGCAAAAGCCTGTTTCTTTCGTCAAGTCCCGCATTGTCCAGCGGCTTGATAGTTTCTTCCGCAAGGGAAAGTTTGGTATACTCCCTGTCTTTCAGAAAATACTCTGCCAGTTCCAGTGTACGGGAATTTTCCTTTCTCACACACACATCTATCAATAAAATTTTCTCTTTCACATCATCACTCCCTGTATGGATTATAGTGCCCAATCTCCCGATTTTAAACGAAACTTTTTTGATTCATAAAAAATTCCGTTCCGATATCACTTTTACAAAAAAGCTGTCCGAAACATTTTCGGACAGCTTTACAGTCAGTCGGAGAATTTATTCAGGAATTCTTTTTTCTGAAAATAGCAGCAATCACACTGACAACACCTGCTGCAATCACAATTGTACCCACAACGGCTGCTACTTTCTTAAATGCAGAGCAGAGACACTCGCCTTTTTCACCGCAGCAGCATTCACCGTCATCATCACATTCTTCATCAAACAGGATAACGGTTTCTTCATCATCTTCGGACTGTTCAGGCTCTTTCTTAACTTCTTCTTTTACCTCGGGGGCAGCAGATTCTTCTTTTACTTCGGGAGCAGTTTCCGGTTCTGTTTTGGAAGCTTCTTCTGTTGCAGCAGTTGTTTCCTCGGCTGCTACGGTTGTTTCTTCTGTTACTTTTGTTTCCTCGGACGGTTGTCTATTCTTTTTCATGGCAAATCAGCACTCCTTGTTGATTAAAATAATAGAGATTATAGCACTTAATTGTTACGAATTTATGAAGGAAAAGGTCTTTTGCGACATTTTTTTTAAATTGTCTGATTTTCAATGATAAAAGGAGAATCCGCATCTGTACTTGCCACATAGTTTTCCCCGGCTGCCATTGTGTATACACAGCATAACACCGCTGTAAGCATGATTGCTATGCCAAGAAAAACCAGTCTTTTTTTTTGATACTCATGTTTTTTCCCCTTTTAAAAAAGAGTGAAGCGTAAACTTCACTCTCTGCACTAAAATCAAGCGTTCTGTATGGCGGCAATAGCGGCTGCGGTATCGGCTGCTTTGAATACGCCTGTACCCGATACACAAACATCGACACCTGCTTTGGATGCTGTGGAAGCCGTTTTTTCGGAAATGCCTCCGTCAACCTCCACCAGCACATCAAGACCACGTTTGGCACATTCCTCTTTAATGGCTGTCACTTTCGGAAGCATATCCGCCATAAAGGACTGTCCGCCAAACCCCGGCTCTACGGTCATCACAAGTACCATATACAACTGTTCCAGATACGGATAAACCGTTTCCGCCGGAGTATTGGGCTTAATGACCAGACCTGCTTTGATATTCAGGGATTTGATTTTGTCAATGGTTGCCTGAATATCGGATTTCGCCTCGACATGAAACGTAATGATATCGGCTCCTGCTTTAGCGAAAGCGTCAATATAATCCAACGGATAGTCTATCATCAGATGCACATCAAACGGCAGCTTGGTATATGGTCTCACAGCGGATATGATAGCCGGCCCGATAGTCAGATTCGGTACAAAATGTCCGTCCATGACATCCAGATGAATCCAGTCTGCTCCTGCCCTGTCCACTCTTTGAATTTCCTCTCCCATTTTTGAAAAATCACAGGAAAGCAATGAGGGTGCTACTTTCATTTTTTTCATTCCTTTTATGTTATTTTTTAATCATGGCAGCGATAATGGTAGCCGCTGCCCAGAATACGATATAAATCAGAATCTCCAGGCTGCCGAGCTTCTGAAAGCCCGATACAAAGGAAATCAAGGTAAATATCAAAAGTCCGAACAGAATTCCTGTTCCCTGCAGCAGCTTGGCAATCATCGTAGTGGACTTCATTTTGATACATCCCGATATCGCTTTGGCAAAGGCGGACAGTTTTCCTCTTGTCACAAGATACGCTCTGGACCGTTCTTCAACAGATGATGTTACTTCATGACAGATATTGCCGAGACCTGTGGGCAGTACTGTAATACATCTGTGGAACAAACCGAATTTTTCCGCAATATTTTCTTTGGTGACATTGGGATCAATGGTTCTTATCACAAAGCTGACACCGTTTTCCTCCAGTTCACGCAGTCCGTCGGCAATTTCCCTGTCCGTTCTGTAAGAAAGAATAAACATGGCAATCAGTTCACCGCTGATGGAAATATACGTAATACGATTACCTGTTTTGAGATATTTGTCTTCCAGTTCTTTGGGAGGCACTTTGATATTGTGTGCTTCCAGCAGAGTACGATTGCCGATCAGTACTCTCTGCTTGTTCACCCATGCCAGAAGACCTCTTTCATCTTCATAGACAACGCTTTCCACTCTGGGAAGCTGCTCTTTTTTACACTGCACAATATTTTCAAATGCATAGCTCATGGTGCCGTTGACGGCATACATCACAGCGGCTCCTGCCTGCATGGCATCATTGAGTTTGCTCTGGCGAAAGACCTTCATACCGCTGAGCGTCACCGTTCCGGGCGGATAAAGCTGGCTGACGTCTACCATAATCGCATTGGTATCACAGAATTGCTGTACGGCACCGTAGCCTGAAATCATCGCTTCCGCACCGAGGGCATTTCTGCACAGCAGCTTCATGGGAATATTCAGCACGATCAAGCTGATCATCGGTGTTCCGATACAGGATGTCAGGGCAAAGGATGTCACCCCACCTGCAAAATCCAGTGTCATACAGCCATAGGCAATTCCGAAAAGCAATGCAACAATCGTTGTGACGGGAGCGATTCTGGCTGCCATTTCCTCACTGGGATCGGGCTCATAGGAAAGCCTGAGAAAATTACTCATAAATCTGGAGCGTTTCATATAGGCAATCAAATTGGTTTTTGCGGGAAATTCGCTGACCATTTTTTCGGCATTTTTCATATCCGTATAAATTTTTCCGGCATATTTCGGATACGGTTTCGACAGAAAACGGAAGTTATCCAGTGTACGCAGAATCAGCAGAAGCTTTCCGATACTGTTCAAAAGCAACGCAGTGATGGCCAGAGGTACATAAATATGATACGTACCGTTGGTAAACACATGAGGCGTACACAAAGCCGTCACAGACTGTACCGCAACAGCAAAGGAAGTGACAGCAGCCGCTGTATCGGAATTACCTTTGAGATGTCGCAGAGGCATCAGTCCGTTGACAATCGGAAGACGAGCCGATATGACGGCAACGGTAAACAAAATAAAGGAAATGATTCCGTAGAACAACCAACCTGTACGCATCGCTTCCGAAAAAAGCGGTGTACACTGGGCAATGATCGCTGCAATCACAGATAACAGCCACGTTACGGAAAGAATCGCTGTCCGTATTAAAATCATATGCAGATTTCTTTCAATTTCGGTTCTGATGTCGTCGGCATCCTTTTCATTGTTATAATCATCCAACAGTTTTTTGGCTTTGCCATTGGGAGATTTCTGCTCTGCGGCATCGTCAATCAAATCTCTGAAATTAATTTTAAAGTTTTTCTTTTGTTTCTTTTTAGGTTTGGGGGCAGAGGAGTGTGGTTTTGGTTCCTCTTCCGTTTTTGGTTTTTCCGTTTTGATTTTGATGCCTGTCTGAGGCTTCGTCACCTCTTTGAGTACAGGGGGAGTCTGCGGAGCGTTTTTCACAGCAGAAGCCGTCACTTTTTTATCGGAAGTAATGACTTTTAATACAGGCTGTGTTTTGGCAGGAGCGGAAGTGTTTTCCGTATGTACAGGAACAGCCGTTTTTTTCTTCTGATGTTTAACAGGAGGGGTATTTTTTTCATATTCCCTGACCGCTTCATATTCTGCTTTGAGGGTTCTTGTAAACTTCCCCGCCATCACAATAAACGGCTGTGCGGTATCACAGTGGTAACTGACAGGCAAGGGAGCACCTTCCCGCAAATCCTTATCCTGATAGGTCGCATCCAGCACATTCACCGATTCCACAGGCTTGACAGCAACGGTTTCCGTTACAGGGGAACTGACTTTCACGGACGGCTGCGTTTTGATTTTTGAAGATTTTTCAGACTCTTTTTTCACTGCATCTAAAATCTCTTTTTTCAGCGGTGCCGCTGTTTCCGTATCCGGTGTATCCTCAAAGAGATTATAGGCAGGGAGTTCTTTCCAAAGCTGTTCCGGCGTCATTGCCTGAGCCGTGAAAGCATCGGTTTCGGATTTTTCGGGTTCCGCAGCGGTCTTAGGATTTTCGGCAGACACGGTATCCGCTGTTTTATTTTTCACTTTTTCCGCAGCAGGAGATGTTTCCTCTTTGTGTTCATAGATTAACTGAGCGGGATGAGGCGTCTGTACCGCAGCGGAATCCTTTTCCCGATATTCCACATCAGCAAAAATATCCTTGATGAAATACTCCGGATTTTCGGATACTTTTTCATTCTTTTTTTCGGGAACTGCCTCCACAGGTTCTTCTTCATCATCAAAATTTTCTTCTGTCGGCTGTTTCAGAGATAAAACAATTTTTTCCAGACTGCTTTTGAGTTTTTTCAGCCGTTCATTCGGAGCGTGTTTTTGTTTATCAGACAGTTCCGTTTCCGACTGTTCCGACAGTTCCTTCTTTTCGGAAACGTCATCTTTTGCTGCCGCATCGTCATGATTTGGTTTATTTTCGTTGTCGGTAGACATTCTCTATCACCCTCCGTTTACAGATTTGATTCCCAGTCGCTGCCTTGTAAATTCATACATCAGTATGCCGGCTGCCACAGACGCATTCAGGGAATTGATCCTGCCGCACATGGGCAGAGACAGTATCACATCACATTTTTCCCTCACCAGGCGTCCCAGTCCTCTTCCCTCCGAACCGATTACCAGTGCACACGCACCTTTGAGATTGTTTTCGGCATAGGTGGAACCGTCCATATCTGCTCCGTAAATCCAGCAGCCTTTTTCTTTCAGTTCCTCCAGTGCAGCCACAATATTGGTCACTCTTGCCACGGGCATATATTCATAGGCTCCTGCGGATGCCTTGCCGACGGTATAATTCAAACCGACAGCTCTTCTTTTGGGAATAATGATTCCATGAGCTCCCGCACACTCTGCCGTTCTGATGATAGCCCCCAGATTGTGAGCATCCTCAATTTCGTCCAGCACAATGATAAACGGCTGTTCCCGACGGCTTTCCGCAAGGGCAAATATATCTTCCACCTCTGCATATTCCTTGACGGCTGCAATGGCGGCAATGCCCTGATGAACCGCTCCGCCGCACAGATAGTCGAGTTTTTTTCTGTCAACCTCTTTGATAGGAATTTTTTTATCCTTTGCCTTGGCAACGATGACCTTGACCGAGCCATTCAGTTCCCCTTTTGCCACCAGAATACTGTCGATGGCACGTCCCGAATGAATCGCCTCACTGACAGGATTTCTTCCTGCAATGACATCACTGCCCTTTTCAAAATCTTCCCTCAACATCTTCACCCTTTCCTATTTTCATAAAACCAATTCATTATAGCATAAAATACTGTCAAAACAAAGTATTTTCCGTAACTTTTTCATAAAGCACCTGTCGTCTGACAGATGCTTTTTTTATTATAACATAAATCATTTTCAATTTCCATAGTGCAAATCGTATTTCTTTATGTTATAATAGAATAATATTATTTTGTCATCCGGAGGGATAAAATGCTGAAAACATTCAAAAAACATCAAAAATTATTTTCTGCTGTCATTTTAATCATTTATGCGGTTGTCACATATATCGGTGTTCTGTTTCATGAGCATTGGTATGATGAAGCACAAGCATGGCTGATTGTTCGTGACAATGATTTTGCAGGCATACTGGATATGCTGAAATTTGAAGGCCATCCTCCGCTGTGGTATTTCATATTATTTCCCTTTGTCAAACTCGGAATGTCTTTTGCCGCTCTTTCGGTCATCAGCTGGAGTATTTCCGTTGTAACGGCATGGCTTGTTCTGAAAAAAGCTCCTTTTCATTTGGGATTCAAAACAGCGATACTTTTTTCATGCGGATTTTTATTTTATAATTCCGTCACGGCAAGAATTTATTGTGTGATTGTTCTGCTGCTCTGCCTGCTGGCGATTCTTTACAAAGACCGCCAAAAACATCCTCTGCTGTTCGGACTGCTGACAGGACTTCTCGCCATGACACACGTTACCATGTGCGGTCTGGTAGGAATTATCGGAATTGAAATGCTGATTGACTTTTTCAGAGGCTTCAAAGCCAACTCTGCCAAACAAAATCTGCTGAACACTGCCGGACTCATAACCGCAGGAGCAGGTGTACTCATGTTGGTGCTGCCGCTGCTTTCCTCTCTTTCAAGCAGCAGCTCCATTGAAAAAGACGAGCTGACACCTGCCGTTCTGTTGCAAAGATTCGCTAATATTTTCACCTGTATCGGCAAAAGTATTTTTCCTGCCAATAACAGTCTGCTGCTGACACCGCTTATATGCGGTATTGTCACTCTGCTAATTTTGTCCTGCCTGTTCTTTCTCAGAAGATACAAAAAAGCATTGACTGCTGCTCTGGTATTTTCCGTTTTCTACTTTTTTTCGACACAAATTATTTTTACAATTATGATTCCGTCCCGTGCGTCAGTGTATCTCTATACACTGATATGTATTTTCTGGGCTGCCAAAACATCCGAAGCTCCCCACAAAACAGCTTTGCAGCCTGACTGCTCCAAAATTCACTCTTCCCTGCTGCAAAAAGCGGTACAATGGTTTGTAAAAGCCGACAGGCACTTTGAACACACCATTTCTGTTATTTTGTGCCTGCTGTGTATCATCTCCATTCCAAGAGGAGTTTACCAACTGGTCAGAGATTATTTTGAACCCTATACGGTGGAATCTGCCGCCGCAAAATTCCTCAAAGAGAATCTGATGAATGAAAATTCCGTTCTGGTGGCTTATGAGCCCACCTGTTCCGCCCTGCTTGCAGCAGAGCCTGCATTACAAATATATAATCTGGGATATCGGGATTTTATTACTTATAATCCGTATCTTCTCGGTGACAAGCAGCGTCGGAAAAACAGTGAATCTCCCCATCCCCTGCTGAACGGTTATCAACATATCTATTATATCAGCATATCGCACAGCAATGTTTCGGAAGGACAGGCTGCTTCTCCCGTTCAAATTACGCCGCTGTATGAACAAACCATTCCTTATGCCGATGACTATATACAGGGGTATATCTTAATTTATGAGATATTTCCCGATCAGTTATGAGTTTTCTCCTTATCTGTTCAGTTTGATAACACAGTTACCTTTTTGTAACCTATCGACAAACATCAGATAATCTGCTATGATATTAAAAATGGAAATCCGGGGTACAGTTTACAAACAACACACTGCAAAATGAGTAGGTGAAAGTATGGCAAACGAAAAATTATCTTATTTGATTCATTATCTGTTATCGGAACGCAATGACCTTGGCGGAATCAAAATTCCGGAGCATGATAACGACCGTTTCAGACTCTACAGAAGCCTTGTGAATATTCGTCCGGCAATGAAAGCGGATGATACTTTTTTGAAAACAGAGGACGAATATCTGACCGAGCTGACAGCAGAGAAAGGGATTACTGCTATAGAAGATTTGAAACCTGTTGAGGACAATCTTTATCTCCGGAAGGGAGATATTACCACTTTAAAATGCGGTGCTGTCGTCAATGCTGCCAATTCGGGCATGACAGGCTGCTGGCAGCCCTGTCATAGCTGTATTGATAACTGCATCCATACCTTTGCAGGGGTACGCTTACGGTATCAATGCAATCAAATCATGCAGGCACAGGGTTACGAAGAACCGACAGGCAAAGCCAAAATAACTCCTGCTTACAATCTTCCCTGTGATTATGTGATTCACACAGTCGGTCCGATTGTACAAGGCAAACTCACCGCGGAACATTGCCGATTGCTTGAAAGCTCTTATCGGAGCTGTCTTGAGACGGCTGTTCAAAACGGTATCAAAAGTATTGCCTTTTGCTGTATCTCAACGGGTGTATTCGGATTTCCGCAAAACAAAGCGGCAGAGATTGCTGTGCATACGGTACGGACATTTTGCCGCACTCACAAAATCAAGGTAATTTTCAATGTGTTCAAAGAAGACGATTATGAAATTTACAAAAGACTGCTCGGCTCAACGGAACCCTCCGAAAGCTGACAATCAAAATCCCCCGACATAGTCCTGAAATTCGAGATGATTTCAGGTATCTGTGCCGGGGGATACTATCACGGATTAATTTTATCAATACTCAGGCTCCAACAAGCCATAGGTATTATTCTTACGTTTATAAACAACGCTGATCTGATTAGTGGAACTGTTCAGGAACATAAAGAATTCATGACCGATCATGTTCATTTGCAGGATAGCTTCTTCCACGCTCAGGGGCTTCACGGTAAAGGACTTTGTTCTGACAACAGAATAGTTTTCTTCGGGAACTTCCTCTGTCGGAGCAGGTTCTTCGGCAAAATACTGTTCAATGGATTCTGCACGGAGTTTTTTGCTGAGTCTGGTTTTGTTCTTTCTGATCTGACCTCCCAATATATCAACCACAGAGTCCAAAGCATCATTCATTTCCAAAGCGGCACTTTCCGCACGATACGTCATGCCGTTGTCACGAATGGTTACTTCCACTGTTTGACGGTTCTTTTCCACAGTTACCGTTACAGTTGCTTCGGCATCATCGGAAAAAATTTTTTCAAACTTACCGAGTTTTTTGTAGACACGCTCTTTAAAATTATCTCTGAGATTTACTTTTCTGCCTATAATCTGGTATTTCATAAGCCGAACCTCCTTAAACTTTGTCAGCCTTATTATATCATATTAAACAAAAAAATAAAATAGTTTTTAAAAAAATTATGTAAAAATTTTAGTTTCCAAATTTATACATTATCACAAGAGTACTATTTTACTAATTTTCCGTCAATCATGACATGAACGGGACTGTTCATTATGTTCAGGGGATCGCCTGCATAGAGAACAATATCGGCATCCTTTCCGACGGCAAGGGAACCCACTCTGTCAGCAATGCCGCAGATTTCCGCAGGAACAGATGTAACGGCACGAATGGCAGTATCTCTGTCCATGCCTTCTCTGACAGCTATTGCCGCACAGAGTTGCAGATATTGGACAGGTGTTTCGGGATGGTCGGTAATGATTGCCGTTTTAATACCGTATCCGGCAACGATACCTGTTGACTTTGGCGTAAGGTTTTGCAGTTCGGGCTTGCTCCTGTCCGTAAGAATGGGGCCCGAAAGGATTCCGAGCGGATTTTCTTCGGCAAGTTCCTCACCTATCAGATATGCCTCTGTCGCATGGACAAGCACATAATCAATGTCAAATTCCCTGCATATCCGGATAGCTGTAAAAATATCATCCGCACGATGGACATGGAAATGAGCCGGAATTTCCTTTTTGAAAAGGGGAATCAGTGCTTCATATTTGATATCATACTCAGGACAATCATCATTTTCTTTATCCTGATAATATTTTTTGGCTTTGTGCAGAGCTTCACGAATCAAAGAAGCTGTTGCCATGCGTGTAATCGGTGACTGGTCTTTGTCGCTGAAGGTAGATTTCGGATTTTCACCGAGAGCAAATTTCATACCGACAGGAGCTTTGACAATCATTTTGTCAATTCTTTTGCCCATTGTTTTGATGGCGGCAAGCTGTCCCGCAATGGGATCGGCACTGCCCGGACCTGTCAGGACAGTGGTAACACCGGCGTTTCTTGCTTCCTGAAAATATCTGTCCATTGGATTAATGGCATCTATTGCACGCAGATGCGGCATAACAGGATCACTGTCCTCATTGCCGTCATCGCCCTCAAAGCCGACGGAATCTCCGAACATTCCCAGATGGGTATGTGCATCAATGAATCCCGGATAAGCCTGCTGTCCTTCCGCATCCAGTATTGTCTCATCGGAACAAGCAATGAAATCAGACATTTTTCCGATTGCGGCAATTTTACCGTCAAAGATTTTGATATAGCCTTTTTCTATCACGGTATTGTCGGCATCCATGGTATGCACTGCAACATTTTTGATAATCATAATCTTTCTCCCGTCAAAAAAAGAGAGCCGCTGTGGACTCTCTGTAAGCTGTGTTTATGGTTTCTGCGGATTGCCTCTTCTGGAGTAGCCGCCTCTTTTTGACTCGTTCATACGTTTGAGGTCGGACATTTTTTCCTCGCTGGTCTGTTTGAATTTTGACATCATATCCTCAAAGCTGGACGGCTCGGAATGTTTCGACGGCTGCCATTCATAATTGCCGGGGCTGCCTTTTTGGGGACGACGCGGAGCACTGTTACGGTTTGAGCGACCTGCCTGACCGTTACGGTTTTCGGGCTGCGGCAGTGCCTTTTTGATAGAGAGACTGATTTTGCCGTCCTCTCCGATACTCAGCACTTTCACTTTTACCGTCTGTCCCTCTTTCAGGTGATCCTTAATATCGTTGACATACGTTGCAGCCACCTCGGAAATATGTACCATTCCCGTTTTTCCATCTTCAAGATCAACAAAGGCACCGAATTTTGTGATACCCGTCACCTTGCCTTCTACAATCATTCCTACTTCAAGAGCCATACTTACTACTTTTTCTCCTCTCAGTCACCGGCAATCGTGATATAAACGACCTCGTCTTCTTTCACAAAGCCGTTCAGTCTTGCCTTTTTTTCGATATAGTCATCAAATTTATCGAAATTGTCCTCTTCCACTGCATCGGCAACCTCTTTCAATTCATCAATTTTGATTTCCTGAAGAGAGATTGTATCATTCAGTCTGTCAAGTTCTGCTCTGGCATTGTAGATTTTCACATTTTGATCTACGATAGTCACTATCACATAGATGACCAATGCCATTGATGCAATCCAAAGAATCCAATTGGTTCTTTTTTTAGTCTGCTTTTCAGGCTTAGCCTGTTTTTTCTGTTGTTTGAATGCGTCCATCTCCGGCATATACCATCACCTGTCCTTTCAGTGCCGACACATTTACAAATTCAATAATAACATTATACAACATATCACCGGCATATTGCAAGAGAATTTCGCCTAGTTTTTAATTTTTTTTACTTTTTCTAACAGTCGCCTGCCCTTTTTCGACAGTTTTTCCAAGAAACGGCTGCATTTTCGTCGAATCGGAGAGCCAATCGCATCAACTCCTCGCTTAACAATGCCGATAAGCTGACGGAGAATTTTTTTCAAAAACTTTCCCAGAGTCAGATATATTGCCAGCAGGACAGCCAATTCCGAAGCAAGTACATAGAATCGGATATAGCCCTGTGTGCGTGACAGGGCTAAAAAAAGATTAATACCGGCAGCGATTCCCATAAACAAAATATCTTCCGCCACTGTCCACACCATGCCGGGCGGAGACAGTTCCCTGAACAGCTCCATCACGATATACACCAATGCAATGACCACACCTGCCGCCAGAGAATACACAAAGGTCATTGTCTGCTGATAAAGTGTCAGCTCCACCATATCACCCTATCTGAAAAGTCTTGAAAAGAAGCCGCCCTCTGTCTGTTTGGTTTCCGCATAGGACATCGCATCAATGGTTCCGTCAAGGCTCAGTTCCCCTGTTTCAAGACTGAATCCGTTGATATGCAGGCTGCTGCCTTTGACGGTCAGTTCTCCGAGTTCTGTTTCCAGCACGACATTCTGTTCATCAAAGGCAGAAACATCCAATACTCCCGACAGGGAAAGCTGTTTTCTGTCCTCAAGGATAATACTGTGTTTTTTTCGTATGATCGTTTTTTCTTCTGTCATCGCTGCACCCTCTTTTCAAAAGCTTTTGATTCATTTTATGCAGCGATTCCGTGTAATATTCAATTTTCAGGACAGAATCTCATACATCAGACCTGCCTCGTCTTTTTTGGCATACTCGTTAATTGTGCGTATTTTGGCTCTGAGGGGATGGGCTCCGAGACTGATTTCCAGAATATCTCCCTCTTTCACTTCATAGGAAGCTCTTGCCGCTTTGCCGTTGACGAATACTCTGCCGGCATCACACGCTTCATTGGCAACGGTTCTTCTTTTGATGATTCTGGACACTTTCAGATATTTATCAAGACGCATACAGCGACTCCTTTCTTTCGGATAAAACAAGAAGCCGGTTATGTTGCAAACCGGCCTCCGCTTATGAATTATTTTGCATTGACAGCATCCTTGAATGCCTTGCCTGCCTTGAATGCAGGAACCTTTGATGCAGGGATGGTAATTTTTTCTTTTGTCTGGGGGTTGCAGCCTGTTCTTTCCTGTCTCTCGTGACGCTCAAATGTACCGAAACCTACGATACGGATTTCCTCACCCTCAGCAACCTTTTCGATGATGGTATCGATAACGGCTGAAACAGCATTGTCTGCATCCTTCTTAGAGATACCTGCCTTTTCTGCCACTGCTGCAATAAGATCTGTTTTGTTCATTTTGAAAACCTCCATTATTTTTCTTTTTTCCAAAGCTCTTTTACCTGCTCCGGAGTTGATTTCTGTATGTCAATGCCCGACTGTTTTGCATTCTCTTCCATTTTTTCAAAGCGTTCCACAAATCTGTCACAGGCACAGTACAGCGATTGTTCACTGTTGATATTGAGTACTCTTGACAATCCCGTTACCGCAAACAGCAGATCTCCGAGCTGTCTTTCATACATTTCTGTTTGCTGTCCGGCAATGCTTTCTTTCAGTTGGGAAAGCTGTAGGGTAATATCTTCCAGCATTTCCTCCGGACTGTCAGGACACAGACCGCCTCTTTCCGCTTTTTTATGAAGCTTTTCACTTCTCATCAGCGACGGCAGTGCTCTGGAAACACTTTTCATTGTTTCGCTGGCAGCGGTCTGGGATTTGGATTTCATTTTAATAGCGTCCCAGTTTTTCAGTACTTCTTCGGGAGTATCGGCTGTTACGTTTCCGAAAACGTGCGGATGGCGAAGAATCATTTTCTGACACACATCATTTGCCACGTCATCCAGATTGAAATTTCCCTTTTCCGTTTCCAGAACGGAATGAAAAACTACCTGCAGCAGTACATCTCCCAGTTCTTCTTTGAGATGCTCTGTATCGTTTTCATCAATTGCCTCGACTGCCTCATACACTTCTTCAATAAAGTCCTGACGAATGGTTTCATGTGTCTGCACCTTATCCCAGGGGCAGCCCTCGGGTGAGCGAAGAAGTTTTACAATCTTTACGAGGTCGTTCACACGATAATAGTCCTTGAATTGAAATTCCACAGTGTATCTCCTTTCCGAATCCCGTCATATACTGCACAGTATATTTTACCTTATCAGCTTTCTTTTTTCAAGTATTTTTACAATTTTATTTCCTTTTGGCATCTGGAGAATATCTTCTCTTTTAATGGCTCTCAGCAGGAACAATGCCAGCACATATACGATCACAGCTGTCAGTACCGCCAATACCGTTGCCAGACGCTGTTTCATGAACACATCAAAGAGCTGCTCCGAATAATACGCTGCCAGTCCGCACAGAATGGCGGCAATCAGCGGCTTGACAAAAATAGAAACAAAATTCGGTACGATTTTTGTCGTGCGGCAAAGGAAAAACATTGCCATCACTGTTACAAAACCGTAGCATACGATAGAACCCACATTGGCTCCCTGAATATTGATTTCGGGAATCCCCACCAAGATATAATTGACAATAATCTTCATCACCATGCCAATGGTATACAGTTTCAGGGGAATATCCATATGCCCTGTTGCCTGTATCATACTGCAAAGAGGCGTACTTGTGGCAATAAACACCGCAGAGATTCCCATGATTGTCAGCACTTTGGAACCGATTTCCACCTCATTGGCAACACTGCCGCCGCTGTACACCAAAGAAAGCAGCGGTTCTGCCATTACGGACATTCCGATTCCTGTAGGTATTGTCACCAGCATGGTCACTCTCAATACAGTTTCCATACTTTTTTTCATCTGCACTTTGTCACCGCTCGTCCATGCCGCTGTCACAGACGGCAGGGCAGTCGTTCCGAACACCTGTGTCACTGCCGATACCAGCATCATCAGTGTCAGTGCCATTCCATAGCAGCCATACAGATAAATATGTGTTGTGCCTGCCTGATACACACTGTCAGGCACCAGTGAACCATAAATATCCAGCAGTGCTTTTGGATTTGTCTGCATGATATTGTCAATTCTTCTCTGCACCAGGGTAGCGTCCACCATATCCGCAAGGCTCATTACGATCGAACCCAGACCTACAGGGATAGCGGTTTTCACCATTATTTTCAGTGTTTCATTGCGTTTTCGAGGGGGCGGTGACAGACGGAGTTCCTCTTTGGTGATACCGTCACCGCTTCGTTTATACTTCACAAACAGATACAGAAAGCCAAACACGGCTCCCAGTGAAATGCCTGTAATGGCCGCTCCAATCGCCACAGGGATAATCACATTTTCGGCTTCTGCGGCACTGGTGCATTTTGTTCCGAGGACATAGCCTGTATTCAGATACTGCTGATTCAACAGTTTCATTGTCACAGCAGATGCCGTGAACCCGAAAAACAGTTTAAAGACTGCCTCTATAATTTCAGACACCGCTGTCGGTGTCATATTTCTCATGCCTTCAAAGTAACCTCTGTAGATGGACATCAGGCATCCGAAAAAGATAGTCGGAGACAGGCACAGCAAAGCAAAAATCGCATTGTCTGCCTTGATGATTTTGACATAAATAAAGCTGCCGAATATCATCGCCAGAAAGCACGCACAGCCTGCTGCCACAAATATCGGTACAGAGATTCTGTGTATTTGCTTTACGTCACGGAACCGCTTTTTTGCCACACTTTCCGACACCATTCTGGAAATTGCTATCGGGAAGCCTGCCGTTGACAGCATGAACAGCGGATTATACAGGGCATATGCTGCATTGAATAATCCCGTTCCCACTCCGCCGTACATATTCGAGAGTAGTATCTTGTAGACCATTCCCATCAGTTTAACAACAATCATACTGGCACCCAGCACTGCCGCACCTTTCAGGAATGACTGAGATTTCCTCTCTTGTTTCACTTTCGACACTAAAGCACTTCCTTTCAGGAGTGTTTTTACAGATATACTGAATTTTTACACCGTATGACGATACAGTCATACGGTGTAAAGAATGTGTTGCTGCCTGATTTTACTTATTCTTATTCACGCTCATATCGTCATCTTCCAGATTATCCTCTGTGAAGTCCACAATATCTTCTTCGGAAAGCTCCTCGTCCTCATCAAGCGGCTTGAGAATGAGTCTTGTGCCGCACTTATTACAGAAAACGGCTCCTTTGACATTGTAGCTGCCACAAGCAGGACATTTGGTTTTGCTCTTGGCACCCGCAATCATTTCATTGACAGATTCCAGTTCTGCTTTGAGTTCCTTGATTTTCGCAACGATTTCGGCAACACTTTTGCTGTAGTCCTTGCCGGTCGTTTCACCCTCAAAGGTCACTCTGCCGAGCATTTCATATTTTTTGGAGATTTCGGCTTTAATATCGGCTGCTGCAAGTGTGAGCTTTGACATATCGATCACCTTGCCGGCTTTTTTGCCCACAGTATCCACTGCTGATCTTGCATTCAAAAGTACATCTTCCAAAATACCCATAATCGTGATCTCCTTTATAACAAATTTTTTTGCAAGCCTATTATAACATTTCCATTCCGATTCTTCAATAGATTTTCAAAAAAATACACCGGAAATTGCATTAATAAGCATAGTTTCCGCCCCCGATAAACTCTCTGAGAAGGGAATTTTGGGGAACAAGACTGCTGTCGATACTTTCAAAGCGAGAGAGTGATTCTATCAGATGTCTTGCCGTGTCATAGACGGCACTTTCAGGGCTCACCTGCTCCAAAATCCGAACAGCCGGTTCTTTCATAAGACACGGCTCATAGATGTGTATGGAATTGACGGTAAAATCGCTGGTGTATCGATACGGACGGATATATTTTTTTTCACCGTCCACGATCTCGCTCCACATATCCAATAAATAAGCCGGATGTGCCTCACGGAAATGATAATCTCTTACAACCCGCCTGATACAGCGGATTTCCCTGTGTGTCAGCACATAGTCCTCATTGTTTTTGATTCCCTGCTTGACGCTGACATAGATTTTAGTGACAGTGCCGTCCCCCATTCCGTCACTGAATACAGGATTCAGTGCGTGTATCCCTTCAATGATAATCACGGCATTGGAGGATAATTGCAAATGCTGCTGTTCGTCTGCACGGCAGCTGTTTTTGAAGTCATACTTTGGAATCACACATTCGCCTGTTTCGGAAAGCTGTCGGATACTCTGCTTGATGAGCGGAATATCCAGAGCGTCTATGGATTCAAAATCCGGTTTGCCGTTGGGCAGTTTTTTGATATACTTGACACCCAGATAAAAGTCATCCATGGAAATATGCTGCACATCGCAGCCTTTTTTGCGGAATTCCTCGGCAAGCTTCTGAGCAGAGGTGGTTTTGCCGCTGCTTGACGGTCCCGAAAGCAACAGAATATGTCTTTTGACAGGAATCGTCAGAATTTGTTCCACAATCAAACGCAAATCACTGTGAAAAACTTCCTCGGTCATTTCCACAAAACCTTTCGCATCACTTTTTGCCTGTTCATTGATTCGGTTAATATCACAGGCATATCTGCGATAGGTATTCAGCCAGTTCATCATAGAATTGCTTCACCTGCCTTTTTCTTTTGAGCATTTCTTCAAAGCCGTTAATATATTCATACGGATATTTGTAGTTAAATATTCTTGACAGTTCTTCGGAAAGCGGTTTTTTTAATTTGGAAACGGCTCCTGCACCGCACCCCAATATTGTATGCGTTTCGTCCATGACGAATACATTGTAAATGCCGTCATAGCCTTGTTTCGACCAGCCGACATTTTCGAGATTGCCTTCCATGCGAGTCTGACGGTACAGATAATAGGGATGATAATTTTCCTCGGCCAATTTTTTCTCACAGTACCGCAGCATTTTTGCCGCAGGCACTTCCCTGTCCGTATCAAGGAGACTGCCCTGCTGTGTCAGCCTTGACGAACGTTTCATCGCAAGTGTATGAACGGTAATGCTTTCGGGAGACAGGGCACATATTTGATCGAGTGTATCCGTAAAGCTTTCCACGGTATCTGTCGGCAAGCCTGCGATCAGATCCATATTGATATGCCGAAACCCGACTTCCCTTGCCAGATGATAGGCTTGAATGGTTTGTTCGGCACTGTGTTTTCTGCCGATAACTTCCAGCACACTGTCATTGAGTGTCTGCGGGTTGATACTGATCCTGTCTGCAACGCCTGTCAGGATTGCCGATAATTTTTCTTTGGTGATGGTGTCAGGTCTGCCTGCCTCCACCGTAAATTCACGGCAGGTACTCCTGTCAAAATTCCGGTTGACTGCTGTGATCAGTTTTGCAAGCTGTTCCGCATTGAGCGTGGTCGGTGTACCGCCTCCGATATAGACGCTTTCCAATATCAGATGACACTGTTTGGCAATTTCGGCTGTGTATGCTATTTCCTGACAAAGCAGTTCTAAATAAGGCTCTATCAGTTTTTGAGATTTCTCCACCGTCTGCGACACAAACGAGCAATAAGAACATCTCGACGGACAAAACGGAATCGAAATATACAGACTGAAAGACCTTGGCCTGCTCAAAGCAAGGATTTTTCTTTCATGTTCTTCTGTTACCGCACTTAAATTTGTTTTTTCCTCTGACACCAGCAGTTCATTCATAAAATAATCTTTGGCATATTTCCTGCCGCCGCTCTCAGACAACCGTCTGAACAATTTAATGGGGCGGACACCTGTCAGAATTCCCCAGGGCTGTTTTCTGCCTGTCACTTTGACAAGCACGTCATACAGGCATACTGCCATTTTTCTTTCAATCGTCTTTGCATCCGTATCGGAAAATGAACATCTGCCGCTTTCGCTGCGGAACTCTGCATAAATTTCACCGTTTTTCACAGAAGAAATCACAAACGGTTCTTCTTTGTTTTCGGGAATTTCATGCACCACTGTGATTTTTTCATTCGGAAAAAACAGTCTTACCAGATTTTCCGTTTCATAGTGAAACTCATGGTCAATATAGATTGTCATAGCTGTCTTCTCTCATAAACATATTATTTTTTCTTTCAAAGTCAAGCGTTGTATCTGCACCGTGTCCGCAGTACAGATGATAATTTCCGTCAAGTTCCGCCAGTTTTTTCACGGAACGGAGCATATCGGGAGTACTGCTTGTCGGGAAATCCGTTCTTCCGACACTTCCCCGAAACAGGGTATCCCCCGTGAAAATGCTGTTTCCCAGCACATAGCATACCCCGCCCCTTGTATGTCCGGGTGTGGCAAGCACTTTGACGGTCTCTGTGCCGAAGGCAAGTTCACTGCCCTCTTCCGCCAGTATATCTGCCGTGAAATGCTCCTGCCTTAAACCAAAATGTCCTGCCAGATTCAGTCTGTCATCATTCGTAAAGTCCGCATCTTCTTTTCCGATAACAATCTGCATATTAGGAAATTTTTGCTTCATCTGTGCGGCATAGCCGATATGGTCAAAATGTCCGTGTGTCAGAAGCAGATATTGCAGCCTGTCCGCACCAAACTGTCTGACTTTTTCCTCGACTTCACCGGAAGCGTCTCCCATATCGACAAGCAAAGACACTTTTGCCTCCGGATCCGTCACAAAATAGCAGTTTGCCTCAATCTCTCCCAATGGAAAGCACTCTATTTTTATCATGCCAAATCCCCCGAATTGATAATTATCGTCACAGGTCCGTCATTGACAAGCGACACCTGCATATCGGCTCCAAAAACACCTTTTTCCACTTTATTAATGCCGTTTTTTGTCATACATTTACAGAAATATTCATACAGTTCGTTTGCCCTCTCAGGCTTTTCCGCACCGATAAAATTTGGGCGTCTGCCCTTGCGGCAGTCTGCCGACAGCGTGAAATTCGAGACGACAAGTACTTCTCCGTCAATATCCTGTAATGACAAATTCATTTTATCATCCGCATCTGTAAAGATTCTTAAAACCGATATTTTGGCACTTAATTTTTCCGCATCTTTTTCGGTATCACCGCTTTCCACTCCCAGAAGGATCAGAAAACCGCCGGCAATACTGCCGACAGTATCACTGCCGACAGTTACCTGACATGATGAAACCCTTTGTATGACTGCTTTCATAGATATTAATTCCTCTCTATCGACACAATGCCGTTAATACCGCTCAGACGGCTGATGACCATTTTCAGATGATTAATGCCGTTGACTGTAATCGATACTTCGATATGTGCCATACCGTTTTTAAACTCTCTTGACGTGAGAGCATGGATAAACAGGTGCATGGCGGAAAGCTGATTCGTAATATCCGCAAGAAGTCCCGTGCGGTCTGCCGCCATAATCTGCAAGGTAGACTGGAATGTTTCATGTGCGATATGGTCTGCCCACTCTGCTTTCACCCAGCGATCGGGTTCGGGAGCGTTTTCCAAATCTTTCGGAACATTGGTACAGCTTTTCTTATGGATAGATACACCGTAACCTCTTGTAATAAAACCGATAATATCATCTCCCGGGAGAGGATTACAGCATCGGGAATATTTCACGAGACAGTCATCTATGCCCTCGATATGCACACCGCTGCTGACCTTTTTCTTGGCAGGCTCTGTAATAACCACAGGAGGAGCCGTCTGTTCCTGTTCGGCATACTTTTTGAAATAGTCCTCTTTGATTTTGGGAAGAATTCTCCAGAGCTGCACACCGCCATAACCAATGGATGCATAGAAATCTTCCAGATTATTGCAGTTCTGTCTGTGAATAATATCCGACAGGAATTCTTCCAGTTCTTTTTCGGGTACATTGATACTGAGCCGTTTAAACTCCGCTTCCAGCTGTGCCTTACCCTCTGCGATATTTTCATCACGCTTTTCACGCTTGAACCACAGACGGATTTTACTTTTGGCTTCGCTTGTTCTGACAATGTTCAGCCAGTCTCTCTTTGGTCCCGCACTGCTTTCCTTTGTTGTGAGAATTTCAACAATCTCACCGTTTTTCACTTTATAGTCAATGGGAACGATTCGTTTATCGACTTTGGCACCTGTCATTCTGTGACCGACCTCTGTGTGAATCGCATAGGCAACGTCTATGACAGTAGCACCGTTGGGCAGGCTGATGACATCGCCTTTCGGTGTAAAAATAAACACTTCTTCGGGAGCCAGATCCATCTTGATGGTTCTGACAATATCCGTAGAATCATTGTCGCTCTGATTTTCCAGCATTTTCCTGATCCATGCCAGACGCTCATCCAAAGCATTTTTCTTGGTAATGCCCTCTTTATACTTCCAGTGAGCCGCAATACCGTATTCAGCCGTATAGTGCATTTCCCATGTTCTGATTTGTATTTCAAAAGGAATTCCCTCTTTGCCGATAACGGTGGTATGCAAAGACTGATACATATTCGGCTTAGGGGTGGAAATATAGTCTTTGAATCTGTTTGGCAGAGGCTTGAACAGATCATGCACCACGCCAAGCACATTATAGCAGTCTGCTACGGTATCGACAATCACTCTCACGGCAAATATATCATAGATCTGATCCATGGTACGACCTTTCATATAGGTCTTTTTGTAAATGCCGTGTATACTTTTGACTCTGCCCTCGATATAGACATTATGGATCTCGTCTTTCAGTCTTTCATAAAGCGTCTGCTTGATCTGAGCGACAAAGTTGATTCTGTCAGAGCTTTTTGCTTCCAACTGTTTCTCGATTTCGGAATAGCCGACAGGATCAAGATAACGGATCGACAAGTCTTCCAATTCCTCTTTGACTGCCCTGATACCGAGTCTGTGGGCAATCGGTGCATATACTTCCATGACTTCCAGAGCCTTGTCTCTGCGGTGCTGTTCCTTCATGCAATCAATTGTACGCATATTGTGCAGTCTGTCTGCCAGCTTGATGATGATCACTCTGATGTCATTCGACATGGCAATCAGCATTTTACGGATATTTTCCGCCTGCTGTTCCTCACGGGACGAATACGGTATTTTACCGAGTTTCGTTACACCGTCAATCAGTCCTGCAATTTCCGCTCCGAAAAGTTTTGTTACTTCTTCCAGTGTAACAGGGGTATCCTCTACCACATCATGCAGCAGAGCGGCTGCCAGCGACTGTGAATCCATCCCCAGTTCCGCCAGTATACACGCCACCGAAGTAGGATGGAGAATATACGGAATTCCGGATGCTCTGCGTTGGTCGCCGTGCATTCTGTCGGCAAACTCATACGCTCGCTCCACAAGCCCATAATCATAGCTGTGGTCGCTCTTGTTCATCAGCTCAACCAACTCATGATAATCCTGGTAAAATTTATGTTTGTTGTCCGACATGAATGATATCCTCCTTTAATTTTATATATACAGGCGAGGCATTGAGATTGACCTTTACACCTATATGCAACACTTTGATAAACAGCCTGTCAAGTTCTCTCCGATATTCTATCAATCCTCTTTCGGAAAAAATTTCCAGAATCATCAGCAGCTTGAAAGCCCCTATCGTTTCCGCATGAACTTCATACAGAAGCGAGTCGATATAATAAACCGAACGGTTTGTTTTCCTGAGACAGACATATACGGCAGCGAATTCCTCTCTTGCGGGAAGTTTGTCTGACAGTGCCGCTGTCAGTATACCGCTCTTGTATGCGTCATAATCCTGCAAATCATACATTGCCTTTTCACAGTCAAATTCCGACAGCCTGATATCCTTGACATGAAATGACATATTCTCCCTGCCCTGATAGACATTGATTTCCAGACATACCGCAAAATCCAGAACATCCCCCTCTCTGTAGGGAAACTCCGCAGGCGTTGTCGAAAACTTCATGATATTGAGCCTTGCACGGCCTTTGGAAACAGCCAATTTCAAATGCTTTCCTTCGGAAAGAGGAATGATTTTATCCAGACGCATCCCGCACAAAGCAAATACAGGTTTGCTGTTGCCATAGCCGAACGGTTCAAAATACTGAAGCTGACGCACCATATCCGGTACCAGTGTTTCAGGATTCAGCTTGCAGTCCACCTTAACGGATGCCAAAGGCATTTTTTCTTCCCGATAGGCATAATCATTGAGGGCTTTGCGAAAACTGTCGATATTTTTCTTTTCAATGCTGAAACCTACCGCCATAGGATGACCGCCAAATTTATCCAGATAATCCGAACAGGCAAAAATGGCATCCACCAATGAAAAACCTGCCACACTTCTTCCGGAACCCTTGCAGATGTCCCCATCCTCCGAAATGATAACAGACGGCTTTCCGAAAAGCTCCGTCACCCTCGAGGACACGATTCCTATCACCCCCGGATTCCAGTTCTTCGAGGAAAGCACCAGTACTCTGTCATAGGAAAGCTGTGGATTTTCCCTTATCATACCGCATATCTGTTCAAAAATTTCTGCTTCGATGGACTGTCTTTCTCCGTTGAGCCTGTTGAGCAGTTCAGCGATCGTCAGGGCTTCCTCATCATCTTCTGTCAGAAAGACCTTCAGTGCATCATACGGAGAACTCAGTCTGCCCGACGCATTGATTCTCGGTGCAATACGGAAAGCAATATTACCTGCATTGACCTTTTCAATGCCTGACACATCAATCAGGCTTGACAATCCCGTTCGTTCCGTATTGGGAATATTTTTCAAACCGGCTTTGACGATGGTTCTGTTTTCGCCTGTCAGCGGCACCAAGTCTGCCACTGTTCCGATCGCCGCCACCTCCGCATAATTCTCCATCACGGAAACGGCTTCTCCGTCAAGGGCAATCGCCAGCTTCAAAGCAAGTCCCGCTCCGCAAAAGTCTTCATACGGCGACGTATCATCTGTTCTGTGAGGATTCACAACAGCCTCGGCACGGGGAATGATGTCCTGCGGCTTATGGTGGTCTGTCACCACAACATCAATGCCAAGCGTATTGGCATATGCAATTTCCTCAATGGCGGAAATTCCGTTATCCACTGTCACAATCAGTTCTATTCCCTGTTGTTTGAGCTTGTCCACGGCTTTTTTGTTCATGCCGTAGCCTTCTTCGTTTCTGTCGGGAATATAGTACATGACATCCGCAAAAACCGATTCCAGATAGGAATACAGCAGTGCAGTTGCTGTAATTCCGTCACAGTCATAGTCCCCATAGATACATATTTTTTCACCTGTTGTCACAGCTTTTTTGATTCTCCTGACAGCCTTGTCCATGTCTTTGAGCAGAAACGGATCGCTCAGCTCATCCGATTCCGAAAAAAATCGTTCCATATCCTCTTTTTCCGTAATGCCCCTGATTGTCAGGAGTACTGCCGTAAAGGTCAGAAGCCCATATTTTTCGGTCAGTTCACGTACCTTTTCCTTATCAGGCTTTGAAATCACCCATCTTTTCATTCCTGCACCGCCTTTTCTATATTTTATTATCATAACACTTTTTCTGCTGTAATTCAATATTTTCTTGACTTCCGCAAAAATTTTTTATCGAAAACAGAAGAAAAAATCGACAGATTTTGGAAATGAAGCGGAATAAAAAACAGAATCCAAAAATTTACAGTTTATTCATTTTTTGTTCAAGTTCTTCACCTGTTCGTAGTACAATTTAATAAAAACGGTTCTCTTTCTTTCCAAAAGAGAACCGTTTTTTTATTCATCAAACATGGCAGCCGCTGCATCAAGTTCCGGATCACCCTGCCCGTCGAAGAGAGCTGTTGCAAGCTCCAGCGTCACAGGAATTTTCTCGTCAAACGATACACGGTTTTTTCTGTCGGGTTTTGTGTCGATAGCATAATCGCCGTTTTCTTCCAGAGAATGTATCACAGGGAAAGCAACCAAACAGTTTCCCGGAAGCATACATTTGACTCCTACTGCCTGACCGATATTCATGGAAGTTGTCATCCCGACCACCTTCGCATGATCGTCATATTTTCCCATCATATCTGCCAGATAATCTCCCGAACTTCCGCACGTCATATTGACAAGCACCACGACAGGCAAATCCTTGAAGGTGCCTTCGCCATTCATTTCCACTTTCATATTCATTCTATGGTCTGCCGTTCCGCCGTAAACAAAAGCGAATGTGTTCTTATCCGTGAACATGGACGCTATTGCTGTACTGATATAAGGATTACCGCCAAGATTTCCTCTTAAATCAAGTACCAGTTTTTCCATTCCCCGACTTTTCAATTCATTGAGTCTGTTTCGGACAATTTCCTGTATTTCGGGATAATTTCCCAGGACATAGGACTTTGCATCCAAAAACGTATCATGTACTTCCTGAGCAACACGCATATATCCCACTTTGTCGGTAAGCATTTTTGTCCTGAAATTTTCCAGACCATCCACATCTTCCGGTACTTCATTGTAATGAATGTGCAGAAGTCTGTCAATCGCTTGGTTAAGCCTCGTAAAATACTCTTCTTTTCCTGTAATACTGACAGTTTTTTCATTTCCGCCGGCGTCAAGAAAACCGACCTCTATTTTTTCTCCGCTCGATACAGACAATATCAATGGTCGTATGAAATCCTCGTTTTCCTGTACAGGATAATTACTGTAAAGAATATTGGTATTGGCGGTTTCCTTAATGGCGGTCAATATTGGCTTGCCGTTCCAGGCAGTAATCACCGTTCCAACGGCAATACCTGCCTTTTGAGCCTCGCTTCCCTCTTCCACCATAAATGCCCGTACCGTTCCGTCTGAAACAGGATATACAATCATTCCGTAATTATACTGCATATGACGAATGATATAATCTTCCAGTCCTTTATCGGAATCCGTCAGAAAAGCACCGAAATGACCATCATATGTAAGATAGACAAGTCTTTCCAGCATCTCACTGTAAAGAAAATAATCTTCGGTTTGCTGTGCTTTTTCTGCCATTGGCAGAAGCTCCGCATCTATCGCATCATAATCAATTTGTTTCCATTCATTCAAAGGATAGTAATGTTTCATTTCCGCAATGAGGGCATGATAAGAGTCCACCATGGACATACGGGAAAAATTCACTATTCTTGCGTGTAAAGACCCCAGCAGCACAAATGAAAACAATGTTCCTGTACAGACAACCACCGCACAAATCACCGATACAATATGAAAGGCTGCTTTTTTCCTGCACAACGGTGTCATCAGCGGAAAAAAGACTGCTGCTACATACAGTGCCCAAAAAATGTCCAGAATTAGATAGGTATTGCTGCCGCACCAATTCAGAATCAGATGTACTCCGCATAATATCAGCGGAATGAAACTGCAAATCACCCAGATTTTCAGACTTTTGCCTGTTTTCACAAGGATATTTCTCACAATCGGAAATATCACTGCGGCCAGCGGCATGAAAACAAACAAAAATTTCGTAAACGGTTCCATTATAATCCATCTGTCTGCAATCAGTTCCAGATTCATAAAATCAACTCCTTGTTTTGCATTTTTTCATATTATACCACACTATTCCACAAAAATACAGCATTTTTTACCAATATCTTACAAAATCAGGCTTTCTCCGCAAATAAGCACTGTCTCAGCATATGCGGCAAAGTTATCCCCTAATCTTTTTGAGATATTCCTGTCCGGCTTCTGTTATGCCTGTCGCTGTAAATTCCAGCAGTTCACTGCATCCGAAACGAGACTTTGCCTTTACCAGACCGTTTCGCCTCAGTAATTCCAATGCCTTTCCAATATCACCGACGGAATATTTTCTGCATTTCGGAGATGCCGTCACATCATTGAAACTGACAGATTTTTTTGTCTTTAAGCTTTCATTGATACAGAGCAGAATATTGGTTACACACGCATCATACAGATTCAAAATACATCACCTCACAAATTCAATTGACTATGATTCCTGATTTTCCGATTGGGATACAGAGACAAACGGCAATTCATATTTTTCCGCATAGTACTGTGCATAACTGTCAGGAAATCCATAAATCACAAAATCACTGTGCGGAAAAGCATTCTCTCCGATATACTGTACACTTGCGGGAATCGTCATCCCGACAAGGGAATTACAGCTGTCAAATGCTCCTGCCTCAATCCGTTCCAAACCATCCGGCAATGTGATTTCTTTCAGTGACGTACATTGATAAAAAGCCTCTTTGCCAATAAATTTCAGATTCTGCGGCAAAATGATTTCCTCCAGTTTTCGGCAACTCCAGAAAGCCTCTTTGTCGATTTCCGTAACCGTGTCAGGCATATCGACCGATATCAGTTCGGTAAGATTCCGGAAAGCAGCTGCTCCTATTTTGGTAATATTGTCGGGCAGTATCATATACAGATTTCTGCCGGTTTCCGTATATTCTCTGATACCTTCAAAGAACCCCCTGAAATCGTTCCGGTCTGCAAAGAATTCCGTAACATTTCCTCTGAATATCAGACGAGTATTTCTTGTATTTTTTATCACTCTCTGCAACGCTTCATAGACATAGGGAAATTCTTCAAAATGTTCCATATCAATATTGATGACAAGCTCATCCAATAATTTTGTTTCATGAAACGTACCTCCCGTAAATTGTGCGTCCAGATACTCCACAGAGGCAGGTATCACTATTTTTCGGAGATTGGGGCACGATTGAAACGCATAATAATCAACAGAAATTAAATTGGAGCCAAAATCAAATTCCTGCAAATCGGAGCAGGAAAATGCCTGATATTCTATCGTCTCAACAGAATCGGCATTTGTAACCGTTTGCAGATTTTTACATCCATCAAAAGTACGGGGAGCAATTTGGGTAATTTGGGGATTCAATTCTATTGCTCTCAGTTCCGAGCAGGCAAACGCTGACCGTCCTATATCCTCTATCTTATCCCCAATTTTTACATTCCGAAAAAAACTCTGCCCTTCAAAAGCACTCTGTCCTATGGCGGTGACAGGAATATCATTGATGTTATCAGGAATCACCAACTCTTCCATAAGTTCATGCGGGGGATTTGTCACGGAAACAAGTGTCGCTTCGTCGGCATTGTCATAGACTTTATAACGGAACATATTATCTTCTTCATAGTGAAAAACACTGTGGTCTTTTGACACAGAGGATTGTTCCGCTTCAACATAAACAATACTCGGCTCGCTGTCACGATAAACCACATTTGTCTCATAAACAGTACTGGTTTGCATTATTGTATTTTCAATCACGCTGGTATCATGAATAATACTGGTATCATAAATATTACTGGTTTCATAAACCGTAGTCGGTTCATAAACGGTACTGGTCTCGTAAATGACAGTAGGCTCGTAAACAATACCGGGTTCAACAATTGTTGTCTGAACTTCACTGGTTTCAACAACTGTCACTTCCACAATACTAATGTCACGCTCATAAACAACACTTACAGCAGGCATATCTTTCTTTTGTGCTTCGGGGGAAGGAAGCTGTGTCACACCGATACAGGTGGCAACCACAACGGCAGAAGTAACAGCGGAAATTCTGGCGGCAGTTGCATTGCTGATTGTATGAGCAACAGATGTGCTTAAAGCAGATGATATATGGGCAGAAGCAAGACTCCCCACAGATGATGAAACCGTATTTGCCATAGTATTCGCTATCATTGAAAAATTGGCTGTCATAGGTGATTTTTCCGCAAGACCGGAAATGATCTGACCAAGATAGTTGAGCATATTCATATTGTAAAGTTTGACACCTTTTTTTTCATAGGCAAGGATTCTTTTTTGAATTTTGGCTCTTGCATAGCTCAGACGGCTTTTCACAGTGCCTTCACTGATGTGCAGTGATTTTGCAATACGTTCCACAGACATATTGGAATAATAGTACATCAAAATCACTGATCTGTGCTTTTCGGAAAGCTCCGACACAATACGGAAAAGAATTTCTTTTCTTTCATCATCTTCCAGCTTTTCATAGGGAATGACCTCAGAAATATCTCTTTCCTGTTTCTCAAAAGAATTATCCTCTTCCAATAATTCATCATGCTTTTTACGAACCATAGATACACACCGGTTCGTGATGACTCTTTTCAACCAGATATGAAAGGATTCCGGCTTTTTCACCATATCTATTTTTTGTATCACTACCACAAATATTTCATGTGCCGCATCCTGAGCATCTTCGTGTCTCGGAAAATATGTTCTGGCAATGGTGTATATTTCCCCGATATACTCGTTATACAATGCTTCAATAGCAGATTTATCGCCCTGCTGTGCAGCCCGAACGGTTTCGGCCACATCCATATTTCCACACCGCCTTTCTTTTTAGCTTCTCATTTTTATAATAATGCACAGCGACAAACATGTGAACTACCCATTGTCTAAA
>DEFH01000023.1 GCA_002350705.1 Ruminococcaceae bacterium UBA2857
TGTGGTATCAGCAGAAAGAAAGTGCATTGAAAATCTATACCGAAGCCATGCCGCAGAGGATTCCGTTGGTGTCCAATAATGAGTTCAAGCCTATGAAGAATGCGATTATCCAAGAGGCTCTGAAGATTTTCAAAGCTGATAAGCCGCCTGCAAATGCAGATGAGGACGGAGAAAAAATCGGTGAAACTGAGGAAGATATGCCTTTGCCAATGCCGCCCGAATATGATGTGCCGACACCTCCTCCCGAATATTTCGGCAGAGAAAAGACATGGTGGACAGAGCAGTATAAAAAAGCAAGGTCATATCTTTACGGAGATAAAGAGCATGAACCCGACTTTGAAAAAGCTATGGAACTGCTGAAATCAGAGTCGGAAAACGGCAACGGCTTTGCTGTGTATGATTTGGGAAAGATGTATCTTTCGGGACTTGGCTGTGAAAAGGGCGAAGTGAAAGCACAGGAAATGTTTGAAAAAGCGTATCGGCTTTTTATTGAGAGAGAGCCGAAAGAGAAAAATCCGTCATATTTGCAGTATCGAATAGGAAAACTTTATGCTCTCGGATATGGTGTTGAGCAGGATTATTCAAAAGCGGCTGAATGGTATCAGAAAGCTGTTGACAAGCAAAATCCATTTGCCGCCTATGCTCTTGCAGGACTTTATGACAGAGGTCAGGGGGTTCAGCAAAACGATACAAAAGCCTTTGAACTGTACACGATTGCCGCAAGCGATTCCAAAAAGCCGAATGCCTATGCACAGTATGAACTCGGAAAAATGTGCCGTGACGGTATCGGAACAGTCATTGATGAAGAAAAATCAAAGGATTGGTTTAAAAAAGCCTATCAGGAATTTTTGAAAATTGAGAAAGATATGGCAGATGACAAGCTGTATTACCGTATCGGTCAGATGAATTTCAAGGGTATCGGAACGGAAATCGACTTGCAGAAGGCAAAGGAATACTTTGAAAAAGCTGTTAAACTTGGCAATGACAATGCCATGTTCAGTCTTGGAAAGATGTATTTTTACGGCAACGGTGTTGAAAAAGATTTCAAAAAAGCCCTTGAATATCTGAAAAATTCCGCAGCCAACGGAAATATCTATGCACAGAAATTCCTTGAAAATATAGAGAGAAACAAAAATCATTATGCGGCAACGGGGACATTAAAGCTTCTGAAATATCTTGGGAAAATATTGCAGGACAGGATTGATGAAAACAAAATCGTTGCCGACAGTAGAGTTGACCGCAAACTTTACAGGAAAATTCAGGACAAGAAACAGGCTCACGGCTTGAAACAGTAGAAGGTGCTTGAAAATGGGATATGTCAAATTCACGGAAGAAGAAAGAAATCGTGCAAGGGAAACGAACTTGGCAGATTTTTTAGAGGAACATGGGGAAACAGTCAAGAAATCTGGTTCGGAGTTTGTGTGGCTTGATGGTGAGCAGAAAGTTACCTTGCGAGGAAATTTATTTTTCCATCAGTACGAACAGAAAGGCGGAGATGCGATAGATTTTGTTCGCAAATTCTATGGGAAAAATTATGTTGAAGCGGTGCAAATGCTGTTGGGAAGTAATGCTGATATACAGCCTATTGCGAAAAAAGAACATTATGAACACCAACCAAAAGATTTGAAAATGCCGCCTAAAAATGACAGCATGAAAAGGGTATTCGCATATTTGCTGATGACAAGAGGAATTGATAAAAGTGTTTTGCAGGAGTTTGTCAGGCAGAATATGGTTTACGAATCGGCAGATTACCACAATGCCGTGTTCGTTGGATATGATGAAAACGGCACTCCCCGTCATGCGAACATGAGAGGTACGGGAACAAAAAATCCTTTCAAATGCAACGCTGTAGGCAGTCAGCCGGAGTACAGTTTTCACTGGAACGGCAAAAGCAGCTATTTGTTTTTGTTCGAGGCTCCCATAGATATGATGTCTTTTATCTCAATGCACAGTCATCAGAACTGGAAACAGCACAGCTATGCGGCGGCTTGTTCGGTGGCAGATAAAGTATTGTTTGAGTGCCTAAAAAACAATCCGCAGATAAAAAATGTTTATCTGTGTTTCGACAACGATCAGGCAGGACAGGCGGCAAATCAGAGAATTCTGGAAAAACTGAAAGATACAGATATAACAACCAAAATCCTCATTCCGTATAACAAAGACTGGAATGAGGATTTGTTAATGAGGAACAACGGAGGTGAAACGCAGTGTCAGGCGGTACAGTCTTGATAATCGTGGGCGGCATAATGCTGTTGATTATGTGTGCTATCAACTTTTACAGTCAAAATTATTCGCTGAATATCAAGGACAAAACGGTCGGCAACGGTCAGCACGGAACGGCTCGCTGGGCAACAGGCAGAGAGATAAACAAAACCTATAAGCAAATTCCTTTTGATCCTGACGAGTGGAGGAAAGGGAAAAACTTGCCCAAAGAACAAGGATTGATAGTCGGGTGCAAATCAAAAGGCAAATCGACAACTGCACTTGTAGATATGGGAGATGTTCATGCGGTCATGGTCGGTGCAGCAGGCATAGGAAAAACGGCTTATTGGTTATATCCTTGTATCGAATATGCCTGTGCAACAGGAATGTCATTCCTCTCAACCGATACCAAGGGCGATGTGGTAAGAAATTACGGAACGATAGCCGAAAAATATTACGGCTACAATGTTTCGGTGATAGATTTGCGAAATCCGACACGCTCAAATGGAAACAATCTTCTTCATTTGGTAAACAAATATATCGACTTGTACAAAGAAAATCCCGACAAGTTGGTTTATAAATCCAAGTCCGAAAAATACGCAAAAATCATAGCAAAGACGATTATTTTGTCGGGCATGGATGCAGGCTCATTCGGACAGAACGCTTATTTTTACGATGCGGCAGAGGGCTTACTGACAGCAACAATACTGTTGGTTTCGGAATTTTGTGAGCCGGAAGAACGGCATATAGTGTCCGTTTTCAAAATCATTCAGGAACTTCTTGCACCGTCAAACAAGAAAGGCAAGAACCAATTTCAGCAGTTGATGGAACTTCTACCCGACACGCATAAGGCGAAATGGTTTGCGGGTGCAGCTCTGAACACAGCCGAACAGAGCATGGCAAGTGTTATGAGTACCGCACTTTCAAGGCTGAATGCTTTTCTGGACTCGGAGTTAGAGCAGGTTCTATGTTTTGAGTCGGACATAGATGCGGAAAGATTTTGCAGTGAAAAGAGTGCTATTTTTGTTGTAATGCCCGAAGAAAATCCGTCCACATTCTTCATGATCTCGCTGATAATACAGCAGTTGTATAGAGAAATACTGTCTGTTGCAGACGAGAACGGTGGCAAACTGAAAAATCGCTGTGTGTTCTTCTGTGATGAATTCGGAACTTTGCCCAAGATAGAATCGGCTGAAATGATGTTTTCTGCCTCCCGTTCAAGAAGATTGCAGATAGTTCCCATCATACAGAGTTTCGCACAGCTTGAAAAGAATTACGGCAAAGAGGGTGCGGATATTATCATTGACAACACGCAGATAATGCTGTTTGGAGGATTTGCACCGAACAGTTCATCGGCGGAGATACTGTCAAAATCTCTCGGCAGCCGTACAGTGATGTCAGGCTCCGTCAGTAAAAGCAAAGATCAGCCGTCCCAATCTTTGCAGATGATGGAGCGACCTTTGATGACACCCGATGAACTGAAATCGCTCCCGAAAGGCACTTTTATCGTCATGAAAACAGGCTTCTATCCGATGAAAGTCAGGCTGAAACTGTTTTTCGAGTGGGGAATAAAGTTTGAAGAACCCTATACTGTCAGCGAAAACGGAAACCGCCCTGTCCGTTATGCAAACAAGAAAGAGATTATCGACAGTATTTTAGAGAGTTACCCGATAGAGATAGAGAGCGAACCGCCCCCACCGCAGATGGAAGAAAAAAAGCCGTCACTGAAAACTGCCCCGAAGAACGAAGAACTGTTTGAGGAAACAGCAGAAAAAGGCTTGAAGTGTTCACCGAAGAAATCCGGAACCGAGGTGAGCCCAAAATGAGCCGATTAAGTTTTTTATACGACATGGATTTGTCCCACAGAGCTGTGTCGGTTTATATATATCTTGCCGACAGAGCAAACAAAAACAACGAGTGCTTTCCGGCGATACCCACTATTGCAAGAGAATTGAAGTTATCTGAATCGACTGTCCGCAGAGCAATAAGGGACTTACGCAGGGCAAAACTGGTTGAAACAGAACAGCGTTATCGTGAAAAGGGCGGTACAAGTACGCTGCTGTTCAAGCTGAAAAAACTTGCATAAGACACTCGAAAAAAGAGAAAGTCACTTACAAGGGACAGGTGTTTGTGTCGAGTGACAGCCGCCCCCTGTCACCATGACAGGGGAATGTTAACTACCCATTATAAATATATTACAGCAGAAAAAAAGGGTTGTAGTATGCAAGTTGGATTATATAAACTTGCATGATATATGGGGGAATTGGCAAATTGAAAAATTTGGAAGTCATTGGTTGCAGGTTCAGCTATCAGGAAAGTTCAGCCGTCATGGATAGAAAAAGCCAACGGCAATGAAAAAATTGAACCGCCCCCTGTAAAGTAG
>DEFH01000002.1:0-7267 GCA_002350705.1 Ruminococcaceae bacterium UBA2857
ATTACAGCAGGCGATTTCAGAAATGGCGTTACGTTTGAAATGGACGGACAGGTGGTTTCCATCGTAGAGTTCCAGCACGTAAAGCCGGGTAAAGGTGCGGCATTTGTCCGTACAAAAATCAGAAATGTCATTACGGGTGCAGTGGTTGAAAGAACATTCAACCCGAACGATAAGTATCCGACAGCATTTGTCGAGAGAAAAGATATGGAATATCTTTACAGTGACGGTGACCTGTACTACTTCATGGATAATGAGACTTATGAGCAGACACCGATTAATAAAAGTGTACTGGGCGACAACTTCAAGTTTGTGACAGAGAACATGGTATGTAAAGTGCTTTCTTACAAAGGCAACGTATTTGGCGTAGAGCCGCCTAACTTTGTCGTACTGACTGTTACACAGACAGATCCGGGTTTCAAAGGCGATACCGCTACCAATGTAACCAAGCCGGCTACACTGGAGACAGGTGCGGAAATCAAAGTACCTTTGTTTATTAACGAAGGCGACAAGATTCAGATCGACACCAGAACAGGCGAGTACATGGCAAGAGCATAATAATGCACAATGAATCATGCGTAATTCATCAGCGGAGGGAAAAGGAAATGGATATTAGTGAAAAAGCAGCGTATGTCAAGGGCTTGTTTGACGGCATGGAACTTGACATGAACGATCGGCAGAACAAAGTACTGAAAGCCCTGATTGACCTTGTAAACGAGATGGCAGAGGAAGTGGAACAGCTGAATCAGAGTTATGATGATGTCTGTGACCAGATCGATGCCATTGACGAAGACCTCTCCAATATAGAGGATTTTCTGAATGACGAGGAAGAGGAAGATGACGAATACTGTGACTGCGGATTCTGCGGCGGAAACGAGGATACGGCGTATGAAGTGACCTGTCCGACCTGCGGCACAACGATCGGATTGGATGAAGATTCACTCAATGAAGGCAGTATGAGATGTCCGCAATGCGATGAACTGCTTGAATTTGACTATAACGAGGACGAGGCTGATGAAAAGGCAGCGTCTGAGGAATAATCAAAACTGACACCTGACAAAAAACACCAACTTGGAGTGTGTTCTCTCGGTTGGTGTTTTTTAAATAATGGGAAAGGAATGAAAGAAAATGCTTTTAAATATGCTTCGTTCAGGAAATGTGGATATTCTTTCGGTGATTGTTTATATCATTTCATCATTGATGGTCATTTTCCTGGTAATGCCCCTGCATGAGTGGGCACATGGTATTGTAGCGAACAAACTCGGTGACAGAACGGCAAAGTTTCAGGGACGGCTGACACTGAATCCCTTGGCACATATTGATTATATGGGAGCAGCCATGATACTGCTGATAGGATTTGGCTGGGCGAAACCCGTACCGGTGGATCCGAGAAATTTTAAAAAGCCGAAAAGAGATATGGCTTTGACAGCACTGGCAGGACCGGTAGCTAATTTGTTGGCAGCGATTGCAGCCGGACTGGTGTCAAACGGGATTCTTACAATCTGGATCAAAACCCATCCGGATTTATATTATATACAAGCATCCAATCCGATTTATTATGTATTGCTGTTTTTTGAATTTCTGATAATGATCAATGTGAGCCTTGCTGTATTCAATTTCATTCCGATACCACCATTGGACGGTTCCAAAATACTGATGGCATTTTTGCCTGACAAGTGGATTCGTCAGATAGAGCAGTATCAGATGTATATTACCATAGGATTTCTGGTGATAGTGATGTCAGGAGCACTGGGAGGAATTCTTTCTCCTGTGCAGAGAACGCTGTATAACGGCATTAACTGGCTGACGACACTGCCGTTTTCGTGGGCATGGTGACAGGGTATGCCGTTGGAACAGATTTCGTATAAATTGGATGTCTTTGAAGGGCCGCTTGACCTGCTTTTGCACCTGATAGAGAAAAACAAATTAAATATCTGTGATATACAGATTTCAGAGCTGCTGGAGCAGTACATGGAGCATATCCAACTGATGCAGGAACAAAATCTGGATATTGCGGGAGAGTTCTTGTCAATGGCATCAAGATTGGTGCAGATTAAATCGGCAATGCTGCTGCCGAAGTATGACGAGGGCGAAAAAATGCGTGAAGAACTGTCGGGACAGTTAATCGAGTACCGGAAATGCAGGGAAATTGCGAAAGTATTGTCGAAGCATATGCAATTTGACAGCTATTGCAGAGAGCCAATGAAAATCAAGGCAGATATGACGTATCGCAGAAAGCATGAGCCTGAGAGCCTGACAGGGGCTTATATGGCGGCTGTGGGCAGGGGAAAGGCAAAAATCCCGCCGTCAAAAGAGGCATTTTCGGGGATTGTACAGAGAAGAGTTGTTTCGGTCAGTTCCAAGATTATAGGCGTGATGAAACAGCTTTACAGCGGAAAAAGTATCAGATACGGAGAAATGTTTGAGAAAGTCCGGGACAGAAGTGAATTAGTAGCGGTATTTCTTGCCATACTTGAATTGATAAAGGCTGACAGAGTGCTGCTGACAGAGGACGAGAACGGAGAAATCAAGCTGAAAATGGCATTCGGAGGCGGAAAGCGTTGGAAGAAAGAAAATTAAAAAATGCAGCAGAGGCAGTGATATTTGCAAGCGGAACACCTGTGGAGCTGTCGAAGATTGCCCAGGGATTAAATATCGGAATGTTGCAGGCGGTGAGTATCTGTGACGGACTGGTGGAGGAGTATGCAAAAGCACAGCGAGGGATCAGAATCGTCAGACTGAATGACAGTTATCAGATGTGCACGGCAGAAGAATATGCAGATGATATCAGGGCGGTTATGGACATTAAGAGAAATTCACCGCTTTCACAGGCAGCATCCGAAGTGTTGGCAATTATTGCCTATAATCAGCCTGTAACCAAGGCGTTTATTGAACAGGTCAGAGGTGTGGACTGTTCGGGTGTGGTGTCGAGCCTGATTGCAAGACAACTGATTGAAGAAAAGGGCAGACTGGAACTGCCGGGCAGACCGCTTGTCTACGGAACAACAGAGCATTTTTTGCTGTGTTTCAATATTTCCTCATTGGATGAACTTCCGCCGCTGCCGAATGAAGAAGAACAAGGTGATGAATGATGATAGTATTTCAGGTTATACTGTTAGTGCTGGTATTTATCATATTTTTCATACTGTTCTGTCCGTTCCGTGTAAAATTGGTATATCGGGATGAAGTGATGCTCAGAATGGGATATTTGTTTCCCGTGTTCAAGGTTTTGCCGAAAAATCCGAAGCCCCCCAAAAAGAAACCTGTGAAAGTCTCCGAAACCAAGCCGTCCGAAAGTAGAATAAAAACAAAAACGAAAAAGAAAAATCCTGTCCGGGAGTTTACGAAAAAGAACGGTTTGGAAGGAGTTATTGAACTGCTGAAAGAGATTGTGACAATGATATTGAAATTGGCGGATGCTGTCAGGAGACATCTGGTGATTTCCCGAATGCGTCTGGATTTGCTGGTAGCGGGAGAGGATCCTGCTGACACAGCAATGAAATACGGTTATGCGTGTTCGGCAATTTATCCGTTGGTGTCCATGATTGACCGGCACACAAAATTACGCAGACACGAAGAATATATCGATGCGGGATTTCAGGCGGAGCACACACAGGTATGTCTGATACTGGATGTGCATATTGTTCCTGTTTTTGCGGTGATAGCGGCAGTGGAAGCCCTTATCGGCAGTATAAAGATTTTTTTGAAACTCAGACAATAATCTTGCAATTTGCAGGAAGTTATATTATACTAAAATAAAAAAGGCGGTGTTAAGAATGAGTGAACGTCCGATTAATGGTCTGATGGATACGACTCTTGATAAATTAAAGCAGATGGTAGATGTCAATACCGTCATCGGAACGCCCATTACAACAGCAGACGGAGCAACCATTATTCCGGTCTCAAAGGTAGTGTATGGCTTTGCATCAGGCGGTTCGGAATTCAATTCCAAAAAGCCTGATTCGGAAAATTTATTCGGAGGCGGTTCGGGAGCCGGTGTGACAATTACCCCATTGGCATTTATCTCGATTTATAACGGAGAAGTGAAACTGCTGAATATATCAGCCTATCAGGATTCAAAAGACAGAGCAATCGGAATGGTGCCGGATGTGCTTGATAAAATTGTCGGTCTCTTCAAGAAAGACAAGGACAAGAAATCCGAAGAACATCCCGAAAGCGTTGTCAAAGAAGATACGACAGGTCTGGAAGATCCCAAAGTGTAATAAAAATGTGATTCGTTTTATTATTATGCATTATGAATTATGAATTGTGATAAAGCCGCTTGCCTTGTGCATATATTCAGAATAGGGTAGGTGGTTTTATTTGTTGTACAGGAAAATGATATGTATCATAGGAGCAGTGCTGATGATGTTCTCATCGCTGACGGTGAGTGCAGAGGAAATGCAGGTGTCGGCATTGTCAGCGGTGCTGTACTGTGCCGACAGCGGAGAGGTGCTGTATGAAAAGGCGGCACATGAAAAACGGGCGATTGCCAGCATTACCAAAGTGATGACAGCGATTTTGGCACTGGAACAGGCGGCTGTGTCGGATAAGGAAGTTACTTTCACATACAATATGATTGCCGAAGGTTCGAGTATGTATCTGAAAGTGGGGGACAAACTGAAACTTTCGGAGCTTGTCAAAGGCATGATGATGGTATCGGGCAATGATGCCGCCAATGCGATAGCAATCGCAGTGTCAGGCAGTAAGGAAAAGTTTGCCGAAAAGATGAACGCAAAAGCTCACGAGCTGGGCATGAATGATACACATTTTGTCACACCCTCGGGGCTTGATGATGAAATGCATTATTCGACAGCGTATGATATGGCACTGCTTTGCAGTTATGCCATGAAGAATGAGCAGTTTCAAAATATTGTTTCGCAAAAAAGTATGAGCGTTTCATTTGTGTTTCCGGAAAATCAGACACAGGTTTACAGGAATCATAACAAACTGCTGTCACTGTATGAGGATTGTATCGGCATTAAGACGGGCTTTACAAAAAAGGCAGGGCGTACTTTGACTTCTTGTGCAGAGCGTAACGGTGTACGGTTGGTGGCGGTCACACTGAATGACGGTGACGACTGGAACGACCATATTGCAATGTATGAATATGGCTTTAGGATGACAGAAAAGGTGTCGTTTTCGGACAAGCCGCAGATATGGGAAATGCCTGTGGCAGGCTCACAGAAAGAGCATATCAAAGTGGTGCCGGAAAAGCCGTGCAGTGCGGTAATTTTAAAAGGAACAGAAGAAACAGTGGTGCAAAAAGTGTATATGCCGCATTTTGTATATGCCCCCGTCAGCAAGGGAAAAGTATTGGGAGAAGTGCAGTATCATCTGAACGGCAGGATGATTGCGTCAGCAAAGCTTGTAGCAGCGGAGAGCTGCCTTTATCATTCATAAAAAAGGTTGGTATGAGAATGGAAAAAATCAGGATTCAGAAAATTATAGCCGATGCCGGAATCGCATCCCGACGCAAGGCAGAGGAGCTGATAGAAAGAGGGGCTGTTACGGTGAACGGCAGAAAAGCGGTTCTCGGAGAAAAAGCGGATCCCTCGAAAGATAAAATTACGGTGGCAGGACGTGAAATCAGTCTGCAAAAGGATGCCAAAAAATATTATATCATGCTGCATAAGCCGAGAGGATATATTACAACAGCCAATGATGAGGGCGGCAGAAAATGTGTCATGGAACTGGTAGATGATATACCGGCAAGATTATTTTATGTAGGTCGTCTGGACAGGGAATCGGAGGGATTGCTTCTGATGACGAATGACGGCGATTTTGCGAATATGATAACCCATCCGTCAACGCATTTTGCAAAGACGTATCGTGTAACGGTTCGCCCGCGGATAACAGAGGAACAGCTTACCGCATTGACAACGGGTGTCATGGTGGACGGCAGACCTTCCATGCCGTCAGCGATTCGAGTCATGAAAAGTGAGCAGGACAGAACCGTTCTGGAAATTGTTCTGGAAGAAGGCCGAAACCGTCAGATACGCAAAATGTGCGAAGCGGTAGGCCTGGAAGTGGCAAGGCTGAAAAGAACGGCAGAAGGACCTGTGAAACTGGGAATGTTACAGCCGGGACAGTGGAGAGAACTGACAGCCGAGGAAATGCGTGCAATTAAAAATTATCATAAAAAGCTCGCAGCAAAAAACGAACATGAAAAACAAAAAGCTGTATCTGACAATAAAAAACGCGGCAAAAAATAAAATGGGTAATAATTGCCGTAAAATACAGCGGATTTTTAGCTAATTGTGATAAAATTGGTAGTTTTGCTTTAAAAATATTGACGTGAATTGTAATATATAATATAATAATAAATAAATATATGTACAATTTGCACTTGAATTTGTACGTAAAATTAAACGGACAAGGAGATTTTTGCTATGGCATTGTTAATAGACTGCCCGGGTTGCGGAAATCAGATCGTCAACAACGGACAGGACTGCCCGTTTTGCGGCTACAGCGTGAAAACAGGCAAGACCAGAGAAGAAATAGAACAGGAACTTCTTGCAGCCGAAGAGGCTCTCCGTGCGGAAGAAGAAGCCAAAGCAGCGGAAGAAGCCAGAAAGCTGGAAGAAGCCAAAAGAATCGAAGAAGAAAAACGAGCTGCCCAAGAAGCTGCCCGTCTGGAACAGGAGAGACTTGCCGAACAGGCAAGACTGGCAGCCGAGGAAGCTAAAAGACAGGCACAGCAAAACAGTATTTTTGGAAAATTCCAGCAAAGAAACGTTACAAGAAATCGGCAGACGGATTTGTCGGATAAGGTGAATAATAATATTGAGAATCTCCCCGAAATGCCCTCGGGAGATGACAGCTCGCTGCCGCCTATGCAGCTGGATAAGCCCGTGCCGCTTTCGCAAATTGCCAATACACCCGCTGTTCCTCTGACACCGCTCCCGAAGGAAAAAGAAACAACGGTTCTTCCGCCCATGCAGCTGGAGCGTGAAATTACGGTGGAGGAAATCAGAAATACACCCGCAGTCCCCCTTTCTCCTATCAAGAATGAAGAGGTAACGAATGCCCTTCCCGACATTAACAGTCCGGAAGCAGCCCGTCCAAAGCGTTCCGGGCCGGAAATTTCCGTTGAGATACCCGTCCAGAGTGCGGCACCGTCTGTCAGAAAGCCCGAAATAGATGTTCAGGTGAATGTTCCGCAGCAGCCTGCAAAACCATCAGTTGTTCTGCAAAAGAAAGAGCAGCCGCCTGTACAGCAACCGTCGGCACCTGTACAGCAGCCTCGTCAGCCGAGACAGTGGTCGTC
>DEFH01000002.1:7272-7502 GCA_002350705.1 Ruminococcaceae bacterium UBA2857
TCCAACCCGAATGACTTCAATCAACAGCCGCCTGTGCAACAGCAGCGTCCGCCGCAGCCGATGCCACAGCAGCAACCCATACAACAGCCTCGTCAGCAGAGACAATGGTCATCCAATCCGAATGACTTCAATCAGCAGCAGCCGCCTGTACAGCCGCAACAGCCTATACAGCCGCCTGTACAACAGCAGCAGCCGCCAAGACAGCCCCGTCAGCCGAGACAGTGGTCGTC
>DEFH01000002.1:7533-25783 GCA_002350705.1 Ruminococcaceae bacterium UBA2857
TCCAACCCGAATGACTTCAATCAGCAGCCGCCTGTACAGCCGCAGCAGCCTATGCAGCCGCCCGTGCAACAGCAGCGTCCGCCGCAGCAGCCTGTACAACAGCAGCCGCCAAGACAGCCTCGTCAGCAAAGACAATGGTCGTCACAGCCGCTGCAGCCAATTGAGCAGCAGCACACAGAGGTGACGGCAACGGGTGAAAGACTGGAAAGTCTTCCGCCGCAGCAGGTTCCCACCGATCCGAACTTTGACCAGACATCCTATATCAAGAAACTGAAACGAGAGATGTATCAGGGCAAAATGGGTGGCTCTGCAAACAATAATGCAGAAGATGATATTTTGCAGAAGGCCGAAAATGTGGAAGTCAAGCCGATGAAGTTTGATGGTAAGGAAATCAAAGGACAGAGAGTCAATGTGGTTACGGCACCGCAGACAAAAAATACAGCGATTGTTCCGGCTATTATCATTATTGTGCTGATTCTGGCACTTGCCGTAGTAGCTTATTTTGTACTGTTCGGCAATAATCCGTTAGGCGGCAGTCAGGAATCTTCCGCAGCCAATATTGCAGGAACGGTTACCTTTGAGAAGCCGGAAGATTGGGGCGATACGATTTGTGCCTATGTGTTTATTGACGGCACAGATGAGCTTTCCAGTTGGCCGGGCAGTTCCATGACAAAGCAGGATGACGGTACATATACCTTTGTTATTCCCGAGCATTATAAGGATGCCTATATTATCTTTAATGACGGCAAAAATAAAAATCAGTATCCTTCAAAATTTGCGGATGAGGATGAAAATATCAAAATTGATTTCAATACCGTTTATAAAGTGCCGGCAAACGCATCTAAGTAAAATCCGAAAAAAGGCAGTACAGAGAAAAAATTCTGTACTGCCTTTTTTCAGCATAAAACAGGCTGTATTTGTTTTTCCTGAAGAGCCAGTCCGATAGTCCCGGGAATCAGGGAAAAATCCGCCACAAGCGAGTTGGGCTTTTGCAGAGGGTTGTCCTGTGTAAAGGGGACAAAATAATAATGACGTGTATTCATCAGTTTTCCGATATTCTGTGCGGAGGCACCGAGAGCATCATTGGAAGCAATGCAAATCACAACAGGTTTCGCCTGACGCAGATGAGACTTGACAGCCATTGTGACAGGGGTATCTGTGATGGCATTGGCAAGCTTTGCGGCAGTATTTCCTGTGCAGGGTGCAACGAGCATAATATCGGTCATTTTTTTGGGACCGATAGGTTCCGCATCCTTGATGGAGCCAATAATTTTTCTGTTGCAAAGGGACTCTATTGTATGGCAAATGTCCTCCGCTTTTCCGAAACGGGTGTCAGTGGTGCAGGCATTGAAAGACATGATCGGTATGACTTCATAACCGAGACTGACAAGTTTTTCCATCTGTTCAAGGGCTTTGGAGAACGTGCAGAACGAACCGCACATCGCAAAGCCCACTCTTACCGCAGTCATAGCTTTTCCTCCCTGATGATGTTGTAAACGGCATTTTTGATGATGATTCCGGAAGTTTTGGGAGCGACTTTTCCCGGCAGAGACAAAGCATGAACCGCCCTGACAGGCAGTCTTTCAGCTGCTTGAAAGTCTACGCCTCCGGGCATAGAGGCCAGGTCAATGACAAGAGCATTGACAGCAATTCTGGCGAGAGTATGAGCATCCAGTATCAGATGCGGAACGGTATTGAAAATGATGTCGTAACTGCCATGCAAAGCAGACGTTTCAATAGCTTTCAGACCTTTTGCACGGATAAAGGCAAGGTCTTTGAGACTTCTTGCACTGACCGTCACATCCGCACCGAGTCCTTGAAGCATATCCGCCAAAACACGCCCGATTCTTCCGTAGCCTGTGACAAGACATTCCGAAGCATTGATGGTGCCGTCATATTCCAGCATAGCCGTTTCAATTGCTCCCTCGCTTGTGGGAACGGCATTGGCAACGGCAAATTCCTCTCTGGTACTGTAATCGAAAATCGTATCTTTTTGAAAAGGCAGTTTTTGTTTCATGCCGCAGAATACAGGTTTGTCTCCGATTATGTCAAATAACTCGTCAAGAGGAAGCGTTTTTTCGGCAAGAGGTGCATGAAGCGTCATACCGTCTCTGGAAACAGGCAGAGGAAGAATGATGGCATCTGCCCTGTCAAGAGTGGTTTTGATATCATTGTTTTGCAGTCCCATCATTGTACCGCACTTTTCAAAGCCGCTGACGGATATGCTGTAACCATCCTCAGCGGCGGATTTTCCGCAGTAAAGCTGACGTTTGTCACCGCCGATAATACCGAAGCTGTTAATTGATGCCATAATTTTTCCTCCACGAATCTATCTTAAAAAATCATCATCTGCTAATACATTGTATTCGGGAGAGAAAAAATGGTTCATTTGATGTATAAACATCTGAACAGCAGGGCAAACTATGACTGTCGATACTTTCGGCACAAAGGAGAAAAGAATCATGGAAAATGTCAACAGATGTGTCCAGTGTACAGTAGAACAGTGTCGTTATCACTGCAAAAATGAAGATTATTGCTCATTGGAGCGTGTGCAGATCGGCACGCACGAATCAGAGCCGTCAATGGAACAGTGTACCGACTGCCTGTCCTTCCGTGCGAGACACTGACGAAAAACCCCGTATCAGTTGTTGATACGGGGTGCTTTTTTAAATCGGAAAGGAAAGTTGACAAGGAAAATGCCCGAACATACGAGAAGCAGGGAAAGGATATTTGTCGGAGTAAAGATCGTTTCACCCAGAAAAATGCCTGACCACATTGTACCGAATACAGGAATGAGCAGATTAAAAACAGCCACTTTGCTGACATCGTTGTGGAACAGCAGGAATGTCCAGAGCATGAAAGCGACTCCTGCCATAGCAGCTAAATAGAGCAGGATCCCGAAACATCGGACATCATAAAAAGTGAGAGTCCCGCCAAAAGTGAGACCTGTAAGAATCAGTGCAGAGCCGCCCAGAACAAGCTGCCAGCCGGATATCTGGACAGGATTTCTGTCGGGAGCGATTTTTTTGCTGATAACATTGCCGGCAGCCCCCGAAAGGTTGGATAAAATAACGAGACCGTCACCGGCAAGGGAAAAACCGCCTAAATCACCGCCGGACAAGGACATGAAAGCAATACCGCCAATCCCGACACAACAGCCCAAAACTTTACGGACAGACAGGGTATCCGAGCGGAACAGGAGAGCGGATAAAATGACAGAGCCGAACACGGAAACAGAAGTCAGTAAAGAAGATTTTGTTCCGGAGACGTGTACAATGCCGATATACAGTAAAAGATACTGTAAAAACGTCTGAAAAAGTCCCAGAACAGAAACAGGGAGAATATCCTGCTTGTGCAGAAGCATGGCTTTTGGCTTCCAAAGGAATCCGACGGCAAGAGCCACTAAACCGGCAACGGCAAAGCGGGCTCCCGCAAAAATCAGGATAGAGGGAATATCACCGCTGTCAAGCCGGAACAGGCGATAGCCGATTTTTATGGCAGGGAAAGCGGTTCCCCAGAGCAGTGTGCAGAAGACGGCAATTCCCGATACAAAAAACAGGTTGGAAAAAAGTTTATTGGAAGTTTTCAAGAAAGTGATGCTCCTCGTTTTCTTTGTAATAACCGATAATGGTACTGAGATTGACTCTTTCAACGCTGCGGAAAATATTGATGTCAACCTGAGGATTGACTTTTTTCATTTCTTTGATAAGCTGTTTGACTTCCTGACGTTTGGAAGTACCCGTACCGTCGGCAAGAGCATTCTGTTCGGTGAAGCGGCAGGCACACTGCAAAAATTCCAGCCTGTTGTAATTTTTCCAGGAAAGGATATCTTTTTCCCGGATATAATACATAGGGCGGATGAGTTCCATGCCGGGATAGTTGGTGCTTTTAATGCGAGGCATCATGGTCTGCACCTGAGCCCCGTACAGCATACCCATTAAAATAGTTTCCACAACGTCATCAAAATGATGCCCCAGAGCGATTTTGTTGCATCCGAGGGATTGAGCAAATTTATAAAGATGTCCCCGTCTCATTCTGGCACAGAGATAGCAGGGATTTTTTTCGATATTGACGACAGAATCAAAAATATCGGTCTCAAAGATTTTGACAGGGATTCCGAGAATAGCGGCATTGTCCGTGATTTTCCGACGGTTCTGCACAGCATAGCCGGGATCCATGACAATAAATTCCATGTCAAAGGGATAGTCTCCGTGCCTGGAAAGTTCCTGCATGAGTTTTGCCAGCAGCATAGAATCTTTGCCGCCCGATATGCAGACAGCGATTTTGTCGCCCCGTGAAATGAGCCGATAATCCTTTACCGCTCCGATAAAGCGGTGAAAGAGCGTTTTTTTGTATTTGGTAATAATGCTGTGTTCCACAGCCTGACTTGTGTTCATATAACCACCTCGAAAACCTATTATAACACTTCCGAGACGGATAAGCAAATAAATGTTGAAAAAATTTTGTATTTGTGGTATAACGATATTGCAGTTGTTTAAAAAGGAGGCGTATGATTGGTTTGAAGCAGTATATTGTGACAGGAATGAGCTGTGCGGCTTGTCAGACAAGGGTAGAAAAAGCAGTTTCCAAAGTAGAGGGTGTGGAATCGGTTTCGGTGAGTCTCCTGACAAATTCTATGGGTGTGGAAGGCAAAGCGGCACCGTCAGCCGTTATTCAGGCAGTGGAACAAGCCGGCTATGGTGCGAAAGTCAAAGGAGCATCGGACAGCACTTCTCATGCAGAGAGTTTTTCCGCAGAGGAGGAGGCACTGCAGGACAGGGAAACACCGAAATTAAAACAACGATTGATATGGTCGGCGGTATTTCTGCTGATACTGATGTATCTGACAATGGGCGTGAATATGTGGGGCTTTCCGCTTCCGTCATATTTCACGGGAAACTTTGCGGGACTGACACTGACACAAATGATTCTGGCGGCAGTAGTGATGATCATCAATCAGCAGTTTTTTGTCAATGGATTTCGTTCCCTGTTTCACGGTTCACCGAATATGGATACATTGGTTGCATTGGGTTCCTCGGTTTCGTTCGGATGGAGTGTGTATGTGTTCTACGAGATGTGCAGACTGCTGACAAACGGAGCAGCCGTTTCGGAACTGATGGAAATGTATCATCATCAGCTGTATTTTGAATCGGCGGCAATGATACCGGCACTGATCACTGTCGGAAAAATGCTGGAAGCAAAATCCAAAGGCAGAACAACAGATGCTTTGAAAAGCCTGATGAAACTTGCACCGAAAACGGCAGCACTATGGCGTGACGGTGAAGAAACAGAAGTATCCATCGAAGAAGTGCAGACAGGAGATATATTTGTTGTCCGTCCCGGAGAGAGTATTCCTGTAGACGGCATTGTGCTGGAGGGAACGAGTGCTGTCAATGAATCTGCATTGACAGGAGAGTCGGTTCCTTCGGATAAAGCGGCAGGAGACAAAGTGAGTGCGGCAACGCTGAACACATCAGGCTATTTAAAATGCCGTGCAACGAGAGTGGGAAAAGATACCACACTTGCACAAATTATCCGTATGGTTTCCGATGCGGCTGCTACGAAAGCACCGATAGCCAGAATTGCCGATAAAGTTTCAGGCGTGTTTGTGCCGACGGTGATAGGGATCGCATTGATAGTGGTTGCCGGATGGCTGCTGGCAGGGGAAACCGTAAGTTTTGCCTTGGCAAGAGGAATTTCAGTGCTTGTCATATCGTGTCCGTGTGCGTTGGGACTTGCTACCCCTGTGGCAATTATGGCAGGAAACGGTGTGGGAGCAAGAAACGGGATTCTTTTCAAGACAAGCGAGGCTCTGGAGAATACAGGAAGAATCCGGATAGTTGCTCTGGATAAAACAGGGACGATTACTTCGGGAGAACCGAAAGTGACGGATATTTGTCCTGTCGGGTGCAGTGAAGAAGAATTGCTGACCGCAGCGGCAGCACTGGAACAAAAAAGTGAACATCCGCTTGCAAAGGCGATAATTGCCGAAGCCGACAGCCGAAAAATAAAAATGGCGGAAGTGACAGAATTTTCGGCATTGACGGGAAATGGTGTCACAGGACGATGGAATGACCGTCAACTGCATGGAGGCAGTGAAAAGTATATCCGAAGTCTTGTAAAAATTCCCGATGAATGGTGTCATCAGTCGGAAAAATTGTCGGAACAAGGAAAAACACCGTTATTTTTTGAAGATAACGGAAAATTGCTGGGAATCATTGCGGTAGCGGATACCATCAAGCCGGACTCGGCACAGGCGGTCCGTCAGTTGAAAAACATGGGACTTCATGTTGTCATGCTGACAGGCGATAATGAGCGTACGGCAAAAGCGATAGGCAGTCTTGCAGAAGTGGATGACGTGATAGCAGGAGTCCTTCCGCAAGGAAAAGAAGAAATCATTTGTTCGCTGCAAAAGCAGGGAAAAGTTGCCATGATAGGCGACGGCATCAATGATGCCCCTGCCCTGACAAGGGCAGATATAGGAATTGCCATTGGTGCAGGAACAGATGTGGCGATTGACAGTGCAGATGTTGTGCTGATGAACAGTACACTAACGGATGCAGCGGCAGCGGTTCGTCTGTCCAGAGGAACACTGAAAAATATTCATGAAAACCTGTTCTGGGCATTTTTTTATAATATGGTGTGTATTCCGTTGGCAGCGGGACTGTTTGCATGGAAGATGAACCCCATGATAGGAGCGGCAGCGATGAGTCTTTCCAGTTTTACGGTGTGTATGAATGCATTGCGTCTGAATTTTTTGAAGATACATGATGCCAAGCATGACAAGCCGTTCAGACGAAAGACTCTGAAAAATATCGTAATGACAGAAAGGAAAATCAGTATGGAAAAAACAGTCAAAATTGAAGGAATGATGTGCGGTCACTGTGAAGCAACCGTCAAAAAGGCACTGGAAAAGCTTCCGTTTGTGGAAAGTGCGGTTGTGAGTCATGAAAAGGGAACGGCAGTGCTGACATTGTCGGGAGAGCTTGACGAACAGGCAGTGAAAACGGCAATAGAGGACAAAGATTTCACATTTGTCGGTATAGAATAAACGGCAATTTTTCCGAATAAAATGGTCTGTGAGCTTTTTTGAAAGTTCACAGATTATTTTTTGCAATGAAATACTTGACAAATCGGATTAGATGTAATAAACTATATAGGGTTAGTTAATCTGAACTAATTGCTGTGGAAGGGGGAATTTGCATGATGCCTTTGGCATTGGCGGATATGGGAGAGGAAAGAATTGTCAAACAGGTCAATGGTTCTCCCGAAGTGAAAAAGCATCTGGAAAATCTGGGCTTTGTCAGTGGCAGTTGTGTCAGTATCGTGAATACATTCGCAGGCAATATCATTGTCAGTATCAAGGATACGAGAGTAGCTGTCAGTCGGGAAATGGCACAGAAAATCATGGTTTGAGGAGGGAAAGTATGAAGACACTCAGAAACGCAAAAGTAGGCGAAATGGTTAAAGTAGTAAAACTCAGCGGCAGCGGAGCTGTCAAAAGAAGAATGATGGATATGGGCATTACCAAAGGAACAGAAATATTTGTCCGTAAAGTAGCCCCGCTGGGCGATCCGATAGAGGTCAATATCCGGGGATATGAACTGACACTCAGAAAAGATGACGCTGCAATCGTTGAAGTGGAATAGGAGGAAAAAAGAAAATGGCGATAAAAATTGCATTGGCAGGCAACCCGAACTGCGGCAAGACAACGCTGTTCAATGCCCTGACAGGTACCCATCAATATGTGGGTAACTGGCCGGGCGTAACGGTGGAGAAGAAAGAGGGCAAGCTGAAAAAACATTCGGAAGTGACGGTGACAGACCTTCCGGGAATCTATTCGCTGTCGCCCTATACACCGGAGGAAGTTGTCGCAAGAAACTATCTGACAGATGAAAAGCCGGATGTCATATTGAATATCGTAGACGGTTCTCATTTGGAGAGAAACCTGTATCTGACGACACAGCTGTTAGAATTGGGAATTCCGGTTGTAGCAGCGATCAATATGATGGATGTTGTGCGAAAAAGCGGAGATAAAATCAAAACAGCGGAGCTGTCGAAAGCGATAGGCTGTCCGGTAGTAGAGATTTCTGCTCTGAAAAATGAGGGACTGGATGAGGCAGTGAGTACCGTAATGAAAGCGGCTGAATCGTCCAAACCGATACCGCAGCATACATTTGCGGGACCGGTAGAACACGCTATTGCACACATAGAGGAAGCAGTCCTCCATGACAGACCCGAAGAACAGCAGAGATGGTATGCCATCAAGATCTTTGAGCGTGACAGTAAGGTCAGGGAAAAGCTGAAAATCAATGAAGAACAGCTTGCCCATATCGAAGAGGATATTCAGAAAGCGGAAAAGGAAATGGATGATGATGCAGAAAGTATCATTACCAATGAACGCTATGAATATATCGGAACATTGGTCAAGAAGTGTTATCAGAAGAAAAACGGCAAAGCCCTGACGGTTTCGGATAAAATTGATAAAGTAGTGACAAACAGAATATTGGCATTGCCGATATTTATTGTAGTGATGTTTCTGGTCTATTCGGTGGTGATGATGCCTGTACCAATGCCATGGGGGGACTCTTTGGGAACGGTTCTGACGGACTGGGCGAATGACGGTGTATTTGGTGACGGCTGGTATTTGTTCGGAATCGGTCAGGATGATTATGATTCTGCTATGGACGAGTATGCAGAGAAAACTATCTGGACAGATGACTTCAAAAATGAGATCAAAATGGCAGTTGACGCAGATGTCACAGGAGCGTCAGACATTTATGATGCCATAGAGGACGGCAGTTTCGGAGATTTTGATGAAGCGTATGGAATGTATGCGGATTCGGTAGCGGAATATTTTGATGAACATGACATAGAGTATACATTTACGGATGTTTATGACGAAGCAACGGATGATGATGCCGAAGGTGTTCCGGATCAGGCAGATTACGGAGTGTGGATTCCGGGAATTCCGGCACTTTTGAAACCTTTGTTTGCCAATACACCGAAATGGCTGCAAGGCTTGGTCTTTGACGGAATCATAGGCGGTGTAGGAGCAGTGCTGGGATTTGTCCCGCAGATGTTCTTATTGTTTTTGTTTCTGGCATTCTTGGAAGGATGCGGCTATATGGCAAGAATCGCCTTTGTACTGGACAGAGTGTTCAGACGGTTCGGTTTGTCAGGTAAATCGTTTATTCCTATGTTGGTAGGTTCAGGCTGTGGCGTTCCGGGAATTATGGCATCAAGAACGATTGAAAGTGAACGTGACCGCCGCATGACGATTATGACAACAACATTTATTCCGTGCGGTGCCAAACTGCCGATTATTGCCTTGCTGACAGCGGCATTGTTCAGCGGTGCATGGTGGGTAGCTCCGAGTGCGTATTTTCTTGGCGTGGGAGCAGTGATCATTTCGGGAATCATGCTCAAAAAGACGAGATTTTTTGCAGGAGAGCCGGCTCCGTTTGTAATGGAGCTTCCGGCATACCATTTGCCGACAGTGGGAAGTATTCTGCGTTCCATGTGGGAGCGTGGCTGGTCGTTCATCAAAAAGGCAGGAACCATTATCCTGCTTTCATCGGTACTGATATGGCTTGGAAACTCATTTGGATGGAATGAGGGAACATTCGGATATTTCGAGGAATTCGGTGAAAACGGAACCAGTATTCTGACAGCCATCGGCAATGCAATCTGTTGGATCTTTGCACCTCTGGGCTTTGGAGAGTCTACCGCTACGGTTGCAACGATCATGGGATTGGTTGCCAAAGAGGAAGTAGTCGGAGTATTCGGAGTGCTTGACTTCAAAGGTCTGACACCGTTGGCGGGTTATGCATTTTTGGCATTCAATTTGCTGTGTGCACCTTGCTTTGCGGCGATCGGTGCGATCAAAAGAGAAATGAACAGTCCGAAATGGACATTGTTTGCCGTAGGTTATCAGTGTTTGTTTGCTTATGCAGTGGCATTGATGATTTATCAGTTCGGATTGCTGTTTACGGGCAGTGTACAGGTTGTCGGATTGATTGCGGCACTTGCCGTATTGGGACTGATGTGTTTCCTGCTGTTCAGACCGGCAAGTCAAAGACGTTCCCTGAGACCCGTGAAAGCGTGAACGGAGGGATTATATGCTGGAATGGCTGACGGAAAACTATCAGACAATCCTGATTCTTGCAGTAGTTGCGGGGATTATCGTATTGGATATTGTGTATCTTGTCAGAAAGAAGAAAAAAGGCGGGATTTGCGGCAGCTGTGACGGCTGCTGTGAGAAGTGTGCGAAACATCATGAATAGAAAAATCCCCTGTATGATACAGTAAAATTGTCACATAATTTCAGACAGTGCATCATATATATACAGGGGAGATGATGCTATGAATATGAAACATGACCGTATGCCAAGAAATGCGGTGGCAGAGGTCAGGGGAGACAGCGACGCACCAAAGCTGTCAGGCAGGGTGCAGTTTCAGCAGAAAGCAAACGGCGTGCTTGTGACGGCAAACATCAAGGGTTTGCCGAAATATAACAAGGCAGGATTTTTCGGATTTCACATTCACGACGGAGAGAGCTGTAAAGGGGAGGACTTTCCCGAAACCAAGGGACACTTCAATCCCGACAAAAAGCCCCACCCGATGCATGACGGAGATTTGCCGCCCCTTCTGTCGAATAAAGGATTTGCGTATATGCAGGTATTTACAGACAGGTTTACAGTGGGAGATGTCATTGGTAAAACGGTTGTGATTCATGCGGAAAGTGATGATTTTCATTCACAGCCCGGCGGAGACGCAGGGGAAAAAATCGGATGCGGAGAAATCAAGCCCGCCCGAAGATAAGAAAAAAACGGTCGTACTTCAAAAGTATGACCGTTTTTGTTTTATGCGTTTTCAAAGAAACGGGAAAGAATATGGTCTTTGATTTCACGGAGGTCGTTCCGGTCGGGGAGGAGATCTTCTATCTTGTCAAGCTGAAAGCGTTTCAGGTCGTCAAGTGAAAAGGCGGCATGAAAAAGTTCACCGAGCCGCTGACGTCCTTCGGAAGTTTTCAGAGCCTCCGCAAGAGCGGAAAGAGCCTCTTTGGCGAGACTGTTGGTCTGACAGGTAACGGAACCGTCACCGATAGAAAACTTCTGAAAAGTGAGATTGAGAATAAAAGAATTGATGTCAAAATCGAAAGAGGAACGTACATAAACCAATCCGTTTTTCACGGAAACGTTGTCTGTTTGGCTGACACATTGGTCAATGATGTTTTTGAGGATAAAGTCAGGAATGGTGAGTTCACCGAGTTTCGCATCATAGAGCTGTACGGCAACCGTATTGCTGACAGTATCAAGCGTAAGCAGTGCTTTGGCAGAAAGGGCAAAGTCATGATTCAGATAACGGATACGGCTGTAAATTTCCGTAAAGTCATTGTGAAAAAAAAGACGAAGATTTTTTATGTTGTTTTGATTGTTTTGGAGAATTTCATCATTGATATAGGTATTGACCTGATTTTCCGTGAGAGAAAAGGCTTCTCCCAAAACGGCACCTTTGAGGGCGGTGTACAGGAGAGTATCATCTGTTTCATAGGAGTAGAGGTCACGGTTGTTGTCCTGCAAAGCAAGATGGGTACAAATGCCGAAAGCCGTACCAATGATAACGAGCAACACGAGGAAACATATTGCGATTCTGAGACCATGCTTTTTGCGTTTGTTCATAGAACCCCTCACTTTGTTTATTTTAATTCGGCAATGGTAACGCCGGAATCTCCCTCGCCGAAGACACCCAGACGGAAGGTGCGGACAGAGGGATGTTTTTTGAGATGGTTTTGTACTTCTTTTCTGAGGACACCGGTTCCTTTGCCGTGAATGATTGTAATCTGATGAAGTCCCTGCATGACAGCGGCATCAATCGCCCTGTCAACGTCAAGGAGAGCGTCAATGACAACTTCTCCCCGAATGTCCACTTCGGTAGCGGCAGAGCGTCTGACATCCGTGCGAACGGTACGGGTGACGCTGCGTTTGGGGAGAGTGACTTTTTCCTGTTTGAGCAGACGGAGATTGTCAAGCGGTACACGGGTTTTCATGATACCCGCCTGAACGAGTACGGAATCCTTTCCGACTTCCAAAACAGTAGCTTTTTTGTCAATGTCAAAGATGAGAACGGAGTCTCCCGCGACAAGCGGACGAGGAAGAACATACGGTTCATTGGAGCGGTTCTGTATAGGATCGGCAGATTCCTCCATTTTGCGAATATCGGCTTTGAGTTTTGCCTTTTCCTCGGCAGAAATTTCATTTTTCCTGCGAATTGCCTCGATTTCATCAAGTACACCGTAAGCCTGAGCTCTTGCTTTGGTGATAATGCTTTCCGCCTGTGCTTTGGCAAGGTCAAGCTCATTCTGACAGTCTTTTTGAGTGCGTTCTGCTTTCTGACGGGCAAGTTCCAGTTCTTTTTGAGCCTGCATTTTAAGCAGTTCGATTTCCTCGATTTTGTCGTCAAGCTGTCCCTGTGTTTCCTGAAGTTTCTGCACAACGGATTCAAATTTGGAGTCCTCCAGAGAGACTAAAAGTCTTGCTCTTTCGACAACATCACGGTCAATGCCGAGATGTTCGGAGATGGCGAAAGCATTGGAGCGTCCGGGCATACCGATCAAAAGCCGGTAAGTCGGACGAAGGGTTGCCACATCAAATTCACAGCAGGCATTTTCCACGCCTTTTGTATCAAGAGCAAAGCTTTTGAGTTCGGCATAGTGAGTGGTAGAAGCAATTTTTGCCCCTTTTGCCCTGAGAGCTTCCAGAATGGCAGTGGCAAGAGCGGCACCCTCCACAGGATCGGTACCTGCACCGAGTTCATCTATCAGAACCAGACTTTTGTCATCGGCAGATGCAAGGATATGTTTGATATTGGTCATGTGAGCGGAAAAAGTAGAAAGAGACTGTTCGATGCTTTGTTCATCGCCGATATCAGCGAGAATATTTTCAAATACAGAGAGTTCGCTGTTGTCCGACGCAGGAATCATGAGTCCGCACATTGCCATCAGGGAAAGCAGTCCGAGTGTTTTCAGAGAGACAGTTTTACCGCCGGTATTGGGACCTGTAATGACAAGTGTATCAAAGTCAATGCCGAGCTGTATGTCTGTCGGCACGACTTTCTGAGGGTTAATCAAAGGGTGACGAGCCTTTTTGAGGTCAATTTTTCCCATGTTGTTCATGACAGGCACAGAAGCCTTCATTTTGTAGGCAAGATGTGCTTTGGCAAAAATGACATTCAGTTCCGTCAGAATATGATAGCTTTGGGAAATACTGTCTCCGCAGGCGGCAAGCTCGGCTGAAAGTTCCGCAAGAATTCTTTCGATTTCGGCCTGTTCTTTGGAGCGGAGAATACGAATATCGTTGTTGGCTTCAACAACACTCATCGGTTCAATAAAAACGGTCGCACCGCTGGCGGAGGTATCATGGACAAGACCTGCCACGGAGGAACGGAATTCTGCTTTGACAGGGATTACAAATCTTCCGCCCCGAATGGTAACAATGGCATCCTGTAAATATTTCTGCATGGTGGAAGAACGGATAATTTTATCAAGCTGTTCACGGATTTTGGCGGAGGAAGCGGCAATTTTTTTGCGGATAGCGGCAAGTGTGGGAGAAGCATTGTCTGCAATTTCCTCTTCGGAGAGGATAGCGGAAGTAATTTTACTTTCGAGATACTTGTTGGGAGCGAGTGCATTGAAACGCATATCCAGACAGGTCTCCACGGAAGCTGATTTGGAACGCCAGTCGGTGACGGAGCGAATCACACGGAGCAAAGAAGCGGCTCTCAGTAGTTCAATGGGAGTGAGGACAGCTCCTGCTTCAGCCCGTCTGAGAGAGTTGTTGATGTTATGTATGCTGCCGAAAGAGGGAGCTCCGAATCGGGCAATGAGAGAGTGAGCGTCAGAAGTTTCACGAATCAGCTCATTGGCTTCAAAGAGAGCAGAGGAAGGCTCCAGGGATAAAGCGAGCAGACGGGCATCTTCAAAAGAAGTTTGTTCGGCAAGCATAACGAGAATTTTGTCAAGTTCAAGAGACAGATAATTTTTGTTCATAATGTCATTCCTTTAGTTTGTTTCAAAGATTTTTCACAGATTTGTAGAAGTCGAGAGTAGGACAGTAAAAGTCGTTTCTGGCAAGGATAAAACGTTCCGCAAATTTGCCGAAGTCGAGCATAGAGTGTTCGGAAAGCTGAAAAGAAAGAATTTTCTTGGGATGGGCAGAGATACAGTAACGAGCGGCAGTGATACATCCCATAGAGACAGTAATGCATTGTCTGATATTGCCTTTCTGATAGCAGCATTTGGGGCAGAAAAGTTTGTTGGCAATGGGATCATAATGCATGGTATCGTTCTCGGAATCGTAAGCACCGCATTCAGAGCAGAAAAGAATGTCAGGCATGACCCCATCCAGCAGCATAATGCGAATTTCAAAAACAGCCTTAATCATGTCCGGCGGTTTGATTTTTTCAGAGGCGGCATACAGGCAGTTGAGAAGAAGCTGTAAATGGTCTTCCGAGGGCATATTTTCGGGAATCATGCGAATAGACAGTTCACAGAGATAGTATCCGAGAGCGAGACTGTTCATATCGGAAAAAATTTCAAAAAAGCTCTTGATAACTTCGGCAGAAGTAATGATATATTTGTCCCGTCTCTCAGTAATTTCGAGACGGGAGAAAGTCATAACCTGACAGGCGGATGAAACGTTTGAAATCAATTTTTTAGCCCGTCTGGCAAAGCATCGGATAATGCCGTTGGAACGTGTCAGAACGGTAACGAGTTTGTCATTCTCTCCGACACTCTGCTCCTTGAGGATCAGTCCCTCCGTTTTGATCATAGAATCCCTCCGAGGAAATATTTTGGAATTCCGGCTGAGAAAGCAATTTTTTAGTCTGGCAGTATTTGAGATAGTCGGAAACACTGCCGGAAGCGGTAAAATTTTCCCAAGCGGTTTTTTCGTCCATAAAAAAGCTCCCCTTTCGTGAAGATAACCAAAAATATAGCTGACTGTTATCTGATGTATGTTAATATTATACCCTGATAAGTCGGAAATATTACAGGGAAAATGTCAAAGGGGAGAAAAGATTTTATCTGTTATCAATTATCAAAGTTTGTTTGGTCGTAGCCGAGGGAGCGGAGGATATTTTCACGGTTCCGCCAGTCCTCCTTGACTTTTACCCAGATTTGAAGATTGATTTTGCAGTCAAAGAATTTTTCCATATCCTGACGGGCAAAGGAGCCTATTTTTTTGAGCATAGAGCCGCCCTTGCCGATGATAATGCCTTTGTGAGAGTCACGTTCACAGTAGATAGTGGCATCCATGTCAATGATAGGGGAATCGGATCTTTCTTTCATGCGTTCCACAAAGACAGCGGCACCATGAGGAACTTCTCTTTCCAGGAGACGGAGGAGTTTTTCACGGATGATTTCGGCAGCGATAACTCTTTCCGGCTGGTCGGTGAGGGTATCCTTGTCAAACAGGAAATCACTTTCATAAGCGAGTTTTTTGAGCTCCGTCTTTAAACTGTCGAGACCGTCGCCTGTGCGGGCGGAGCAGGGAACAACCGCCTCAAAAGGATATAAAGCGGATAATCCTGCAATCTGAGCAGCCAGTATTGTTTTGTCGTGAACGGTGTCAATTTTGTTGATGGCGAGGACAGCAGGAATGTTCATTGATTTGAATTTTTGAATGAGCTGCATTTCCTCATCGGAGATATCCCTGTCAGCTTCGACAACGAGAATACAGGCATCCACACCGGCAACGGATTCGTTGACAGAGCGGAGCATGAATTGATCAAGACTGTTTCTGGGCTTGTGCAGTCCCGGTGTGTCAATAAAGACAAGTTGTGTATCATTTTCGGTCAGAACGCCCATAATGCGTGTGCGTGTAGTCTGGGGCTTTGAAGAAACGATAGCGATTTTCTGACCAAGCAGTTTGTTGAGAACAGAAGATTTTCCGACATTGGGTTTTCCGACAATGGCAATAAAAGCGGTTTTATTCATTGGATTTTTTCCTTCCTTTGATGTATATAAGGGAGAGTACGGCAGAGAAAGCCAATACTATCAGATTGACAGGGTGAGAGAGGTAGAAATGATACATAGCAAGAAAGCCGTCAAGGTTTCCGAAAAGAATCACACCGACAATCACGGCAAAGACAGCCAGAATCAGAACGGCTCCTGCGGCACAGTCCTTGGCAAACTGAATGAGAGGATGATAATCGGTGCTGACTCTGTCGCAAAGCTCCTCAATGGCAGTGTTGAAAGTTTCGGCAGCGAGTACACTGCCGATTGTCAGCAGAAGCAGAATATAATCCTCCTTGGTAAAATCAAAAAAACGTGCAAAAACAAGGACATACAGTGCAGCGACCGTATGGAATCTCATGTTTCGCTCGTTTTTGATGCAGTGTATAATACCACGGAAAGCGTAACGGAAGCCACGCAGGAATGACATATCAGCTTTCGTCCTTCATGACATAGCTTGAGGAGCTTGGCAAGCCTAAGAGAGTCATTACTTTTTCTTCCTTTTCACGCATACGGATACGCTGTAGACCGTTATCCTCGTGGTCATATCCGAGCAGATGGAGCATGGAGTGTGCAGTCAGATAGCCGACTTCACGCTGGAGAGAATGACCAAAGCGTTCCGCCTGATCAACAGCGGTTTCCATAGAGATCACAATGTCTCCCAAAATTTTTGCTCCGTTTGTGGGATCGGTATCATATTTACCGTTTTCGCCCATCGGGAAAGAGAGCACATCGGTAACTCTGTCCTTATTGCGATAAATCGCATTGAGTTCCCGGATTTGTTTGTTGTTGACGAGAGTCACGCTGACTTCGACAGAGCCCTCAAATTCCTCCATTTTCAGAACGGCATTGCAGCAGCGTCTGATAAGCATTCTCAGACCGGTAGGGATTTTGACATCCTTTTGTTTGTTTGTGATAATGACTTTAATTTTATCCATGACAAGACATCCTTTCTAAAAAATATTTTGAAAGACAAGGGATAAAGAACCCCAATCATCCTTTGTTTTTTGACTGAGCAGAATTGTCGTAAGCCTTGATAATATCCTGAACAAGCCTGTGGCGGACAACATCTTTGGCTGAGAAAAGAACCGTATCAATATCATCAATATCCCGAAGGATACGGACGGCATCTTTCAGACCGGAGCGAACTCCGTTAGGCAGATCGATTTGTGTAATATCGCCTGTAATCACCATTTTGGAATTAAAGCCGAGACGAGTGAGGAACATTTTCATTTGTTCACGGGTGGTATTCTGTGCTTCATCGAGAATAATAAAGCTGTCATCCAGCGTACGCCCTCTCATATAGGCAAGAGGAGCGACTTCGATATTGCCTTTTTCGACATATTTTTGATAGGTTTCCGCCCCGAGCATATCAAAAAGAGCGTCATAAAGGGGACGGAGATAGGGATCAACCTTACTTTGGAGGTCACCGGGGAGAAAGCCCAATTTTTCACCGGCTTCCACAGCGGGACGTGTAAGGATAATGCGATTCACTTCCCTTGCCCTGAACGCAGTGACAGCCATAGCGACAGCCAGATAAGTTTTGCCGGTACCGGCAGGGCCGACACCAAAAGTAATGGTATTGTTTCGTATTGCATTGCAGTAAGTTTTTTGACCGAGAGTTTTGGGTTTGACAGGCTTTCCGCGGGAGGTAATACAGATACAGTCACCTGCAATCTGTTCGATACGCTGTTCGTTGCCTTCGTTGACAAGGGACATACAGTAACGGACATTTTGCTCACTGAGAGCTTCACCTCTGTTGATAAGTCCGAGAAGACTTTCCAGAACTTTCACAGCTTTGGCGACATTTTCGATATCGCCTGAGACCTTGATTTCGGAATCACGGCATACAACAGAGACCATATACTCGTTCTGAATAAGCCTGATATTTTCATCGAAAGTACCAAAAAGAGCAACAGCCTGTTCCATACGGTCAATATTAACAATTTGTTCTGTCATTGAACCACCTTGAGATATGAAATATTATTTGGAAAAAATAGGAAATTCAAATATAATTTTAATCATTATATCATAAAAATAGTTAAAAGTCACTATAATTTTAGCATTTTTCTAAAAAAATATCAAGTAAAAATATAAACAAAAACTGCTGTATGTCTGAAAAAAGCATACAGCAGTTTGTTGAAAAAGAAATATATTTCAGATAGAGACGGAGGGGAGAGAAGGAATTACTGGAAAAGATCGGTAGAAAGATAGCGTTCTCCTGTATCCGGCAGG
>DEFH01000002.1:25847-43498 GCA_002350705.1 Ruminococcaceae bacterium UBA2857
GCGTTCTCCTGTATCCGGCAGGATAACGACAATATTTTTACCGGCATTTTCGGGGCGTTTGGCAAGCTGCACAGCACTCCAGAGGGCGGCACCGCTGGAAATGCCGACTAAAACGCCTTCGCTTTTGGCGAAAGCACGGCTTGTTTCAAAAGCGGCTTCATTGGGAACAGCGATAACCTCGTCAAAAATTTGTGTATCGAGCGTATCAGGCACAAAACCGGCACCGATACCCTGAATTTTATGAGGACCGGCTTTTCCTTCGGAGAGGACAGGAGAGGTTTCGGGCTCAGCGGCAACGACTTTGATGGCGGGATTTTTGGATTTCAGGAATTTGCCGGTACCGGTGAGAGTACCGCCTGTGCCGACACCTGCCACAAAAATATCGGTTTGTCCGTCGGTATCGTCCCAGATTTCGGGGCCTGTTGTTTCAAAATGAGCGGCAGGATTAGCCTGATTGACAAACTGACCGAGAATGACAGCACCATCAATGGTATTTTTAAGTTCGTCGGCTTTTGCGATAGCCCCCTTCATACCTTTGGCACCCTCTGTGAGAACGATTTCGGCACCATAGGCTTTGAGAAGTTTTCTTCTTTCAACGCTCATCGTTTCGGGCATGGTCATAATTGCCCTGTAACCTCTGGCGGCAGCGACGGCAGCAATGCCGATACCGGTATTGCCGCTGGTAGGTTCAATAATAGTAGCACCGGGTTTGAGAAGACCTTTTTGTTCGGCATCATCAATCATAGCTTTTGCGATTCTGTCCTTAACGCTTCCGGCGGGATTGAAATATTCGAGTTTGGCGAAAATATTGGCAGAAAGTTTCTGATCTCTGATAAAGTTGTTGGCTTTGAGTAATGGTGTTTTACCGATTGTTTCAGTAATGCTGTTGTAGAAATTTGACATAAAAATCACTCCGTTAATTCATACTAATTCGATAGGAATATCGTGGATTAATAATAGCACTTTTTGGAATAACTGTCAATAGGATTTTAAAAAATTTTTGCCAAAAATCTTTTGTCGGAAAAAGACTGCTTTCCGAGAGGAAAAATCGAATTTTATCCCTTGATTTCGGAGAAAAATATATTATAATAGATTCAGTGAATATTTTCGGCAAACGGGGAGAGGGGATTTATGAACGGGAATTATGCAGGATATGAAAGAAGGCATGGAATGTTGAGTCTGTGGACAATGCTCATACCCATGGCACTGATGATAGCGGGGTTGATTGTGACATTGTTCACGATATATCAGAAAGGAGAAAACGATCGGTTCATGGAGCAGGCAGTTTCGGTATATGCTACCTGTACAAAAGTGTGGAGTGAAAAGGCAGGTGTGGACAATACAGAAAAAAACTATGCCGGTGTGATGTATGACTACGCAGGGGCAGTATATTATGCGGAGCGTGTCATCGTGCCGGAAAAGACGTATGTAGGAGATATTATTACGGTTTATATTAATCCGGAGAATCCGGAGGAACTTCGTCAGAAGTATCAGGAGCAGGATATCAACGGGTTCATTTTCATAGGAGCGGCACTGATTATATTAAGTCTGCTGTTGTCGTCAGTGGTGCTTATAAGGAGACGAAAAGCAGCCGAAAGAATTCGCATGGACTTTGCAAGGCACGGTCATCCGGATATTGTGAAGAATTCGGCAGTTGATGTCCGTATGACTTATGGTTCTTATACAAATGAAAGGGAGAGCAAAAAATGAACAGTAACATGAATTTTTCCAATTCCGTCCGTACGATTCGTCAGCCTGTCTGGAGATTGGAGAGACAGGGAAGAAGCAATTATATGATTGCTGTCGTGCTGTTGATTATCGCATTGATAGTGCTGGGGGGAGATATTTTTTACAGAGTGGATTACAGTAATTTTGAGGCGAATTCCATACAAGTGAATGCGACCTGTGAGAAAGTATGGAGCCAGAAGCGTACCCGAAAAAGCGGCAAACATTCCCGAACAACGTATTATGTCTATTATGCGAATGTGTCCTATGAGTGCAACGGACAGACCTATCATCAGGAAAATATCAAGGTATCATCCACCACACATAAGGGAAGCACAATCAGGATACGAGTTTTGGAATCCGATCCGTCGGTGTACAGACCGGATTTTGAGTGGTTGATATTTATTGCGTTTCTTTTTGTTTCGTTTTTTGTGGGAACGATGAGTTTTGCATTTTTTGATTCGGGAAAAAAGAATTTATTACGGGCAAGGCAGGCAAGAGAACGAGGGCTGGATTATGTGGAGAGAACGGAGAGTGCCTCTGAAAGAAATAACCGTCTGAGAAGAGAAAGCCATTCTGTCAGAACAAGCGGCAGAAACAGGAATAATCCCAATATTACATACAATGGTTATTATAATGGTTATCAGGACAGTAATTCTGTCGGAAATAACAACAGCAGTTATAATAACTATGGAGGTTATGAGAATCATTCTTATAACAGTAATTTTAACAGCACAAATCATAACAGCCGCAATCTTGACAACAATGCTGATAACAGTAACTATGGCAGAAGTTATAACAGCCGCAATCTCAACAACAATACTAATAGTAACAGCAATTACGGCAGGAATTATAACAGTCATAATAACAATTACAGCGGCTATTCCGACAGAGAAAGCAATCCTTTTTATACAGGCAATATATTTGATGATGATTCGGGAAATTCCTGAGAAAAAAACATCGGCTGATTGTTCAAGTCAGCCGATGCATTTTTTTGTCTTAAAAAATCATATTGTCATTTTAGCAGACATATAGATTGACGAATGGGGGAATATGTCATGCAAAATGAAAAAGTATTCTGGAGCAGTCTCACAGGCTTTTTTACAGTGAGTCTGCTGGGAGTAGTGGGGCATTTTCTGTATGGACTGTCGGGAAACAGTACGGCAGTAGGACTGTTCATGCCCGTGAATGAAAGTGTATGGGAGCATTTAAAGCTGTTGTTTTTTCCGTTCATGGTATATACGTTCATCGAGTGGGCGGTATACGGCAGAAAAACAGCAGGATTTTTATTTTCACGGGTAACGGGAGTGATTGCCGGTCTGGTGCTGATACCCACGGCATATTTTATTTATACGTCAGTCATAGGAAGGCGTTTTGCTGTGATAGATATGATGTTGTTTTTTATAGCGGTATTCACAGCATTCTATGTGAGCTATCGGAGAATTCTGAAAGGCAGTGACAAAACGCTCTGGAGAACGGTATCAGCCGTGATACTGTTTGCAGGAATCACGGCACTGTTTATCGGACTGACATTTTTTCCGCCGCAGACAGCATTGTTTCAGTCACCCTGATTGAGATAATTGAGCAAAAAACGTTCCGCAAGACTATTCGGCATAATATTTTGACGAGCCTGTTCATTGGTGAACCATTGAGCCTTGTCCACTTCGACGGTATTGAGATGTTCGAGAGACTCATTTTCCACGGTGCAGGAATAGTTGAGCATTAATGTATTGGTGCGTTGAAAATATTCGGTTTTGTTGAAGTGAAGAGATTTGACTTTGAGTCCTGTTTCTTCCCGAACCTCCCGAATGACAGCGGCTTCGGCATTTTCGCCTTTGTTGATGTAGCCTGCCACAAGGATATTATTTTTTGTACCGTACTGCTGGATGAGTAAAATTTTGGTATGGTCGGGATTCCGGACGATCATGCTGACGGCAGTGGAAAATATGGGAAAGCGGTACCGGCAGCATGACGGACAATAGGGAATCATCCCTTCATTCTGTAGTTCTTTTTGCATCAGTTTTGTACCACATTCATAACAGTAATTCATTTGGAGCATCCTTTCAAAAGTTTTCCGAACAGCATAGCAAGCGAAATAAAAACAATACTTCCTGTTGTCACCTGTACAGGATAGAGAAATAAAGCCTGTTCGTTGATGATAAAAGGCAGAATGGCAATAGCGGCGGCAGGAGGGAAATATAATTTCAGTATTGTCATGAAACAGAGGATTAATGCGGAAACAAGCAACGCAGGCAAAAACAGCGGAAAGTGTAATATGCCGCAGAAAAGGATTCTTGCATAAGCCCCCGCAAAAGCGGCAAAAGCTGTCAGAAAAAGAATTTGCCAAGGCTTGTTTCTTGCCTTGCTGTCGGTGTAGGAGAGTTCGCAGAGCATCACAATTAATGGCGGAGCAATCATGAAGCGGGTATCGAGCCATAACGCCGCTCCGGCCATGATGGAAACCGATAGAATAATCAACAGCCATCTGACAAATTCCGTTCTGATGTCACAGACAACAGGCTGATAATGATGAACTTCTTTCAGTTTGGTTGTTTCGAGAAGTGCCTGCCCGGAAACAATGACAGCAGTCAGAACCATAACGGAAACAGGATAAATAAAGCTGTCAGCTTCTGTAAGAATGGGCAGAATACACGCTGATATGAGCGGTAACATCGTTGTCCGTGAAAGCAGGAGCAGAACCATGCAGAGAATCATTCCGAGCAGGATTTTAAAATAGAGCGGAAGATTCACATAAGCGGATAAAACATATCCGATTCCTGCCGAAAGGGAAAGGAGCAGCAGAATTTTCATGCGGTTAGTCTCCCACGGAAGTTTCGGGGAAAGCCATGCTCCGACAGCAAGAGCGGCAATTTCGGGGAAAATGATTTCCTTTTCACCGAGCAGTTCGGCAAAGAGAATCATAGCGGTTATCAACGCCGCAGAGAGCCATAATCTGACAGAAATTTTTTTGTCAAGGGAAAGAGTCATTGTCAGCCTCCTCAAAAACGAACGGTCACAGCGTTCTAAAAATGCCGTGACCGTCGGATTTTGAAATTAATATTCAGCGATAACTTCCACTTCGCAGAGAACATTTTTGGGGAGAGACTTGACAGCGACACAGGAACGGGCAGGCTTGCCTGTAAAATACTTGCCGTAGATGGCATTGAAAGCGGCAAAATCATTCATATCAGCGAGGAAACAAACGGTTTTGACAGCCTTTTCCAGAGAAGAACCGGATGCTTCCAGAAGATTTTTCAGATTCTGCATCACTTGTTCCGTCTGACCTTCGATCGTGTCAGCCTCAACGTTGCCTGTTGCGGGATTGATAGCGATTTGCCCTGATGTGAATACAAGACCGTTTGTCTTGACAGCCTGAGAATAAGGACCGATTGCATCAGGAGCATTTTTGGTGTAAACTACTTCTGCCATTGAAAAAACTTCCTTTCATTATTGAACGATCTTGTAGCCGTGTTTAGCGAGATCGTCCTTGATTTTCTGAATATGCTCATGGTTGCGGGTTTCGAGGGAAAGACGCAGATAGCATGAGTTGATATCCGTATTCAGGTCGGCTCTGTCATGGCTGACAGCGACGACATTGGCACCAAGTTTGGAGATAATTTTGGAGACATTCTGCAATTCACCGGGCTTGTCGGTAAGAGCAACGGTAAATTCGGCCAGTCTGCCTGTTTTCTGCAAGCCCCTGTCAATGACTCTTGAAAGGATGGTAACATCAATATTACCGCCGGAAACCAGACAGCATACTTTTTTACCCTTGAGGGGAAATTTGTCAAAGAGAGCGGCAGCAACGGATACGGCACCGGCACCCTCGGAAATGAGTTTCTGCTTTTCAATAAGAGAGAGAATCGCAGTAGCGGTCTCGTCATCTGTAACCGTCATAATTTCATCCACATATTTGCCGCACATTTCAAAGGTATGCTCACCGGGAGTTTTGACAGCGATACCGTCAGCAAAGGTATTGACACCGGGCAGCGTTTCAATTGCATTGTGAGCAATGGAGAGGTACATAGAGGGAGCACCGGCAGACTGGACACCGTATATTTTAATATTGGGATTGAGAGATTTCACGGCATAAGCCACACCGCTGATCAATCCGCCGCCGCCGATAGGAACGATAATGGCATCCACATCAGGAAGCTGTTCGAGAATTTCGAGACCAATGGTACCCTGACCGGCCATCACAAGTTCATCATCAAAAGGATGAATGAAAGTAGCCCCTGTTTGCTGCTGGAGCTCAACGGCTTTGTCATGGGCGTCATCATAGGTACCCTCTACGAGACAAACTTCCGCACCATAGCTTTTGGTAGCTTCCACTTTTGAGATGGGAGCGGAGTTGGGCATACAGATCAGAGCCTTGATACCGTACTTGGCAGCGGCAAGAGCCACACCCTGAGCATGGTTGCCTGCGGAACACGCAATAACACCTTTGGCACGTTCCTCGTCAGTCAGCTGAGAGATTTTGTAATATGCCCCTCTTGCTTTAAAAGCACCTGTTACCTGTAAGTTTTCGGTTTTGAGATAAAGCTCAAAATCATCTGCAAGATTTGTTGCCTTGATCATGTCGGTAGGTCTGATAACATCTTTCAGGACATACGAGGCATGATAGACCTTATCCAATGTAAGCATTTGAATATCTCCTTATTTTCTGAATTACACTATGTGAAGTACTCACCGCCTATAGAGGCGGGAGCTTCCTTTAATCCGCCCAACCTTGCAAAGGATTGCATTTTACGGGCATCAGTTTCCGAGGCTATGGGTTTTTTATGAGGCAAACCCTTCCCGTACTCCCTACGGTACTGCTGTCTTACGAACAACTTTTGGAAACCTTATGTATGTATTTTAGCAAAATATCTTTATATTGTCAATCAAAAAGTCAGCCTTGCGGCTGACGGGCAATTCATCCCCGACCTATTTTTTTGTCAAAAGTCAAGATATATTGCAGATAGAATTGCAATTTGCAAAAAAATAAAAAAATTTGCGAAATGTTCTTTATCTTTTGGAAATTTTATAGTATAATAGTAATCATAAAGTATGCAGACGATTTGCATACGGAAAAATATATTTGGAGAGTGATTACAATGGCATTGGTAAATGCAGCAGAAATGCTTAAAAAAGCAAAGGCAGGTCACTATGCGGTAGGTCAGTTCAACATCAACAATCTGGAGTGGACAAAGGCCATTCTTCTGACAGCACAGGAACTCAACTCACCGGTTATTCTTGGCGTATCAGAGGGTGCAGGCAAGTATATGACAGGCTTCAAAACAGTTGCCGCAATGGTAAAGGCAATGGATGAGTCACTGGGAATTACCGTTCCGGTAGCACTTCACCTTGACCACGGTACATACGAAGGCTGCTATAAGTGTGTAAAAGCAGGCTTTACTTCCATCATGTTTGACGGCTCACACTATCCGTTTGAAGAGAACCTTGCAAAGTCAAAGGAACTGGTGAATGTTGCCCATAATCTGGGACTTTCCATTGAGTGCGAAGTAGGTTCCATCGGCGGTGAAGAAGACGGTGTTGTAGGCATGGGCGAATGTGCAGATCCCGACGAGTGCAAGACGATTGCCGATTTGGGTGTCGATATGCTGGCAGCAGGTATCGGCAACATTCACGGCAAATATCCTGCCAACTGGAAAGGTCTGAGCTTCGAGACACTGGCAGCTATTCAGGAAAAGACAGGTGAAATGCCTCTGGTTCTGCATGGTGGTACAGGTATCCCTGCCGACATGATCAAGAAAGCCATTTCTCTGGGCGTTTCAAAGATAAACGTCAATACAGAGTGTCAGCTTTCCTTCCAGGAAGCTACCAGAAAGTACATTGAAGCAGGCAAAGACCTTGAAGGCAAGGGCTTTGATCCGAGAAAGCTTCTCGCACCCGGCTTTGAAGCCATCAAGGCTACCGTTAAAGAGAAAATGGAGCTTTTCGGTTCCGTAGGCAAAGCATAATTTATCATGCACAATGCATAATGAAAAGTGTCAGTCGGAAAAAATTCCGATTGGCACTTTTTTTGAATTTTTGTGTAAGATTTGGGGAGATGTTACGTATATAAGAGTGAAAGTGATAGAGGAGGTGCTGCCATGCAGGACGATGAATTGATAAAGCTGTTGAAGAAAAAGCCCGAAAAGGGCATGAAACAGCTGACACAGCAGTATGCGGGATTGCTGTATGCGGTTGTCAAGGGAAAGCTGGGAGAGCGGGGAGCATATATCATAGAGGACTGTATCGCAGATGTATTCAGTGATTTTTACATAAATCTGGAACAATATGATAAAAACAGATGCAGTCTCAGGACATGGCTTTGTGTGGCAGCGAAAAATAAAGCGATTGATATTCTGAGAAAGTCAAAGTCGGAAACGGTATTTCTTGATGAAGCGGAAGTTTCAGACGAAAACACGCCGGAAGGCGATTTCGAGGAGAAAGAAACACGGCTTGCCCTTATCGGAAAAATCAATGAAATGGGCGAGCCTGACAGAAGTATTATGATAAGAAAGTATTATATCGGGCAGAGTTCAAAAGAAATTGCAGGAATATTGAATCTGTCGGTAAGCAGTGTTGACACAAGGGCACACAGGGCAATCAAAAGACTGAGGGAATATTTCGGGGGTGATACGGAATGAAAACTTCGCTTGAAGAAATTCTGGACAGGTGCAGTGCAGAGGAGGTCGAGATGTTTATGAAAGATTTTGAACTTGAGAAAAATGAAGCTGTGCAGTCAGAAAGAATATATCAAAAAGCACTGAAAAAGTCTGGTATAGCCCAAAAAGGTGTTTTGAGAGTGATAGCCGTATCAGCGGCCTGCATAGCGATAGCGGCAGTCGGGATAACAGCCGGTATTTCAATGAAAAACAATCCCGTTCCGCCTGTGATTGACAGCAGCAGTTCCCAAAATGAGGAAAGCGAGCCGACAACAGAGAAAGCTGAATATGAAAAAGCGTTGAAATATTGTCAGGACAACGATATTTTTATAGAGGGACTTTCCGAAGATGATGTAAGCAGAGTATACAAAAATGTGAGCAGTTCGGCTTTTATCAGCCGGAGTGATGAAACATCGGACGAGTGCAGGCAGTTCATTGATAATTTTATAGCCAACTATGACAAAGAAGTTCCTGCTGACGGAGAAGAAATACTGAGATGGATATTTGACAGCTATTCGGGAGTCAATCTGACACAGAAACAATGCGAGGCTATTTATGAGCATATGCTCCAGGAAAAAGAAGAGGACGAATTCGTTGATAAGTTTATTTCGTATTATATGGATAAACATTCCGTTTCAAGCCTTGAAGATTTTCTTGGGAGTGATTTTCAGGAAGGTATCGCAGTGGGATTGTTCTACAGATATTACGGCTCGGAAATGACAATGGAACAGTACGAACAGGAATATGAAAAAGCCCTTCAGCGACAAAAGGAATGTACGGCATTTGTCAGTGATATGATGTCGCACTATACAAAAGGCACATCATTCTTTGCTGTTGACTCCTATATGATTTGGGCAGAGATTTATTATCATTATGGTGACTTGAATCTGACGAGGGAACAATATGAGCAGATATACGAAAATTTTGAAAATCCGTTCAAACAGGCAGTCATAGCAGGGATCGTTGACGAAAATACACCGTATATCACTTTGGAGCAGGTCAATGAAATCATTGCCGGGTCAAACAATGCTCAGGAAGTTTATCAAAAAATGTGTGCGATTCGTCCGCCCGACAGACACTTTGTGGGAAGCGGTGTATATGGCGGTGCAACATTCACTGTCAATGAACATGAAAGCATTTATTGCGAATATGGGTATATCAGCAGAGCGTATGGAAATGGTGTAGTATCCGTACAGTATTCCAAGACGGGCAATGACGGGCAAGTTCTTGCTTATAAACAGCTTTTCCCGATAAAAGAGGATGTTTCCGAAAATGAAAACGAACCGGTTGTTGCAATAAGCGAACCGAAAAAAGTCGGCAATTCTTATGAAGTGACCGTTACATCCGATACAAAAGAACCGTTTAAACTTGTTCTGGAAGAAAGCGTTGCGGGAAAGAATGAATTGTATAAAAAGACGGTAATCATGATAGATGGTCAGGGTACTTTTGAAACGGAAAATGCCGGTACTTATAAGCCTGTAAGTTATTTTATTGGCGGAGTGGAGCTTTCGGAGGAAAATGTAAAAGGTTTGGTCAGAGGCTATTCGGATATAAAAAAAGACGGACAAACATACAAAAAAGTACAGATCAGTTTTTCGCTTGATTTGTCGGATGAAATTTTGAGAGAACATTGTGATCTGATCTATGATATTGTGAGCGATACGGGAGAAATTCTGGAAAAATCCGATGTTGTGGAGTACTATCGGATGAACAACAGGGTATCGGCGGAATATACCTGCAAAGTGAGCGATAAAAATCAGGATGTCAATGTAAAAGTAATTCCACGATATATTCTTTCCAACAATGAAAGATACTTTTCAGCCGAATAAACAGACAATACCTGTCAGAGAGAAATCCCTGACAGGTATTTTTTTGGCGAACCATGCATAAAGATGACAAAGAGGTGATGGGGAATGTTTGCATTTCTGACGGAACTGCTGAGTAAGATAACGCTGTTGTTTATCCTGCACGTGACAGGCGGGGGAGCGTTTCCGAAACCGCTGTCGGACAGTGAGGAAGAAAAGTATCTGCAAATGGCACGCAGCGGTGACACGGAAGCAAGAAATAAACTGGTAGAGCATAATTTGCGGTTGGTTGCCCATATTGTGAAGAAATACTATGGAACGGGAGCAGAGCAGGATGATCTGGTGTCGATCGGAACGATAGGATTGATAAAGGCGATCAATACATTTAATGCGGAAAAGAGCATCAGACTGTCGAGCTATGCGTCAAGATGTATCGAGAATGAGATATTAATGTATTTCAGAGGGACAAAGAAAAGTGCATTGGACATTTCCATCAATGAAGAAATCGACACGGATTCGGACGGAAACGCCCTGACATTGATAGATATTATGTCAGTGGATGATAATATTGTGGAAGATCTGGACAGGAAGATGAAAACGGAAAAACTGCCGCAATATATCAATGAATGTCTGAGTCCGCGAGAGAAGCTGATTATCAAATTAAGATACGGTCTGGACGGCAAAGAGCCGCTGACACAGAGGGAAGTGGCAAAAATGCTGAAAATATCCCGTTCGTATGTGTCGAGGATAGAGAAAAAGGCATTGTTGTCATTGCGTCAGAAATACGAAAGAAGATAAGATTATTTCTGGATTTCCAGACAAAGACTGCCGTCGTCATCGGCAATGAATTTGAGTGTTTTGATATATTTTTTATAGAAGTTGTCCTTTTCGTTTTGTTCGGCAGGGATTTTGGCTTCCTCGTAGAGATTGGAAACAAATTCTTTGCCGTTGTAATGAAGCAGGTCGGGAAGATATTTTTTCATAAGACGGAACAGGACAAATTTTTTAAAGTCATCAATTTTGCCTGTGCCGAAATCGTCAATCGCACAATAATAGATTTCATGCTGGGCAAGCGTTTTCTTGATAGCGTCGCTGACTTTGGAGTACTCGAACATCATAAGAAAATGGGCATTGGGCAGAGAGGAGATTAATCCCCAGTAATCGGAGTCACTGGAGAACAGAAGAAAAGAAGAAACCTGATTCTGATAATGTTCGATGCACACGGTAGCGGTCATTTTAATATCGACGAGAGATTTTTGTTCCTTGACACGCTGTACAAGGATATGTTCGACAGGGAGCTGAATAAATGTATCAACCATTTCCCAGGCGGGATTGGTGTGGATGTCGTCAAAGAGAATGACTTTCTGAATTTTTTCGATTTCCTCTTTTTTCAGGCTGGTGAGGACGCTGCAAAGTTTGTAAGGATTGGAATTCTCACAGTCAACAACAATTTCGACACGGTCGGTATGATTGATAAATTCATAGATTTTTTCTTTGATTTCATCATCGGCTTGTCTGTAATTGGATTTATAGATATAAACATCATTATGTGATTTGTAGACAACGGAAAAAAATTTGGCATCATTAACCAGCATACCGCCGCAGTCGTAAGGCTCCCAGTGGATATACTGCTGAAAGGGATAATATACAATTTTTGACATATATTTGGCAAATTCGGCTTTGATGGCTTTTTCCTGTGTAAATCGGGGAATGACGAATAAATCCTTGATATAATCCCAGTTCACCCATTCGGGAAAGAGGACACGGCAATTGCCGATATTTTCGCTGATATATTTGTTAATCGTTTCCATATATTTGGAAGAACTGCTGTTAGCCTTAATGATTTTGAAGCCCCATTCTTCCAGCTGAGCGATATTGTCATGGTCGAACCATTTCAATTTGTCAATGTTAATGAGATTGCTTTTCATTTCAATGTCGGTTTTTTTAAAATTAAGCATTAAAGAAGTTCTGAGTTTGCAGAGATAGCGAATCACTTTGCAAGCCTGATTTTGAGAAAGCTCATTGAGAAGTTCCATATTTTCTTCTGCAATGTTTTCAACGATATTTTTTCTGATACCAATCATATAGGAAACAGTTGTCACAATATTTTTAGTATATGCCATACAATCAACCTCCTGTAAAAAATAAAATGTTTTCTATATAAGAATAACATTTTTGAAGGAGATAGTCAATAGATTTGATATGCAGGCAAACAAAATCCCCTCCTGTGTAATGATTGAACAGCAGGAGGGGAAGTGTCGGATTATTTTACAGTGACCTGAAAATATTTTTTAGCGACGGTGCCGGAGTTGTCCTTGACTTTCACGCAAATGTCATAAGTTTCCCGGGAAGTTATCTTGACAGTGTTGACAGCGTTGGTGCTGAAATCCTGTCTTGTGTTCCAGGAGGAAGAAGAGACGGTTTTGTAGTAGAAAGCATACTTGTAGGGAGCCGTACCGCCGGAAGCGGCACCTGTCATTGTGACAGAACTGCCGAGTGTAACAGAGGAAGCGGAAATTTTGGAGTTATTGGTGAGTGCGGAGCTGGTGACAGTGACGGTAAAGAATTTCTTGACCTCTTGGCCTGTACTGTCTTTTACCTTTACACATACATCATATGTTGTGGCGTTAGCCGGCTTGAATGTCACGGTTGCATTTGTCTGATAGGACTGTGCTGTCGTCCATTTTGTCTGAGCGGTCTGCTTATACACTACCTGATACCGATACGGGGCTGTACCGCCTGAGCCGATACCTTTCGCTGTGATTGTCTGTCCCAGTGTGACAGACGTTGCAGAAAGGGTGGAGTCATTTGTCAGGCTGTCAGCTTTTACCGTTACCGTGAAGAACTTTTTATTTTCCGTGCCTGTACTGTCTTTCACCTTTACACATACATCATATGTGGTAGCTTTGGCAGGCTTGAATGTTACGGTTGTATTCGCATGATAGGACTGTGCTGTCGTCCATTTTGTCTGAGCGGTCTGCTTGTAGACAACCTGATACTGATAGGGAGCGGTGCCGCCTGCAGCGGAGCCTTTGGCAGTGATGGAACTGCCGAGGGAGATAGAAGTTGCGGAAAGAGCAGAATTGTTTGTCAAGGCATTAGCCTTTACGGTGACGGTGAAGAACTTTTTGATTTCCGTACCGGTACTGTCTTTTACCTTAACACATACGTCATAAGTGGTCGCATTGGCAGGCTTGAAAGTAACGGTCGCATTGGCTTTGTAAGCCTGAGCGGTTGTCCATTTTGTCTGAGCGGTCTGCTTGTAGACAACCTGATACTGATAGGGAGCGGTGCCGCCTGTAGCGGAGCCTTTGGCAGTGATGGAACTGCCGAGGGAGACAGATGTTGCGGAAAGGGTAGAAGTATTCTTCAAATCATCATAGGCACCTGTTACGGTAAAGCCGAGCTGTTTTTCGGTGACCTGACCGCTCTGGTCTTTGACCTTGACAGATACAAGATAATCATTGATATCTGTCAGCTGTTTGATGGTATAAGAGCTGTTGGAACTGTAGGACTGAAGAGTTGTCCAGTCAGAGGTGCTTGTTTTGTAGGAAATTTCATAGGAATAAGGTTTCTGACCGCCTGTTGCGGAAGCGTTGACGGTAAGGGAATCACCGACAGTGACAGATTTGGCGGAAAGCGTAGAAGTATTTGCAAGTTTTTCAATGAGTCCTGTGGAATTGTATACATAATTGACGGTAATGGTACCTTCTGTGAAAACACCTGACGCATTGGAAGGAGTTTCTTTGAGAACACGGTTTTCAAAAGTTTTGGCAGAGGTGGAGTATTTGTTGGAACCGTCAGCCATGCCCGTGATCACGGTTTTGTCAAAGACATTGCCTGTTGTGTCCATATAATTGACGATAACTTTTCCGGTAGGATAAACCTTGCCGGATTTCACCCAGACTTCACCTTGAACAGCGTAGCCTGTCGAGCCGACACCGGAGGGATCCTGACTGCCGTTGTTATTGTTGTTGGCGATAAACAGGGCACTGTCTGTTGTATCGACTTCACCGACATACCAGTTGTTGCCCTCGCTTGTCATAGCGGTACCGGGCCATGCACCGGAAAGCAGTGTGGCAGAGCTGCCGCTTCCCTGATAGACATACATACATACCTTTGACCAGTTGGAAGCATTGTAATAATGCACTTTGAGGGTATCGGATTCCACGGCAGTGTATTTGAATGTATAGGTAGCAGGAGTGCTTTCAAAGATGCCGCTTGCAAATCCGGGAGCGACCGTACATTCATAGCCTTTGATATCTTTGGGACTGCACGCATAATGAGTGCCGAGCAAGCCTTTGACTGTTTCATCGGGAGCAAGGGCTGCCCCTGTGTCGGCATCCTGATATTTCAGGATAACGGTACCGTATTTTGATTCGTCGATGGTGTAGGTGTAGGTAACAGTGGCACCGGCTTTGGAGAAAGTGCCGCTTGCTGCACCGGAAGATTGGTATTCATAGCCCTGACTGACAAGTTCGGCAAGGGGAGAAGTGGAATAAGCCGCACCCTCGTTGCCTTTGAGCGTTTCGGACTTGTAGTTCTGACCGTTGACAACGTGATTGACGGTAACCGTACATTTTTTGTCAAGCTCGGTGTTGTCAAAGCTTGTTTTGTCAACGAGTACCATAGTAGAGCGTGGAGGAACGGTGACAGTACTTCCGGTTGTGCCGAGGGAAACCGTACCTGCTTTTGTACCGTCAGCGATAATGACCCACTGTGAGGGTAAAGTCACGCCATCATAAGTACGGAGTGTTACCGTTTGCTGATAAGCGTTTGCGTTGTGAATGACAGCAACGAAATTCCATTCATTAGTCGGATTGATTTTGTTGTACATGGTAAATGCTACTACATTGGCAGGACAAGCCGTACCCCATGAGAAATAAATGGTACCGTTGCTGGTATTGGTAGGATCTCTGAAAGGAGAGTACGCCTTTCTGATTTCGATAAGACCTTTGTAATAGGAATAAAGATCGGCATATGTAATGGTATTTTGCCATTTAAGCTGATTGACGGAAGTAGAGGACTTGTAGCTGTTTTCATCGCCGTACTTGCTTCTTGCGAACTCTTCGCCTGCCTGGAAGAAAGAGATTCCCTGAGAAGTGAGGATAATGCCGCCGGCGAGTTTGTTCATAGCTACCAGATCATCATAACGGTTGCCGTAGCCGGAGCCGCCCTTGACAGATTTGACGAGTTTGTCATAAAGTGTGTAATTGTCGTGAGCGGAGGTATAGGTAACAGTCTGAGAGGGCTGTTTTGACCATTGATTATAGCCTGACATGGCAGTGGAGTTGGCCTGAATACCGCCCTTGAGAGCTTCTTCAAAGCCTGCTCCCTGTATAAAGCCGGGATCGGCGGCATTGAAACAGCTTCCTTTGATGGCATCTCTGACTTTGTCGTTGAAAGCAGCGATTTCTTCGGATACATATTTCATGTTGGGCTGAGTGGCGGTAGTTTTGGGACAGGTAGTTGTATCAGCCGTCCACGGTTCACCGTAGATAAGAATATCGGGATCAATTTTGTCGAGAGCGGCACGGATGGCATTCATGGTATCGGTATCATGGACGCCCATAAGGTCAAAACGGAAACCGTCAAGATGATATTCTGTCGCCCAGTAAACAACGGAATCGACCATATATTTCTGATACATGGCACGGTCACTGGCAGTTTCATTGCCGCATCCGGAGGCATTGGAGAAACCGCCTTTTGCATTCTGCCTGTAGTAATAGCCGGGGACGGTGAAATCAAACCAGTCATTTTTGCCGTCGGAGCCTGCAAAGGTGTGATTATAAACAACGTCCATCACGACACCGATATTTTTCTTATGAAGAGACTGTACCATTTGTTTGAATTCTTTGACTCTGACACTGCCGTCATAAGGATTGGTGGAGTAAGAGCCTTCCGGCGTGTTGTAGTTCATGGGATCATAGCCCCAGTTGAATTGGTCGGTGCTGAGTTTGGTTTCATCTACGCTGCCGTAGTCGTACACGGGGAGCAGATGAACGTGGGTAACGCCTAAGTCTTCAAGGTAGTCGATACCTGTCGGATGAACACCGTCACCGTTAACAGTTGTACCGGTTTCGGTAAAGGCAAGGTATTTGCCTTTGTTTTTCATGCCGGAGTCGGCAGAGGAGGAAAAGTCTCTGACATGAGCCTCCCAGATAATAGCATCGGTCTGATTGTCACAGTTGACTCTTTTGTCATTTGTCCAGCCGGCGGGATCGGTACCATCAAGGTCAACGACCATGCCACGCATACCATTGACACCTGTTGAACGTGCATAGATATCAACCGTTTCCTTGGTAGTGCCGTTGACGGTGACAAGATAGGTGTAATAAGTATTTTTGAGGTCGCCTGCAATGGTGACGGACCAGATACCCTGACTTTGTTTCGTCATGTCCTTGGTTTCAATGACAGCGGCACCGCTTTCAGAGTCACTGCCTGTTTTGTAGCGTTTGATCTGCACTTTGGAAGCGGTAGGAGCCCATACTTTGAAAGTAGTGGAAGACGGTGTATAGACGGCACCAAGGTCATCGCCGCTGTAGGCGTACTGATCCAGAGCAGACATTTCCGAATACGAAACAGCATTTGTATTCAGAACGCCCACGCCCGAAAAGACAGACACGGAAAGGAGAGCTGACATGAAAATGCTTGCTGCTTTCCGGAAGCTGTGCTTTACATTTGCCATAAAAATTCCTTCTTTCTATAAAATAATTTATAACTATATTATAATATAAAAGAGAAGAAAAATCTATATGTTTGGATAGAAAATTTGATAATTGACCAAATGAAAAAAATATGCTATGATAAAAATGAAAGAAAAAATTTGTATCAGGAGGAATCAGACCATGAGCAAAAAGTTAGTGGCGTACTTTTCGGCAAGCGGTGTGACGGCAAATGCAGCCCGTGCACTGGCGGCATCGGCAGGAGCGGATATTTATGAAATCAAGCCGAAAACAGCGTATACACAGGCAGATTTGAACTGGAAAGATGCGAACAGCCGCAGCTCCGTGGAAATGAAAAACAAGGCATTTCGTCCGGAACTTTCCGATAAGCAGGCAAATATTGCGGTATACGATACGATATTTGTAGGATTCCCGATATGGTGGTATATTGCCCCGACGATTATCAATACATTTCTGGAAAGCTATGATTTCAGCGGCAAGAAAATCGTATTGTTTGCGACATCAGGGGGGAGCGGTTTCGGAAAGGCAGTCGAGAATTTGAAGCCGAGTGCACCGAAAGCGGAAATCATCGAAGGAGCCGTTTTGAATGGCCGTCTGGAAATTTCCAAGCTGAAAGCATTTGCAGACCGATTCTGATGAAAAGTTGTCTGATACGGTCATGATGGGTGATGACCGTATCAGCAAATAAAAAAAGAAAAATTTTGAAAAAAATTAAAAAAAGGCTTGACAAAATAAAAACGGTGTGGTAATATAATAACCGTCGCTGATATGCGGGTGTAGTT
>DEFH01000002.1:43701-43909 GCA_002350705.1 Ruminococcaceae bacterium UBA2857
GTTCGAATCCGATTACCCACCCTGTATTTTTTGAAAAAGACTGTTGCGATGGTATAGTCGATGGGGTGTCGCCTAGCGGTTAGGGCAACGGACTTTGACTCCGTCATCGCTGGTTCGAATCCAGCCATCCCAGCCATTCTTTCAAAATCGGATATATGATTCATTAGCTCAGTTGGCAGAGCACTTGACTTTTAATCAAGGTGTCCGG
>DEFH01000053.1 GCA_002350705.1 Ruminococcaceae bacterium UBA2857
GTAGTAACTGTTTTTATTCCCATATTATATTACTGACATGGCAGATTGTCAAATAAAAAAGCTGCAAGAGAATCATCTCCTGCAGCGGAACAGACGAAAATACGAATTTTATTGTCTTGCGGAGCCGGTTTTTCCGGCGGCATCCATGACAGCCTGAGCGACAGTCTGACCGATACGCTTGTCAAATGCTTTGGGAAGGATATATTCTTCGGAAAGTTCGCTTTCATCCACAAGGGAAGCAATCGCATGAGAAGCAGCCACTTTCATTTCTTCGTTGATTTCTCTTGCACGGCAATCGAGAGCACCTCTGAAAATACCGGGGAAAGCCAATACATTGTTGATTTGGTTGGGGAAGTCGGAACGACCTGTACCGATAACTCTTGCACCGGCATTTTTGGCAAGGTCAGGCATGATTTCGGGGGTAGGATTGGACATAGCGAATACGATAGCATCCTGATTCATGGATCTTATCATATCTTCTGTCACAACGCCCGGAACGGATACACCGATAAATACATCCGTGCCTTTCATAGCGTCAGCCAGTGAGCCTGTCAAATGTTCACGGTTGGTAACGGCAGCCATTTCAGCCTTGGCAGGATTGAGTCTGCTGTCGCCCTCGCAGAGAATTCCCACACTGTCACAAAGGACAAGGTGCTGTACACCGAGATTCATAATATGCTTGGCAATAGCGATACCGGCGGAGCCTGCACCATTGACAACGACTTTAATATCTTTGATATTCTTTTTCACGATTTTCAGGGCATTGAGCATAGCGGCAGCCACGACAACAGCCGTACCGTGCTGGTCATCATGGAATACGGGAATATCACAGATTTCCTTGAGTCTTTTTTCAATTTCAAAGCATCTCGGAGCGGCAATATCTTCCAGATTGATACCGCCAAAGCTGCCGGAAATCAGATAGATGGTTCTGACGATTTCATCTACGTCTTTGGAGCGTACACACAAAGGGAATGCGTCTACATCGCCGAATTCTTTGAACAGGGCACACTTGCCTTCCATAACAGGCATACCTGCCTCGGGACCGATATCTCCCAGACCGAGTACAGCGGTACCGTCTGTGATAACAGCAACGAGGTTATTTCTTCTGGTGAGCTGAAAAGACTTGTCATAGTCTTTCTGAATCGCAAGACAAGGCTCTGCAACGCCGGGGGTATATGCCAGTGACAGTTCTTCGGAGTTGGTGATAGGTGCTCTGGAAACGACTTCAATTTTACCCTTCCATTCATAGTGTTTTTGGAGGGATTCTTCTCTGATATTCATATTCATTGTCCTTTCATAGATGATAGGACAATTATATTACAAATTTTAGGAAATGTAAAGAGTGACTTCTCATGGAAATCGGGCAAAAAAGGCAGGCTTTCCTTATAGAAAGCCTGCCTTTGCAAGCGATTATCCCCGATATGGTTTACTGTACTTCATAAGTGGTGCCGTCTGTAATTTCGAGACCGGTGGAACGTGGATACTGTTTGATGCCGTCATTGAAGATAATGAGGGGATTTTCAATGTCCTCTGTTACCACATAGGAGTAAGTACCGTCACCGTTGTCTGTCATAGCCACACCGGGCCAAGCAGCATTTTCCGCTTTGTTGTCATTGTAGATATAGGCATTAACGGTATCGCTCCAGTTGTCAGGTTTGATAAAAGTGATTTTGATACCTTCCGCTTCTTCTTCGGAAGACTCTTCTTCCTCGGAGGACTCTTCTTCGGAGGCTTCTTCTTCAGAAGACTCTTCTTCGGAGGCTTCTTCTTCAGAAGACTCTTCTTCGGAGGTTTCTTCCTCAGAGGACTCTTCTGCGGACGGTTCTACGGAAGATTCTTCCACAGACGGTTCTTCGAGGGATTCCTCGGCAGAGGATTCTTCCACAGTTGGTTGTTCTGCTGTGCTTTCCGGTGCAACGGGAGCAGCTTGTGAGGGAGTTTCGACAGGTACGTTTGACACAGGAGAGCCGTCCATTGTGTATTCACGTCCGGAACAGCCTGTGAGTGCGGCAGAACATAGTGTCAGTGTCAAAGCTGCGAAAATAGCAGTTATTTGTTTCTTTTTCATAAAATTATACCTCCGTTTTGGATTTCAGCATCAATACATATATTATACACTTTATAAAAAATTTTTCAATATCTTTTTTGAAATTAAGCAAATTTTGCACAGTGCCGTCATAATCATACAAAAAATACGGTTTTCAACAGCAGATTATACTGAATAACGACACTTGACGGACAGAAACGGTTTTTATACAATAAGGATGGATAAAGGGAAATTGTTGGAAAGGGAGAACTTTCATGAAGTACAAAGTAATGGCACTGGACATTGACGGAACACTGACCAACTCGCAAAAGGTCATCACCGAAAAGACGCGTAAGGCACTGTTTGACTTTCAGGAGCAGGGAGGAAAAATCATTCTTGCTTCAGGCCGCCCCACACAGGGAATCATGCCTCATGCAAAGACGCTGCATCTTGATGAATATGGCGGTTATATTCTGGCATATAACGGGGGCTGTGTCATTGACTGTCGCACCAAAGACATTCTGTTTCGTGATACACTGGAGCATGAGTATATTTCCGAGATATGCAGTGTGATTGAAAACTATCCTGTCGGCATTAACACCTATGAAGAAGATAAAATTGTTGCGGGACATGACATCAACCGTTATACCGAGATAGAATCCCGCATTAACGGGATGGCAATCAAATATGTGGAAGATTTTCCGAAATATGTTGATTTTGAAGTGAATAAATGTCTTTTGCAGGGAGAGCCCGAACAGATACTGGAATTGGAAGGCATCCTTTCGGAAAAATATCAAAATCGTCTGGGAATTTTTAAATCAGAGCCGTATTTTCTGGAAATTGTTCCGCAAGGTATCGACAAAGCGAAATCCATTGACCGTCTTTTAAAGCAGATTGGTGTGAAAACCGAGGAATGTGTAGCTTGCGGAGACGGTTTCAATGACATTTCCATGCTGCAGTATGCCGGTCTGGGAGTGGCGATGGATAATGCTTCCGATACCGTTAAGCAGGCAGCCGATTTTATTACACTTTCCAACGATTCCGATGGAATTGCACATCTTCTGGAAAACATAGAAAATGACTGAACAACAACAGCCGTCTGACAGAGAAGTTTGTCAGACGGCTGTTGTTTTGCTTAGTTTTCTTTGAGAAGTTTTACAAGTCTTTCCACGCTGTATTTTGCAATACAGGAATCATTGGTTTCATATTTGAGTTTTTTCTTTTCCTCTTCGAGATACTTGTCATACTCATCTTTTTTCATGACATAGACGACATTGTCTTTGGAAATATAGCTTTCATCTTCATCGACATCTTCCTGATACTTGATGGTTTTGGCAAGTTCGGCGGCAGAATTTCTGTAAATCAGATACAGTGTATCATCAATCGTTGTAACAGTGGCCTGTTTTTCCTTGCTTTCCTTGATAGCTTTTTTGAGGTCATCACTTATGGTTAATTCGTCCAGACTTTCAATAGGAACCGCCGAGCTGCTGCTGGGAGCACTTTCCGCTTCAAAATCTGTTTTATAAGCCTCGTCTACATCATCTGTTGTCTTTTTGTCATTGTTGAGCATATTGCGGTACTTGTTAAAATTGGCAGTCACTTTTTCTTTTGTTTCCGCATCAATATCGACAGAGTTTCCGTCATCATCTGTGGTTTTGAGGGAGTAGGAAAGATAGTAGTAAGAGATATAATTTTCCGTGTAGTATTTTTGTACATCGGCATCGGAAACTTCTTTTTCACCGTCTTTGCCGTAGAGCTTGTTAAAAAGCTGTTGATACAGATAATTATACCGGATATTGCACTCGAGGAAACTTTCCTCGGATACGCCCAGTTTTTCATAAAAAGCGACGGATTCATCACTGTATTTATAATACTGAGAATACATGCTTTCGGCTGATTCAAGTGTAGCGGCATCCAGTTCTGCTTTTTTGTCTTTGGCGAGTTTTTCTACGGTAAGCAGGGAGATACATTTGTCTTTGGCATCGTCAAAAATCCAGTCCACAGCATTTTTGTCCTCTACTTTTTCCTTGGTGATATCCATAAGCTGTGAATCAAAGTCAGGGTTATCCTGATTTGCTTCGGTGATTTTGCTGACAGCATCGCTGTAGCTTTCATAGGTACGGTAGATCCAGCTTCCTGCGGAGATGGTGGCATCAGCGGTTTTGTAGCTCCACTTGCCGGGACCTACGGCACAGCCGGCGGCTGAACAGGCCAGAACGGCTGCCAGTGCCAATGCGGAGAGTGTTTTGCTTATATTCTTCATATTGCGTTTTCTTCCCTTCGATTTGAATTTACACATATCGTTATTATATAACAAACTTTTGATAAAGTCCATAATTTTTTTAAAAAATTTGCCTATTTTCCGAAGTGCATCCCAAAGATTTCGTCTAAAAGCTGTCCGACCGTATCTCCTTTTTGAAGTCTGACGGCAATATACGGTTTATTGCCTGCATTGAGCATGGCTCTGCCGTTCATGCGGCTGATAATCTCCGCAACAGGTTCGGATTTGATTTGTTTGACATAAATCAGAAGATGTTCCGGTTGCTGTTTGATTTCATAGATACCCATTTTTTCGGCTTTGCTTCGGAGCAGGGCAATGTTAATCAGGCCATTGACAGATTTTGGGACGTCACCGAAACGGTCGGCCAATTCATCAATGACATCGCTTGCATCATCAGGAGTGCGGATGTCAGCGATTCGCCTGTAAATTTCCAGCCGCCTGTTAAGACTTGCAATATATTCTTCGGGAATATAGGCTTCCATCTGCACATCCACAAGGCAGTCTAAATCGATATCTGCCGGAGCTTCACCCTTGGCATTGCTGACGGCTTCATTCAGGAGTTTCATATACATATCATAGCCGACATCCGCCATGTGTCCGTGCTGTTTTGCTCCCAAAAGATTGCCTGCTCCTCTGAGTTCCAGATCACGCATGGCAATTTTGAAGCCCGAACCGAATTCGGTAAATTCTTTGACAGCGTCAAGCCGTTTCTGAGAAATTTCACTGAGTACCTTGTCTTGGGTGAATGTCAGATAGGCATAGGCTCTCCTTGAGGAACGTCCCACACGTCCTCTTATCTGATGGAGCTGAGAAAGTCCCATTCTGTCGGCATTTTCAATAATCAGGGTGTTGGCATTGGGAATATCCACGCCTGTTTCAATGATAGTCGTACTGACAAGCACATTGATTTCCTGTTCGAGCATCTGACGCCATACTTCCGAAAGCTGACTTTCCGTCATCTTGCCATGACCAAAACCGACTTTTGCTTCGGGGACAGCCTCGGCAATCTGCTTGGCTTTGAGGTCGATACCGTCAACAGAGTTAAAAAGATAAAACACCTGACCGCCTCTTCTGAGTTCTCGTCTGATTGCCTCGTGAATGACGGCCTCATCATATTCCAATACATACGTCTGCACAGGGTGCCTGTCCTGTGGTGCTTCTTCCAGCGTGGACATATCCCTGATACCTGACATGGACATATTCAGTGTACGGGGGATAGGAGTAGCCGAAAGTGTCAGCACATCCACATTTTTACACATTTCCTTGAATTTTTCCTTTTGGGCGACACCGAAACGCTGTTCCTCGTCAATGATGGCGAGACCTAAATCACGGAATTCCACGTCTTTGGAAACAAGTCTGTGTGTACCGATAACAAAATCAATATCACCATGTTTGAGCTTGTTGATAATGGCATCCTGCTGTGAGGGAGTGCGGAAACGTGACAGCAGCTCTATATTGACAGGAAAGCCTTCAAAGCGTCTCAAAGCCGTCTGATAGTGCTGCCATGCCAGAATGGTTGTCGGCACTAACAGAACACACTGTTTGGAATCGGCAATGCATTTGAAAGCGGCTCTCAAAGCGACCTCTGTTTTGCCGAAACCCACATCTCCGCAGAGAAGTCTGTCCATAGGAGCAGGCTGTTCCATATCATGTTTGATTTCAGCCGTAGCACGTTTCTGGTCTTCGGTGTCCTCATACTCGAAACGCTGTTCAAAATCCCTCTGCCATTCGTGGTCGGCACTGAACGCAAAGCCTTTCGCTTTCATGCGTTCCGCATACAGTTTGATCAACTGGTCGGCAATGTCTTTGACAGCCTTTCTGACACGGTTTTTGGCTTTCTGCCATTCCAGACCGCCCAGTTTGTTTAATTTCACATTGGTTTCATCTCTCGGACCAATGTACTTTGCCACCAGATCCAATTGTGTTACGGGAACATACAATACATCCCCTTTGGCATAGCGAATCTTGATATAATCCTTAATAATATTTTCATATTCCATCGTGTGAATTCCCTCGAACTGTCCCACACCGTGAACGGAATGTACCACATAATCTCCGGGACTCAGCTCGGCAAGACTGAAAATCGCTTTGCTTTTGGAAGAAGCACGTTTTTTCTTTTTGGGAACACTGCTGATTTGTGAGTGGGTAATCAGCACAAAATTTGCCGACGGATATTCAAAGCCTGCCGAAAGACTGCCGCCTGCAATATAAATGCCGTCATTTGCAATGGTACTGTCACTTTTTAACAGACTGACGGTATAACCTCTCTGACGCATTTCCTGTACAATGTTTTCGGCAGCCTTTTCCGTACCCGACAGAATCACGATTTTTTTATTTTGGGGTTTCATGCCGTCAATATCTTCACACAGGACGTTCACCGAACCGCTCCAGGGAGAAGTCTGCCTGATACTGAAATTGACCAGTTCTTTCAAAGGAAGTTCACAGGTACCTCTTGCATAATTGTCAATGAATACGGTGTGTCTTTTGGAAAGCTCGGATAATTCGTCTGTCCAGTCTCCTGTAAAGCAGTCCAGACCTTTGCACAGAACACCCTCTGCCAGATAATCCTTGATATCTTCCCCCCATTGCCAGAGCACTGCTTTCATGCGTTCTTTGAGCTTGGGCTGTTCCGATACAAACACAAAACTGTCTTTGGAAAGGTAGTCAAAAACCGTAGCAGGCTTCTTATAAATCAGAGAATAAAATTTGTCGGCACTGGCAAGTCTTCCGCCGTTTTTGAGTGTTTCCGCCTCCCGATAAAGAATCGGCTTTGCCAGAGCTGCCGACTTTCCTCTGAGAGAATTTGCTTTCCCGAGAATTTTTTCCGCAAGCTGTGAGGCACTGTCAAAAATCATTTCGCTTGACGGTGTAATGACAAAGCTGTCAAGTGTTTCCGTTCGTCTCTGTGTTTCAATGTCAAAAGAGGAAACGGTATCTATTTCGTCCCCCCAGAATTCCAGTCGGCACGGCTGGGCGGCTGACGGCATAAAAAAATCCAGAATCCCGCCCCTGACGGCAAACTGTCCCGTACCGTCCACCTGTTCGGTACGGACATAACCGCTTGCAAGCAATGCTTTCATCATCTTGTCGGGGGAAACTTGTGCACCTGATTTGACTTTCACAGAGGTATCTCTCAGGACTTCGGGCGGAATGGTATACTGCAAAGCGGCATCTGCACAGGCAACTATCACCTGATATTCTCCTGTCAGAAAGCCATATAAAGCTCCTATTCGCTGATGTTCAAACTCTTTGGAAACGCCTGTCACTTCCCGAAAGGTAAAGTCTCTTGACGGATAGAATACCGCAGAAGTTCCCATTGCTTTCAGGTCGGCACAGAGTTTCTGAGCCTCCGTTTCATCGGAAGCAAGCAAAAGTGCATTTTTATCACTTTTTTTACAGATGCAGTGTATCAGATGAGCCTTGTGCACAGCAGAAAGCCCTGTTGCCATGGCGGGAAAGCGTCCGTTTTCAATGGAACGGGAGAGTTGTCTGTATTCCTCCACACTCTCAAAAATAGAATCCAAAAATTTCATAAATTACCTCTTGATTGATTCATTGTGCATTATGCATTGTAAAGGTTCATTGCCCTGTCGGTATTGCCTGCAATCATGAGTTCTACGGCATGACAGGCATTTTCAGCGGTGGGCAGGAGAAGTTTCAGTTCGGTCTGGGTGAAGTTTGACAGAACCCAGTCAGCCAAATCCCATTTTTCGGGCTTGTGACCGACACCGATCTTGATTCGAGGGAATTGGTCGCTTCCCGACAGATAGATAATATTTTTCATACCGTTGTGACCGCCGTCACTGCCTTTTCTGCGGATACGCATTTTGCCGACATCCAGTGAAATGTCATCAAAGATAATGATGGTTTTTTCAGGCGGCACTTTAAAGAAGTTCATGGCTTCCGTGACAGCCTGACCGCTGTTGTTCATATAGGTAGACGGCTTCATAAAAAGCACCTTTTTGTCAGCGATAATCCCTGTATTGCAAAGGGATTTGTATTTGATTCTGTCAAGTCTGAGATTGAGTTTGTCGGCAAGTGTATCAAGGGTGATAAAACCTGCATTATGACGGGTATTTTCATATTTTCTGTCAGGGTTGCCGAGACCTGCCACGATATATTCCACACTTCCGACAGATTCCTTTTTTCTGAAAAACACAAATGTTTCCTCCTTAATATATATTGCAGGCGACACCGCTCAAAAGCAGTCCGCCCGCAATTTTTGAAAGCTGTTTTATTTTGCCAGATTGCCGATCACAATCTCATAAACCATGCCGCCGCACAGACCGTAAAATGTAATCAGTCCGCATATCAATGCACCAATGATACGCTGATAATTTTTGACGTTGTCTCTCAGCAGACGCCCCGCTGCCCATCCGATAAAGTACGCTCCCAGCACAATCAGCGGCACAGCATAACGGATATTTTGTGTGCAGACATGGGGAAAACGGAAACAGAACACATAGTATGAAATGAGAATCACACCATACAGCAATCCTGTAAACATCTTCATGGGCATATCCAATTCACATTTCTTCTTACAGAAGGCTGTCATCATTGCCGCAAAACCAATGATTCCCAGAAGAAACGCCGAAAAGAAAAGTATGGTGTTAAAGCCGCCGATTTCGGCGAAATTCCTGACAGAAATTCCCTCGTCAAACATAGAGGTTTTGAACAGGGCAACCAGCGGATTGAATTCATTGTATTCACCGTCATACATGGTGAACTGTGTTCCTACGTCGCTGAACTGGTACGCACTGAAATCAAACAGCCGTCTCCATACGGGAATATCTCCAATATACTGCTTGGACGTTTTGGACAGCTCCATTACATACGTGAGCGGTACACCGTCACGAATATAATTACGCAGCGGCCACCACAGTCCCAGAGGGGCACACACCGCCAGAAATGCCGCAAACTGTGTCAGATATTGTTTTATATTTCGATTATCTCTGTCAAGTATGTTTTTGATGAACACATAGACAAATACAAATGCTACGGCAGGTGCAACCATCCATACCGACAGCTTAGTCATCATGCCTAAGCCGATACAGAAAGCAATCGCAAGAATATGTTTCATACGGTGGTCTTTGTACCAGTAAATGGTGTTGAGAACCGCTCCAAGCATGAATGTAACGGAGAGTATATCATTGTTGATGCTTCCGCCCATGATATAGAAAGTGGGGCAGAGAGCAACCACTGCGGTTGCTGCCACCAGAGCCGTATTTTTTAAGCCAAGCTGACGGAAAATTTTATAAGACAGTATCATGCAGAGTGTCGAATAAAACAGTGTCAGCAGCTGGATATTTTCAAAGGCTTGTGTATAGTCGATTTTCAGCAGTATCTGAATTTTTACCCAGACAGCCGCCAGTATGTGATGCAGTGGTGCATGGTAAAACTGGTACACGGTACGCACATCAAAATCGGGCAATGCACCGTGCTCCAAAAGATACTCGATATAGCCGATATGACCGTTTCCTTTGCCGATCTGCGAGACGTCATGCTGTATAAAAGTCATGGATACAACCATGATATAGCACAGTCTGAATAAAAAACCGATTGCCATAATCAGAAGAATCTTGTTGCGGACAGTCAGTCTGTTTCTGAGACTGAGATATATCAAAACAGCCATAATGACTGCCAGTCCCACATTTAACAAGTGAAAGGCATATTTTCCCTTGAAAATAATGAGCGTGCAGAATACGGCAGCCGCTAACAAACCCGCTCCCATGATACCGAAGGCAAGGAATTTATTTTTCTTGTCACGGGGAGACTCACGCATCGTATAAAAGCCTGCACAAAATCCCAATACAATGATACCGACGGACGGCAGGATAAGTGCCGTATAGGGTACCCCGTCACCCGTATTATTTTCTGTCGTCAGGGCAATGCAGAAAAAACACAGCAATGCTGCCGCAATCATCGGATGTGAGTAAATCAATCGGAATACCGTAAGATAAAGAGGTTCTTTTTTGGAAGAAAGTCCTGATTCAGTCATGAATGTTCCCACCTTTTGCTGACGGATCGGTCAGGATTTTGTTTCATGATATTCCTTTTCGGTATTGACATTCCAGATGTCGTGTTTGTCGGACTTGCCTTCACGAATCGCCTCAGCCGCACGGATTGCCGTCAGCATGGAGTGATCCATATTATTGTAGCGATGCTGACCGTTTCTGCCGACACAGTAAAGATTCTTGTAACCATCAAGAAATGTTATCAGCTTGTCTATTTGGGCATAGGTATCAAAGTAGGCAGGATATGCCTTTTTGATTTTCTCACGGTGAGAGTCCAGAATATCATCCTGTCGGATAACGCCCATACTTTCAAGTTCTTTGGCGGCAAGTTTGATACATTCTTCATCGGACAGATTCCAGAAATCATCGCCCTCTGCACAGAAGTATTCCAGACCGATCCAGACAGTATGTTCGGGGTCTTTGACCATGTAAGGCGACCAGTTGTTGAAAATCTGTATTCTGCCGAGTTTGACATTGGTTTCCTGCACATAAATCCAGCAGTCGGGCACAATATTTCCAAGTGTTTTGATGTCGGTCTGATTTTTCAGATTCAGCTTGTTGACAAGCAGTCCCACCGTCACAAAATCACGGTAAGGCAAACCGTTGGCAATATCATACATTTCTTTGGAAGGCTCTTTGCCCGTCATGCCGCACACCAAATCCTTCACAGGCATGGACGAGATAAAAATATCGCCTTCAATGGTTTTGGAGCCGTCGGGTGTTTCACAGACCACAGACGTGATTTTGCCGTCGGTACAGACAATATTTTTGACCTTGTGATTTTTGAGAAGTTTTGCACCGCGTTCCACCGCTCTGTCAGCGGCAATCTCCCAAAGCTGACCGGGACCGTATTTCGGGTACCAGAATTGTTCTATCAAAGAAGTTTCGACTTCCTTGTTTTTCTTTTTTCCGCCAAAGGCTTTCGAGAACATATCCTTGAGAACGGCTCTGATGGACAGTCCCTTGACACGCTGGGAACCCCAGTCTGCCGAAATTTCTCTCGGATGTCTGCCCCAGAGCTTTTCGGTATAGCCCTCAAAGAACATACTGTATAATTTTTTGCCGAAACGGTTAATATAGAAGTTTTCGAGAGAGGTTTCGGACTTTTTGAACATAGCGGCTTTCATATAGCTGAAACCTGCCGACATGGTAGTGGCAAAGCCCATATTTTTAATGGTAGAAGCAGACATTCTGACAGGGTAATCAAAGAAATGCTTTCTGTAATAAATTCTTGAAACTCTGTCACGCACCAGCATAACCCTGTCCTCTTTGTCGGGAGCAGGACCGCCTTTGACAAGGGGCTTTTCACGTCCGAGTTTTTCGTCATCAAAGGAATTTTCGCCTTGTATGGGCATCAATTCACTCCACCAGTTCATGACTTCATCACTTTTGGAGAAAAATCTGTGACCGCCGATATCCATGCGGTTGCCGTTATATCTGACAGTCTGAGAGATACCGCCTATGACATCTGTTTCCTCCAGAATGATGACTTCAAAATCCTTGTTTTTATCCTTGAGCAGTTCATTGGCGGCAGTGATACCCGCAGGACCTGCACCGATAATAATCACTTTCTGCATTTTGAATCTCCTTTTTATTAAAAAATTATAAACTTTTCCGAATAACAGACAATTACACATACTATATTGTAATGCAAATAAATTAAAAAGTCAACATGATTTTCAAAGCGGTGCCGGCAGTATGCGGCTGTTATAAATTGTAATGTAGTTTACATTTTTTTTGAAAGAGATGTGCAATAATAAGATATTAAAAAAATTACGGAGGTCATCTATCATGGGAATGACAATGTCACAAAAGATTCTTGCCGCTCATGCAGGACTTGATTCTGTCAAGGCAGGACAGCTCATCGAGGCAAAACTGGATATGGTACTCGGCAACGATATTACCTCGCCTGTTGCCATTAATGTATTTAACGACGGAAAAGCAAGCGGTGTTTTTGACAACACCAAAATTGCAATGGTCATGGACCACTTCACGCCCAACAAGGACATCAAGGCGGCTGAACAGTGTCTTCAGGTCAGAAACTTTGCGGATAAGTATGATATCAAAAACTTCTTTGATGTCGGTCAGATGGGTATTGAACATGCTCTTCTGCCGGAAAAGGGACTTGTAGGTCCGGGAAGTCTCTGCATTGGTGCCGACTCTCACACCTGTACGTATGGTGCATTGGGTGCTTTTTCAACAGGTGTCGGCTCTACAGATATGGCGGCAGGTATGATCAGCGGCAAAACATGGTTTAAAGTACCCTCTGCCATCAAATTCAATCTCATCAATAAGCCTGCAAAGTTTATCAGCGGTAAGGATATTATCCTGCATATTATCGGAATGATAGGCGTTGACGGTGCTTTGTACAAGTCAATGGAGTTTTTCGGTGACGGATTGCAGTATCTTTCGATAGATGACAGACTCTGCATTGCCAACATGGCAATTGAGGCAGGTGCCAAAAACGGTATTTTCCCTGTAGATGACATTACAAGAGCTTACACCAACGGACGTTTCCAAGGTGAAGCCAAAGAATATTTTGCCGATGATGACGCAGAGTATGACGAAGAATATACCATAGATCTGTCACAGCTTCGTCCGACAGTGGCATTCCCGCACCTGCCCGAAAATGCAAGAACCGTTGACCGGATAGGCGAAACAGAAGTCAAAATTCAGCAGGCTGTGATCGGTTCCTGCACCAACGGCAGAATCTCTGATTTGAGAGCGGCTGCCGAAATTCTCAAAGGAAATAAAGTCGCCAAAGGTGTGAGATGTATTATCATCCCAAGTACGCAGAGCGTTTATTTACAGGCAATGCATGAAGGTTTGTTTGACATCTTCATTGAAGCAGGTGCCGTTGTTTCCACACCGACTTGCGGTCCATGTCTGGGCGGTCACATGGGCATACTTGCAAAGGGTGAAAGAGCTATCTCTACTACCAACAGAAACTTTGTCGGCAGAATGGGACATGTGGAATCCGAAGTATATCTGGCAAGCCCTGCTGTTGCCGCAGCAAGTGCCGTGACAGGATATATCACCGATCCCGAAAAAGTCGTTCGATAAGAAAGGAGTTTGTTTATGAAAGCACAGGGAACAGTACATAAATATGGAGATAATGTCGATACGGACGTTATCATTCCTGCAAGATACCTCAATACAAGCTCACACAAAGAGCTTGCCGCACACTGTATGGAGGATATTGATATTGACTTCACAAAGAATGTCAAAGACGGTGATATTATGGTTGCCGAAAAGAATTTCGGCTGTGGTTCTTCCAGAGAACACGCTCCGATAGCCATCAAAGCATCGGGAATCAGTTGTGTTATCGCTTCCACTTTTGCGAGAATCTTCTACAGAAATGCGATTAATATCGGCTTGCCGATTCTGGAATGTGATGCGGCTGCCAAAGCCATCAAAAACGGTGATGAAGTTGCGGTGGATTTTGATACGGGTGTGATTACGGACATCACAACGGGTGAGACTTATCAGGCAGAACCGTTTCCGCCCTTTATTCAGCAGATTATTGCTGACGGCGGCCTGATTAAGCACGTGACAAAATAATTGTGATGGAAAACAGATTTTCACGAACAGAAATGCTGATTGGCAGCGATCATTTCGCAGAACTGCAAAAAGCAAAAGTGGCTGTGTTCGGTGTCGGCGGTGTCGGGGGATATGTTGCGGAAGCACTCGCCAGAAGCGGTATCGGACAGCTTGACCTCATAGACAAAGATACTGTCAGTATTTCCAACATCAACCGACAAATCATTGCGTTGTCGTCCACGGTGGGACAGTTGAAAGCAGAGGTTGCCGCTCAGCGTGCCAAAGATATTAATCCCGCTATAAAAGTAAACGTATACAACCTGTTTTATACGCCTGATACCGCAGGAGTGTTTGATTTTTCACAGTATGATTATGTTGTGGATGCCATCGACACGGTAAGCGGAAAAATCGAGCTTGTCATGCAGGCGAATCAATGCGGGACACCGATCATTTCCTCTATGGGAGCGGGAAATAAACTCGATCCGACCATGTTTGAAGTAGCGGATATTTATCAGACATCCGTGTGTCCGCTGGCAAGAGTCATGCGTCGTGAACTCAAAGCAAGGGGAATTCCCAAACTCAAAGTCGTTTACTCCAAGGAAGCCCCTCTTACACCGCAGGTGCGGGAATTTGACACTGTTTCCAAAAAGCAGGTTCCCGCCAGTATTGCATTTGTGCCGTCCGTTGTGGGGCTGATCATCGCAGGCGAGGTTATCAAAGACATCATCCGATAAAAATCAAGAAAAAATCTGCTGACGGGATAATTCCTGTCAGCAGAAATTTTTTTATTCCAATACGTCCTGCAATACGGCTTTCAGGGTATCGGCGGATTTTTTGAGAGCGGCTTTTTCTTCATCGTTCAGCTCAATCGGAACAGTTCCCTCAATGCCGTGTCTGCCGACAATGGCAGGCATACTCAAAGCAACATCATTAATTTCTTCGGAATTCTGTATGCCCGAAACAGGCAGTATCGACTTTTCATCTCTGACGATAGCCTCACAGATTCTCTTGACGGACATGGCGATTCCATAATAAGTTGCCTTTTTCTTTTCAATAATTTCATAAGCACTGTTCTTGACATTTTCGGCAATTTCTTTTGTTGCCTTGTCATGTTCAAAGTGTCCGCGCATTTCGCAGAATTTGTGCAGCGGCACCCCTGAAACATTGGCACTGCTCCATGCAGCGATTTCACTGTCACCATGTTCACCAATGATGAAAGCATGAATACTTCTGCTGTCCACGCCCAGATGTTCACCGAGCAGGAATTTGAGTCTTGCCGTGTCAAGCACCGTACCGGAACCGAATACACGGTTTGACGGAAAACCGCTGAGTTTTTTGGCAGCGTATGTCAGGATATCAACGGGATTGGCGACAATCAAAAGAATACCGTTTTTGTTGTATTTGGCGATTTCGGGGATAATGGATTTGAAAATCGCCACATTTTTTTTGACTAAATCGAGTCTTGTTTCACCGGGTTTCTGACCGGCACCGGCTGTCACGATCACAACGGCAGCATCACTGATGTCTTTATAAGTGCCGGCATAGATCTGCATAGGCTTGGCAAACGGAAGTCCGTGGCTGATGTCAAGAGCCTCACCTTCTGCACGATTCCGGTCAGCGTCAATTAAAACGATTTCCGAAAACAGACTGCTTTCCATGAGAGCAAATGCCGATGCGGAACCTACAAATCCACAGCCGACAATAGCGGCTTTTCTGCTGTTAATTTCTACCATAAAAAATCTCTCCTTTCAGTTGGTTTTATTATATACCGATTTGATAGGATTATCTGTTGCCGGAGCAACATAATTGATTTAATTTCTGATTTTTGTGGATTTTAGATAATGAAAATATGATAATTTCGTAAAAAATGACAGGTACTGATTTAAGGATATTTTAAACTTTTGATTGTATGATAAAGGCAGTTCCGATACTTGAAATTTTTAAAGGAAAAGTTTACTTTTATTTCAGATAATGGTTAAATTTTTGCCAAAACAGAAGAATATAATCAGGTTATAAAAGAAAGTGATTTATGAATAACAGATAAAAAATATTGACGTATTTTTTGAAATATGTTATAGTTGAATAAATCTTTTGGAAAGTGGTGGTGAATATGAATATTCTGATAGCGGATGCCGACAGGGATTTTTTAATGGCTTTCAAAAGCCTGTTTGAGCTGTCGGAAAACAAAGTGCAGACGGTGTTTGACGGCACACAGGTCATTGCGAAACTGGCTTCGGAAAAGTTTGATGCGGTGGTTCTCAATGAGAATATTCCCCGTATCCGTGCAGAGGAAATCGTGAAAGTGCTCAATGAGGACAAAATTCCTGTTGTCATGGTGCTGGAAAAGAGTGTCAATTCGGGAATGCTTTCGGAGAAGATACTGGCAAATGCCTATATCAGACTGCCGTTTCTGCCGAATGAGCTTTCGGACAAGCTGGATGACATCTGTGCGAAAAGGTACTCTAAAGAGAAATTCCAGTATTCCGATATTGAAATTGACGAAGAAAATTTCATGCTTTGCGACAGCGTCAGGGTGACAAGTGAAGAAATCAACGTACTGAAAACATTGTCATCTGACGGCAAACTGGACAGCAAACGGGCAGGCCCTTATATCAATGCTCTCAACGGCAAGCTGGACAGGCTCAAAAAAAAGCTGAAAATCAGATATTTAATGAATGAGGGGTACAGGTTGGTGACGGAAAATGGATAAAGTCAGAAAAAAATTTGTATTATATGCGGAAGCAGCGGTATTTATTCTGCTGACAGTACTTTTGGCAGTGATCAACGTGATCAATTTTGCAATGGTCACGGAAGATGCCGACAGAATGACAGAGGCGATTGCAAGATCATCCGGAGTTTTTTTCAAAGAGGAGTCTGCTCCTGATGATCCGAATAATAATCCTGCACCGCCTGTCAATTCGACAAGCAGTTCCGCCAGAAAGAATTTCGGGGAAATGGGACCTGATTCTCCCGAAATGAAAGCTTCTTTGCGATATTTCACCTATGCTTTTGACAAAGACGGCGGCTTTGAAAAAATCGAACACAGAATGTATGCCGTCACGGAATATGAGGCGTATGAATGGGCAAAAAGTCTGATTCATGAAAACATTGGCTGGACAAATCTCACGTATCGTTACAGAGTCTATGAAAAAGATGATAAAACGTATGTAACCGTTGTCGATCAGGGACGTGAATTGCTCCCGTCATACAGAATTTTAATTATATCGGCTATCGGTGAAGTACTGGTATTATTGATAAGCTATTTGGTATTGGTGAGAGTCGGAAAAATGCTGTTCAAGCAGTTTGCGGAGGCTGACAGAAAACAGAAATTATTTATTGCCAGTGTGGAACAGGATTTCAAAATGCCGCTGACGATTATCAGTGCCAATGCGGAAGTCATTGAACGCAAAAACGGTACGAATGACCAGACACAGGCAATTAACCGTCAGGTCAGAAAGATGACAGGATTGGTGAAAAATCTCGGAGCATTGGCAATTTTTGAAGAAAAAGATATGGCAATTTCCAATATTGACCTGTCGAATATGCTGAATGTTGTCCTTGACAGCAAGAAAGCAAAATTTGAAGAAAAGAAAATCGCATTGGAGCTTGACATTGAGCCGAACATCACGCTGGAAGGTGATGAACAGGCTATCAGAAAATCGCTTTCGGAGCTTGCGGAAAACTCTTTGAGATATGCCGTTTCCAAAGCAGGATTTTCTCTGAAAAAGCAGGGCGACAGGATCATTGTCATGCAGACCAATGACACGGATTTGCCGAATGGTACGGTTGACCAGATATTTGACAGATTTACGACGCTTGACAATGCCAAAGGCAAGGGTACGGCAGGTTTGGGACTGTCCTATGTAAAAGACATTGTCAAAGCTCACAACGGCAGAGTTTCTGCAAAAGTCAATAATAATGTGTTTACACTGGAAATCGCATTGTAAGGGGGGAATGAAAATGGCAGTTGTATCCAATCCCGTTGTCGTCATGAAACGCTATGAAATGAAATACATCATGAATGCCGAACAGACAGCGTATTTCAAGGAAAGCGTCAAGGACTACATGAAAATTGATAAGTTCGGACTTACTTCCATCGCATCCCTCTATTATGATACACCAAATTACAGGCTTATCAGAACATCTGTTGAAAAGCCGCCTTTTAAAGAAAAAATCCGTCTTCGTTCCTACGGCATTGCTACAGACAGTTCGCCTGTTTTTCTGGAACTTAAACGCAAGGCATACGGAATTGTTTATAAAAGGCGTGTGCAGTCTACGATACCTCTTGTGAAGAAATTCTTTGACGGTGAGGGTGATATTTGTGCAGGCGGTCAGATCAACAAAGAAATTACAACTTTCAGAGACTACTATCAGACACTTGTACCGGCTTGTATGATTATCTATGACAGAGTGGCTTATTTCCAGCCTGACGGAGATTTAAGACTGACCATTGACCACAATCCCCGTTACAGATATGATGACCTCGATTTGAGAGTCTCTATGGACGGAAACTCCCTCTTAAAAGATGGGTATACCATCCTCGAGGTAAAAGTACAGCAGGCTGTACCGTTATGGCTTTCGGATATCCTCACCAAAGGCAAGATTTACAAAGGCAGTTTTTCAAAGTACGGTGAAGCTTACAGACAGCAGCTTTTACGTACCAGACAATAAATATCGGAAAGGAAAATCATTATGTTTGATTCAATTTATACATCAGCCGTGACACCGGCACAGTTTTTTATCATGGCAGCAGCAGCCATTGTTTCGGGATTCATTTATGCATGGATCATGTCCTTTAAGATCCGTTCCAAAAAGAGATTTTTCATAGTAGCGGCAATCGTGCCGTTTATGGTGGCATCGGTTATCACGTTTGTTCAGGGAAATATCGGTGCAGGCGTGGCGATTGGCGGAGCATTCGGTCTGATTCGTTTCAGAAGTGCTCAGGGCAGTGCGGATGAAATTGCAGCTATCTTGATTGCAATGGGTTCAGGCATTGCCTTTGGTATGGGATATGTCGGTTACGGTATGATTATTCTGCTGGGAATGGCAGTGATTTTCCTGACTTTCTCGCTGATACCCGTTTTTGAGCATAAGAGCATGACGGAGGACAGACTTCTCAGAATCACGATTCCGGAATCACTGGAATATTCCGGAGCGTTTGACGATACGTTTGCTCACTATCTCAAGAATTGGGAAAATGCCGGTGTCAAGACGACAGGCATGGGTTCCATGTTCCGCTTGTCCTTTAAGATTCAAATGAAAGACCCCTCCGAAGAAAAAGCCTTTATTGACGAACTCCGCACCAAAAACGGTAATCTGGAAATAGCAGTGCTTCCCTATACAGAACCGCAGAATCAACTGTGATAACGGAATATTGGGGACGCTGTCCCCATCCCTCTGCAAGGGCTTCTCGCCCTTGACCTCGGCAGGGATTACAATCCCTGCACCCATTTTTAAGGAGATGAAAAAATTTATGTTCAAAAAATGTGCAGTCATCTTTATGGCATTGGTATTGTCGGCAGTGTCTCTGACAGCCTGCTCCGAAACTTCATCGCAGAATTCACAGAGTTCCGATACGTCCGTTTCCTCTTCTGTATCGCAGATTTCCATAGAAACTTCATCCGAAAATACTTCTTCCGTTTCCGATACAGACGAAAATTCCATGTTTTCCGACGGAGATTATAAAGACGTTACTTCCGAAGAAGTCAACGCAACGATCACTCTTTCGGGCAGTGAAGGAACGATTTCGGACACGACAAGAGGCAGTTCGGGAAGTGAAGTGACGATCACTTCAAAAGGTACTTACAAAGTGACGGGCTCTTCCGAAAATGTGACGATTACGGTCAATGACACGACAAAATCGGGAAATATTTATCTGATACTGGATAATGTGTCTATGACAAATACAACCAATGCTTGTATCAATGTACAGGCCTGCGACAAGTTGATTATTCAGTGTACAGGCGAAAACTCCCTGACTTACAGCAATTCCGACAGCAGTGCAAAAATAGACGGTGCTGTTTATGCCAAAGACGATGTGACAATCAATGGTGACGGTACTTTAAATATTACGTCGGCTCTGCATGGAATTGTCTGCAAGGAAGATTTGAAAGTGACAGGCTCTACGCTGAATATCAATGCCGACAGTATCGGCATACAGGCAAATGACAGCTTTAAAGTGGGGGGCGGTACCATTACTGTCACAGCAGGTCATGACGGTGTACAGCTTGAAAATGATGACAATACAAGCAGTTTTTATATCTCAGACGGCACTCTGACAGTCGATGCAGGTTATGACGGCATTTCTGTGAAAGCGGGCAATGACAGTGCGGCATTTACGGGAACTGCGGAACTGGCAGGCGGTGTAGTGAGTATCACCGCAGGAGGCGGTTCCGATAATTCCAAAAACAGCAGTACTTCTCAGAAGGGCATTAAATGTGACGGTGACATCATCATGGGAGATACGGTTCTGACAGTTTCCGGTGCGGATGATGCGATACACGGCAATGCCAATATTACGATCAATGCAGGCAGTATGTCACTTTCCACAAGTGATGACGGTCTTACGGCAACAGGCAGTATTACCATTAATGGCGGCAGTGTGGATATTACAAAGTCCTATGAGGGCATTGAAGCGGAAACGGTTGTTATCAATGACGGCAAAGTTTCGGTTGTCTCCAGTGATGACGGCATCAATACCGCAGGCGGTTCGGATACTTCCGCCCAAGACGATACTCCTTGGGGGGCAAACAGCAATGCAAGTCTGACGATTAACGGCGGTACGGTATATGTCAATGCATCGGGTGACGGTCTGGACAGCAACGGTTCTGTCTATGTGACGGGCGGTGTTACGATTGTAGAAGGACCTACGACATCCGGTAACGGTGCCTTGGACAAGGGCGACAGCGGAAGCTGTGTGGCAAGTATCACGGGCGGTACAGTTCTTGCACTCGGTACAGCGGATATGGCGGTCAACTTTGATGCGGGTACACAGTGCTCGGCACTGGTCAGTCTGTCGGGGACGGCCGGCACGGAAATTTCAGTGGATGACGGTTCAGGCTTTACGTTCACTGCGACAAAGGATTTTGCCTGTGCGGTATATTCTTCACCGAACCTGACAGAGGGCAATTCCTATACACTCACGGCAGGCTCCGAAACGGCAACGATAGACTTTTCGTCAGGCTTGTATTACAGCAATGTCAGCAGTATGGGAGGCGGTCCGGGCGGTTTCGGACGCTGATACAAAGAATTTTCCCAAAAAAATTGTTGAAAATGTCCTTTGCAAAAAAATAAAAGATATGTTACAATTCTGATATTAACGTGTAGCAAACATCTGCGTAAGTCCGGTTGTTTGACTGCACGTTATTTTTTTATGCGAAAGGAAAGAATCATATGAACAATTTTTTAGGAACAGAGTCTGTCGGAAAGCTGATGGGGAAATATGCCGTACCGTGTATTATATCGTTGCTGGTGGGGGCATTGTATAATATCGTTGACCAGATATTTATTGCGAATGCGTCTTATCTGGGTTCATACGGCAACGCCGCCAATACGGTAGTATTCCCCTTGACGGTGATAGCACTGGCGATCGCTGTCATGATAGGTGACGGCTGTTGTGCGTTTGTCAGTCTGCATCTTGGCATGGGGGAGCTGCAAAAAGCAAGGAAAAGTGTCGGAAATTCCGTTGTCATGGTCATTGCGGGCAGTATCGTTTTATGTGTATTGTATCTTGCTTTCAGTGACGGGATCATTGCATTGTTCGGGGGAACCGTCAATGCGGAAACTTTTTCCTGTTCCAAAGAATATTTCTTGTATATTTCTCTGGGAATCCCGTTCTATATGTTCGGACAGGCAATGAATCCTGTGATTCGTGCAGACGGCAGTCCGAAATTTGCCATGATTTCGACACTGGCGGGAGCGGTTGTCAATATTGTCCTTGATCCGATATTCATATTTACGGTACAGTGGGGCATGATGGGAGCGGCAGTTGCTACCGTTATCGGACAAATTGTTACGGCTGTGCTGGCAGTATGGTATCTTTTCAATATGAAGCAAGTCAAACCTTCCCGAAAAGATTTTGTTTTGAAAAAGAAAATTGTTTCCCAAACGCTTGTTTTGGGAATCACCAGTTTTTTGTCACAGATTTCACTGGTAGCGGCAATGGCGGCTATCAACAACATGATACGCAAATATGGAATGCTTGATGCAATTTTCTCACAGGAACAGTTTGCACAGATACCAATGGCTGTAGTGGGAATTGTCATGAAATTTTTCCAGATTGTCATATCCATTGTCGTAGGAATGGCGGCAGGGTGTATACCGATTGTGGGATATAATATGGGAGCCAATTTGAAAAAGCGTGTCAGGGAGCTTTTTACAAAACTATTGATAGCGGAAGCGTTAGTCGGAGCAGTTGCCCTGCTGATTGTAGAGCTGTTCCCTGTACAGTTAATCAATATTTTCGGTGCCGCCAATGAAAGCAGTTATTATACGGATTTTGCGGTCAAAGCATTTCGGATTTATCTGTGCATGATGATATTGGCGTGTGTGAATAAGGCTTGTTTTATCTTTTTGCAGGCGATGGGAAAGGCTGTGGAATCAACGTTGCTTTCCATGATTCGTGAAATTGTGTTCGGTGTAGGCTTTGCCGTAGTACTGCCGGTATTTTTCGGACTGGACGGTGTTTTGTATTCGATGCCGCTTTCGGATTTTCTGACATTTATGATGGCTGCCGTGCTGATTGTGAGAACCTACAAGCAATTAAGTGACGCTTCTTCTGTCTGAAATTTATGGAAAATTGTGTATTTACTTCTTTACTTTTGGTTCAAAGAGTTGTAAAATGAAAGAAAGATAATTTATTGAAAGATTGGAGTTATTACCTATGAAAATTCTTGTTGAAACTTCTGCACGTCACGTTCACGTGACACAGGAAACACTGGAAACCCTTTTCGGCAAGGGTGCTGAGCTTACCAACAAAAAAGACCTCTCACAACCCGGTCAGTTTGCCTGTTTTGAAAAAGTAACGGTCGTAGGACCTAAGGGAGAACTGGTCTGTTCGATTCTCGGTCCTGTACGCCCCGACAACCAGGTAGAGCTGTCCTTGTCCGAAGCCCGCAAAGTGGGCATTGCCGCTCCCGTCAGAGAATCAGGCGATGTAAAAGGCACACCCGGCTGTAAGCTGATAGGACCTAAGGGTGAAGTGGAAATTGAGTGCGGTGTGATGGCTGCCAAGAGACATATTCACCTTGATCCCAAAACAGCAGAGGAATTTGGTCTGAAAGACAAGCAGATCGTCAGCGTTGCCACAGGCAAGGACGGCAGACAACTGATATTCGGAGATGTTGTTGTCAGAGTAAGCCCGAAATTTGCTCCTGCCATGCACATTGACACAGACGAGTCCAATGCCGCCTGCGGTCCTGTTGAGGGAGATATTATCGTATAATCCGCAAAATATTCGACAAACATGAAAGCAGCCGTCCGACAAGGGCGACTGCTTTTTTGATACGTTTTTATATAAAAAGATATACTGCCTGTTTGATTAATCATCAAAATCCCGTTGTTTTTTTGGCGGGGAAATTTTCTTCCGCAGAGTTTTCAGTGACAGTAGTGACAGTATGGCAAGCGGGACGGCTAAAATGCCAAAAGAAACGGCTCCTGTCAGAAATACAGCTGAACCTGTATTTCGCAGGACTTCATCCGGATTGTCACGGTCATACAGCAATTCAACGGTATCTCCCTCACTCATATGGAATCCCACATAGCCGCTATAAGTGTGCATTTGATGCTCGGTGTCATAGTAAACAGCATTCCCGAAAGTCAGCAGACGTCCTTTGCCGTCAGAGCGAACCTCCGTAACAGAGGTGATGGTTGCAGAGGTATACACACCGTTATGCCGGATGCTTTCAAAATGAAAATAGGACATCAAAGAGGACACCAGACCGATTATAACCAAAATGGTTGATGCATACAGTTTGATTTTATCTGTAAAGTCGATATTCATTCACGAATCACCCTTTTGAAATTCGTGATGACATATTCCGCCTGTTCATCTGTCAATTTGGAGTAAAGCGGCAGGGTAATTTCATTTTTATACATATTGAATGCATTGGGAAAATCCTTGATGTCATAGCCCATGCGTTTGTAAGCGGTCATCATGGGAAGCGGCTTGTAATGGACATTCGTTGCAATGCCGCAGTTTGCCATTTGAGTAATCACATTGTTGCGGTATTCCTCATCCTGCCACATCAGCTTGACAAGATACAGATGTCCGCTTGATACAAATTTTTCCTTGTCGGAATAGTGCATTAAAACCGATACGCTTTGGTCGGAAAGCTCCCTGTTATAATACTCAATGATTTTTCTTCGTCTTCTGAGCATTTCGGGCAGACGCTGAAGCTGAACAATGCCGATAGAAGCCATAATATCTGTCATATTGCACTTGAAGTAAGGACCGATAATATCATATTCCCATGCACCGAGCTGTGTTTTGGCGAGAGCATCTTTTGACTGACCGTGCAGGGAAAGAAGCATATACTGTTTGTAAAGTTCTTCACTGTCTATATCGGGATGTTTTTTCCAGGTGACGGCACCGCCTTCACCTGTAGTGAGATTTTTCACGGCATGGAACGAAAAAGCGGTAAAATCAGCCAGTGTCCCGACTCTGTAAAGATTTCTTTTGGCACCGATGGAATGGGCGGCATCTGCCAGAACGATCACACGTCCGAAAGCCTCCTGCAAAGGTCCCGAAGGCACAAACAAATCCCGTTTTTGTTCCACGATTTCAAAAATCTTGTCATAATCACACGGTACGCCTCCCAAGTCAACAGGAATGATGACTTTTGTTTTGGCATTGATGAGATACGGCAGTTTTTCATAATCCATCTGAACGGAATTCTGCATACAGTCAATGAGAATCGGTGTTGCTCCGACATGACATACAGCACTTGCCGTTGCAGTATAGGTGTAGGCAGGCACAATGACTTCATCGCCTTTTTTGACACCCAGAACACGCAGCGTCATTTCCAGAGCAGATGTGCAGGAATCCAGACAGACTGTTTTCTCGCTCATGCAGAATTTGGTAATCATATTTTCAAATTTTTTTGTTTTGGGACCTGTAGTAATCCAGCCGCTTTGCAGTGTGTTGACCACTTCATCAATTTCGGCATCGGTAATATCGGGCGGTGAAAAGGGTATTTTCATGATAATTTTCTCCTTCCCTGAATTTTGGAATTCTTTGTATCAATTATAATCCATTTTCACGGTTATTGCAACCGCTATTTCAAAAAAGGAGAGGGATGGCCGTTTGGCGAAAGTTATATCGGAATGATAATATCCTGATTTTCCATATCGGTTTGTTTCACTTCATAGTGTTTGTTTTGATAAGAAACGATAGTTTTGAGCCTGGGATGTCTGTAGTTGTTTTTTCCGACGGAAACCGCGGCAATACCGGAAGGATGTCCGCTTTGAACAGGCGAATTTCCGCAGTCTCCTCCATGATGCGGCACAACAAGATGTAAAGTTCCTTTTGGATTGACAATAGAATACATCCGATCCCAGACCTGATAATTAGAGTGGTCGGCAGTCAGGAAAGCAGCAGATGTATGGTTGGATACGGACAGCAATAGTCCGGATTTATTTTTATTTCTGCTTTTTTCGCCCGTAAACAGTGTATATCTGTTTCCTTCATAGATTTTTTGGATTCCGCATTTTTTGATTTTGGACGGTTGAGGTACGATGACGGTAAAATGCGGACAATTCCGGATTCTTTTGGCGGCTTGTTTGGCAGTCAGTCCTATCGGAGCAGGATGACAGAAAGCATATTCAATACATTTCAGAAACTCGTCGGAAGCATGACACAGAAGATTATAATGATCGATATCCCAATGACTGATCATCAGGGAAATTTTTTTAAAAGAACTCAGAATATGATTATGTTCGGATAAAATAGTATCGATTTCTTGCCGTGAATAACAAAAAGATGCACCAAAATCAAATATTGTCAGGTTTTCTTCATCAAGGATGCAGTTGGTATTTCCCTGACCTACGTTCCATATCTGAATCTGAAAGGATTCTTTCAGTTCGTCCAATGTTTGTGGACTATGTTCGGAACGGGATTCAAGCGGCATACTGTATTTTTCCGACAGGGCACTTCCGAAAACGGGTTGGCTGCCGGAAGCGTCTATCAGTGCGGCAAATTCATCACCGTTTAGAATTTCACAGAAAATTACAGCGGAAGGCTTCTGGTTTAAATTGTAGGATGCAGATTCTGTTTGAAAATGCAGTTTCAAAAGTTGTTCCATATCCAAAGTAATCATGGAACCACGCCATATTTTTCGTTTAGGGGAGCAGCCGCGAATAAACAGCATGGTTGGTTCATAGTCCTGTTTTGTCAGTATCGTTGTTTCATGATTGCGTTTTGATTCGGGATAGTCAACATGGTTTCTGAAATCAATAAACTCCTTTTCCACAATAAAATCCAACAGCATTTCCTGTGTGGAACGGTTATATTTTTCTACATACAAATGAACATCTTTCTTTGGCAGTGAGGGCATTTTCATCATCATTTCTTCTTCCCTGCGTTTTGGAATTCTTTGTATCCATTATAATCTGTTTTCACGGTTATTGCAACCGTCGGCTCCAAAAAAAGGCATCAGCATAAAAATATACTTTAAGTAAAATATCCTTTTGGTATATACAAACAGGTTGCAATCAAATCATTGTGATGTTAGAATAAATAAAAAGAATTTTGTCAGAGAAAGGTTGATCTTCATGCAAAATTACAACAATAATCCTCATAATGCGATAGAAGTGCCCCTCCCGAAAAGAAGAATATCCTATGTCGGAATCTTCATTTTTATTCTTATACTGATAGGTCTTGTATTCGCGGCAATGGAATCCGTTAAAAATCCGGAGTTCTATGAAAAATACGGAAATGCTGTCAAACTTTCTTTTGTTTTTCTCCTTTTATATGGACCTGTAGCGGGTATCATTTCACCTTTCGTTGAAACAAGCAGACTGAAAAGAGTCTGCACGGTACGGACAGGGGGAACGCTTGTCGGTTATGCTTCCCAATATGTAAATAATTATGATGATGAAACTCACACCGGTGAAAGTTATTATAAATACGCTCCGAAATATGAGATATACATCAACGGACACTTTGAAATACGCACGCTTAATGACTTTACAAGAAGCAGGAGCAGTCCCGGAACCATTGCACTTCTTGCCAATCCCGACGGTTATGAAATCATACCTATCAACGGAAAAATGAGTTACTCAAACAGACAAAGCGTCAAAGCAGGTATTGCACTTTTAGTGATATATGGAATCATTATAGCAGGACTGGCAATTTTCTTTTCGGGATTTAATCCGTTTTTATAAAAATAATAATCCACGTTCCATAGAATCATCATCTGCGGGACGTGGATATTTGTTTTAGTCAAGAACACACGCTTTTAATACCTGTCCGATAGGTTCACGGATGACCATATCGGCTTCTCTGTCAAAGGCTGTTTCGGATTTGTTGAGGAGAATGATTTTGCTGCCGTTGAAATAGCGGATAAAGCCTGCCGCCGGATAGACATTCAGGGAAGTTCCGCCAATGATCAAAACATCAGCCAGTGCAATGGCACGGACGGATTTTTCAATAGTGTCTTCATCAAGACCTTCTTCATAGAGAACAACATCGGGCTTGATCGTGCCGCCGCAGGAGCATTTGGGAATTCCCGTGCTTTGGGTGATGGCTTCGAGTCCGTAAAATTTGCGGCATTTCATGCAGTAGTTTCTCAGGACAGAGCCGTGCAGTTCATAAACGGTTTTACTGCCTGCCATCTGGTGCAGACCGTCAATATTCTGTGTGATAACGGCTTTGAGTTTTCCTGTTTCCTCAAGTCTGGCAAGGGCAATATGGGCATGGTTGGGTTTGGCAGAGGTACATATCATTTTGTCACGGTAAAACTTGTAAAATTCCTCTGTTTTTCGCATGAAAAAGGCGTGACTTAAAATAGTTTCAGGCGGATAGTCATATTTTTGATTGTAGAGACCGTCAACGCTTCTGAAATCAGGGATACCGCTTTCAGTGGAAACGCCTGCACCTCCGAAAAAGACAATATTGTCACTGTCGGCGATAATTTTTTTCAGTTCCTCATACATTTGAGTACAGCTCCTTCCGGTTTTTGGTAGGGATAACAAAATAACGGACACAGTAAAATTTGTTTACTGTGTCCATTATAGTCTTTTTTTCCGGATGATTCAATAGATTTATTCGGATTTGCTCTCGTCGGCTTTGCTTTCATCAGCGGAACTTGCGGAAGTGCTTTCCTGTGAAGAAGCGGATTCACTGTTTTCGTCATCGTTTTCCGCTTTTTCAGTAGGATCGGGAATGGTATAAATATAGTCATCATCAAATTCAACGGTGACATTTTTTTCCAGCTCGGCATATTTTTCGGAGATGTCGCTTCTTCTCAGAACGGAATCAACAGAGGATTTCCATACAGGCATACTTTCTCCGACATAGTACATGATATGATAACCGTAATCGGTTTTAACGATTTCCGTATCACCGACCTTGCGGTTCTCATCAAAAAGCCAGTCGTTGAATTCGGGTACCTTCTGTCCACGATATACATCTTCATAAAGACCGCCATTGGCAGCAGAGCCTGTATCGGATTCGGCATTGTATTTTTCAGCGAGCTTGGCAAAGGAATCTTCTGTTGCCTCGCCTTTTTTCCATTCCTCGTATACTTCTTCAGCCTTTTTCTTAGCTTCGGCATCGCTGCCGTCAGTACCGGCTGTAAACAGGATATGTCTGACATTACGATTGATGCTTTCATCACGATAGGCGGTTTTGGTTACCATGATAACGCCGTAAGAACTGGTACTCTCGGAAATATAGGTATCATTGACTTTTCTGCCGGTGTCGAAGAGCCATTTGCCTTCATCGGAGGTTGCCTCATAGGGATATTTTTCATTCAGTACGGAATCTACCTGTGAGGCAATGGCTTTCTGATAGTCTTCCTCTGTGGGAGCGGAACCGTCTGAGTTTTCAGAGGATATATTGACATAATCACGGTTTTCATTCAGATATTTTGTAACGTATTCCTTGAATTCATCCTGTGTTTTGCATTTGGCAAGTTCATCGGCAGCAGCTTTTGCCTTTGCTTTTTGTTCCTCGTCGATCACAACGGAGGAATCGGAGGATTCCATTGTGCCGTACCCGAAAGAAAACAGCAGGAAATCAACATACTGATAGGCTTCCTTGTTTCCGTTGTAGGTATTTTCATACTCTTCGTCGGTGTATTGAAAGCTGTTGTAGAGTTGTCTGTAATATTTTTGTGCAAGGAAATTTTCTTCGAGATATTTTCTGACATCATCTTCTGTCACGTTGTCACCCAGATTTTTAGCCAGATATTCGTCAAAGGACTGTCCTGCACTTTCGGCAGCGGAATGCATGGTACTCAGATTGTTCTCGATGTTTTGGGTATCGATGTCATCCAGTGAGACTCCCTCTTTGCGGGCAGACTCGCAGAGCGTAAAAAGTCGTTTGATTTCGTTTTTGGTATTATCCATAAAGGTATCATACCATGTAATGCCGTTTTCCTCGTCATAAAATTGCTCTTTGGAGCTTTTTGTGGCATCATAGCCATAATAGGCGGTAAAATATTGGATAATATTATTAAAGGAATAGCTGAACATAGGAAGACTCATCGTATAGTTTTCGGATTTGACAGCGATATTGTCACCGAATTTGCTTTTTGCGGTTTCTTTGTCGGCTGCAGAGGTTTGTGATTGCCGGGAAACGGACTCCTGTTTTTTGAATACACCGTCACAGCCTGTGAAGGACAGTGAGATTGCTGCAGCTGCCGCAAGAGCAGAAATCAGCAGTCTTTTTCGGAAAGACGGATTGTTGGACATAATGATTTTCTCCTTTCGATAATGGGGTGCTGATACTAATAATACCAGAAAAATTCTGCTTTCACAACACCAAATGGCAAAAAATATCAATTTCTGTTCAAAATTTTGCTTGACATTTGATGGCGGGCATGTACAATAAAATTATTGTAACACACATTTCTTGAAATAAACTTTAAAACGGAGCGAAAATATGAAAAAAATTGTATCTGTACGGTGTTTTCGGTGCGGCTTTGAGGAGTTTCGTTTTCCGGAGCTGTATCTGAACACGGATTTTCAAACGGAAAAGCTGCCTGTCAATGTTCTGCTGATGGAACACAGAAAAGCAGGACATATTCTGATTAATACAGGTTGTACCAAGCTGCTCAAGAAAAGCCCTCTTGCTTATTCAGCCTATCTGCTGAAGCATAAACTGTCTTTTGGCAAAGAAGATTCGATCATTGAGCAGCTTTTATCCAACGATATGGATCCGCTTTGCATTAAAAAGGTATTGCTGACGCATACCAATGCCGAGTGCTGCGGAGCATTGCCGTTGCTGCCGAGATATGAACTTCTGGGAACGGCACAGCTTTTGTATGTGCTGAAATTTGAGGAGGATTCCCCGAATATGCTCAAAAGTACCTTGCCCCCTGAGAATGTTCCCATAAAAGCATTTAACGTATTCAAAGGAGAAACACCTTTGAAAAGCTGTTTCAAATATGTTTTTGACGTATTGGGAGACGGCTCGGTTTTGGCAGTGGATATCAGCGGTGCCGCCAATGCCATGACAGGCTATTTTATTCCCGAAGAGAATTTATTTTTTGCAGGGGATGCGGCGATTGATGAGAGGGCATTGGATAACGACCTTTTTCCGACGGAGAAATTACTGTCGGCACAGTATGATGCGGATGAATATTTGTCTGTTCTGGCAACACTGAGACGGTTTCACAGGGAAAATCCCGATATCAGAATCATGTTTTCTCATTCCGGAGAGATACCTGTCTGACGGCAATCCTTGACACTTTTTAAGGATGGATGTTATAATTGTTGAAAAATGATTGCATGGAAAAGGGGGGTTTGTCTATGGCGGAAATCAGCAGGGAGATAGATGAAAAAGGCAATATTTCCAACAAATATAAACTGGCAATGGCATTTCATATATGGCATATATTGGATTTTGAGGAATATCGGGGCTCATTGGATTATATCAGTCAGAATAAATGGGTATTGTTCGCACTTGTCATGACAAGCTATCGCAAAATGATAGCTGCCCGTAAAAAATCCCCTCAGGAAGTTGTCAGCGAAATTGCATGGGCCACAGGCTATATGTTGCCTGAAAATCTGGACTTGCAGTTCAGCGGCTATGATATTACGGTTTGTATGCATCCTCCGCAGGATAAATATCTGATTACACCGAATATTCTCAAACATTCCATTGATATTGACAGGATTACTGATGAAGGGGAACAGGGTTCTGTCCTGTACGAATTAAAAAAGCTTCCGATTTCCTGCTGGCTCAATCTCAAGGACACCATCAAAAAATATAACAGAAAGTGGGAAGAAGATATACGGACAGGTTTGTATCAGTGGATGGGACTGGGCTATCAGTATGTTCTGGATTTTTACAGTTTTGTCAATCTGTGTGCCTATCATCAAATCAGTACAGCTCCTTTGCAGCAGGTATGGCAGAGTTATATGCAGTCTGCCATACGGGAACCATTGATTTATATTGCCAAGGATTTTCCCGAATACCGTACTTTCTGGGAAGCATGGTACAATGAATTATATCGTTATGCCTATGATATTTTTGACCTGGCGGAAGCGTCATTCCACTGGAATACCCGTCAGATGGACGAAAGAAAACAAAAATTAGTCAATGCCCGTTTATGGGCAGACTATTCTCAAAGTCGGAGCGGCTTTTCCGTCAATAAAAATGATATTTGCATTAATACGGATAATTTCTCCGAAAAATGGCGTGACAAATCCGGTTATGCAGGGGAAAATTGGGTATTTCAAGGTTTTCTCACAAGCAAGAAACGAAATGCACAGGCTTCCTCCGATACACCGTCACTTTTTCCGAAAACGGAAAATATTTCTATAGACGAAATCAAAGAGATGGTCAGCTTTATTTCTTCCGACCTTCCCACGGTGCAGAATGAACCGGTACAGTCACCGCCTTCCGAGCATACGGAACAGCCTGCTCAGAATCCGCCCGGTTTTTGGGAAAAACTGAAAAATTTCTTTGCTCCCAAGCCGCCGCCTGTGCAGACACCGGAAGAATCGCCTGCAATCAAGCGGAAAAATCAGTATCTGGAAATTCTGAACAAGAGTGCGGAAAATCCTGTTTTTCGCAGTGAAATCAATACCACAAGGGAACATATTGAACAGATACAATCCCGTCTGCAAAAAATACAGGCCATTCTGTCACAGCATTTTACGCCCCGTGAAATGACGTATAAGCGGTTTTCGGGAGTTGTCGAAGAAGCCGCAACACAATTTTATGCCAATGTCAAAACCATGATGAAACGTATCAATTTGTTTGATACGAAGGATTATCTGAAAGTATCTGACGGAAATTCCAATTTATCCGTATCAGCAAGGCAGGAAAGAATGAGAATCTATACGGAACATATCAAGTATGTCAAAAAACTGGTGGATGCCAATGAAAATATTATCAGTAAACTGGACGGCTTGCTTTTGGAACTGACAAAATTGGATGATTTCAGCGAAGAAGCTCTCAACAACAATCCGGCAGTCAATGAACTGACAGATTTGATTGATCAGACGAGATTCTACAAGCAATAAAAAGGGAATTTTGACGAAAAAGGACTGAAAAATAAAATGACACTAAAGGAACTGAAAATCGGTCAGTCGGCTGTTGTCACGACAGTGGGCGGAAACGGCAGTTTGCGACAGCATTTTCTGGATATGGGAGTCATTCCCGATACGGAAGTGACAGTTGTGAAACTGGCACCGATGGGCGATCCGATGCAGTTGAGACTTCACGGCTATGAACTGACCATGCGTCTGGCAGACGCTGAAAAAATAGAGGTAAAGCCTTTCAAACCCAAAAAAGAAACCGTTTATCCGAAAACAAAATCCGAACATCATCCGGGTTTTGGTGAAGAGGGAAAATATCATCCCAAAGGCAGCGGGGATCCTTTGCATGATGATACGGTTCTGACGTTTGCTTTGGTGGGCAACCAGAACAGCGGCAAAACAACTCTTTTTAATCAGCTGACAGGCTCTAATCAGCACGTCGGCAATTTTCCGGGAGTCACGGTTGACAGGAAAGACGGTGTGATTAAGGGACAGAAAAATACACTTGTTACAGATTTGCCCGGAATTTATTCCATGTCCCCCTATAGCAGTGAGGAAGTTGTCTCCCGTAATTTCGTGCTTGACGAAAAGCCAAAAGCTATTATCAATATCGTAGATGCGACCAATATTGAGAGAAATCTCTATCTGACAATGCAGCTGCTTGAAATGGAAATCCCGATGGTTGTGGCACTGAATATTATGGATGAACTGACGGCAAACGGCGGTTCTGTGGATATCAATACACTGGAAGAAATGCTCGGAGTGCCTGTTGTACCGATTTCAGCGGCTAAAAATCAGGGTGTTGATGAACTGATCAAACACGCTGTGCATATTGCACACTATCAGGAAAAACCAAAACGGCAGGATTTTTGTCTGCCTGACGAAAAAGGCGGTGCCGTACACAGATGTCTGCACGCTGTCCGTCATCTGATTGAAAACAAGGCGAAAGCGGCAGGCTTGCCTGTTTCCTTTGCGGCAGGAAAGCTCGTGGACGGAGATGAACTGATTCTGGAAAAGCTCCGGCTTGAGAACAGTGAAAAGGAAATGCTGGAGCATATCATTCGTCAGATGGAGAAGGAACGTGGTCTTGACAGAAATGCTGCCATGGCGGAAATGCGTTTTTCGTTTATCGGAAAAGTATGTACGCAGACCGTTGTCAAACCTCATGAATCTAAGGAACATCGCCGCAGTACACAGATTGACAGACTTCTGACAGGCCGTTTCACGGCAATTCCCATGTTTATTCTGGTGATGGCGGCCATCTTTGTATTGACGTTTGAGGTGATCGGCGGCAATCTGCAAAGTCTGCTGGAAACAGGGCTCGATTCCCTGACACAACTTGTCAAGACTTCTTTGGAAAAGGCAAATGTCAATCCTATTTTAACAGGCTTGCTGTGTGACGGTGTTTTTGCGGGACTGGGAAGTGTACTGAGCTTTTTGCCTATCATACTGACATTGTTTTTGTTCCTGTCCATACTGGAGGACAGCGGTTATCTGGCAAGAGTCGCTTTCTTTATGGACAAGCTTCTGCGAAAAATCGGACTTTCCGGAAGAAGTATTGTTCCCATGCTGATAGGCTTTGGCTGTACCGTGCCTGCTGTCATGGCAACGAGAACCCTCCCCAGTGAGCGGGACCGCAAAATGACGATTCTTTTGACACCTTTCATGAGTTGTACGGCAAAATTGCCGATTTATGCCTTTTTTGTCAATGCGTTTTTTCCGCAGTACAGCTGGCTGATTATTACAGGAATGTATGTGTTGGGAATCATTGTGGGTATTCTGATAGCCTTGTTATATAAACATACGCTTTTTAAAGGGGAAGCGGTTCCGTTTGTGATGGAACTTCCGAATTACAGACTGCCGGGTTTGAAAAATGTCCTGCGTCTGCTGTGGGAAAAAGCAAAGGATTTTTTGCAGAGAGCCTTTACAGTGATTTTTATTTCTACAATTGTGATATGGCTTTTGAAGAACTTCAATATTCATTTCAATATGGTTGCGGAAAATTCACAGGATAGTATTCTGGCGGTGCTGGCAGGCTGGATCGCACCTTTGTTTGCTCCGATTGGTCTGGGAGACTGGCGGATTGTGACAGCACTGATTTGCGGCTTTATGGCAAAGGAAAGTGTTGTATCTACGCTGGAAGTTTTGTACAGCAACGGCATTGCAGCCGCTGTAACATCTGTGGCGGCGGTTTCATTACTGGTGTTCAGTTTGTTGTATACGCCCTGTGTGGCAGCGATTGCCTCTGTAAAAAGAGAATTGGGAAAAAAATGGGCGACAGGTGTTGTGATATGGCAGTGTGCGGTAGCATACATAGCAGCAATGGCAGCCTATTGGCTTTGTGTACTTTGCGGATTGTAAGGGGGATTGTAACATGAATCCTGTGGAAATCATTCTTTCGGTGGTTTTGGCAGTGGCAGTTATCGTAGCAGTTGTTTCTATCATTCGCAGGAAAAAAAGCGGCAAACACTGTTCCTGCAACTGTGATTCATGCAGCTGTTCGTGTAAAAAATAAATTTTCTTGACATATCTTTGGTATGAATTTATAATAAATAATATAAATCAAATAAAGGTGGACTGACAATCATGACAATTCTCGTAACAGGCGGTGCCGGCTATATCGGCAGCCATACGTGTGTGGAACTGCTCAATGCAGGCTATGACGTTGCCGTAGTGGACAACTATTATAACAGTGTTCCCGAAGTGCTGAACCGTGTGGAAACCATTACAGGCAAATCCCTGAAAAAATATGAATGTGATATCCGTGACAGAGAGGGACTGGAAAAGGTTTTTGCTGAAACCGATCCTGACGCTGTGATTCATTTTGCCGGTCTGAAGGCTGTCGGAGAATCTTCCAAATTGCCTTTGATGTACTATGAAAACAATATTTCGGGCAGTGTTGTCCTCTTTGAAGTCATGGAAAAATTCGGCTGCAAGAAAATTGTGTTCAGCTCGTCCGCAACGGTGTACGGCAACAATCCCATTCCCTACAAAGAAACGATGCAGACAGGCGATGTCAGCAATCCTTACGGCAGAACCAAACATTTTATTGAGCAGATTTTAGGGGATGTCTACAGAGCAGATAATAGTTGGAGTATTTCTCTTTTGAGATACTTCAATCCTATCGGAGCCCATGAAAGCGGCTTGATCGGTGAAGATCCCAACGGGATTCCGAATAATCTCATGCCGTATATTTCCAGAGTGGCTATCGGCAAGCTGCCGCAGCTGACGGTTTTTGGCGGTGACTACGATACAAAAGACGGCACCTGCATCAGAGATTATATCCATGTTGTGGATCTTGCCAAAGCACATCTCTGTGCTGTTGCAAAAATCCTCGATACAACAGGCATTGAAGCCTATAATATCGGAAACGGCGTGGGCTACAGTGTACTGGATATTGTCAATGCCTTTGAGAGAACAACCGGTCAGAAACTCAACTATGTTATCGGTGACAGACGTGCAGGGGATCTCCCGGCCTTCTATGCAGACGCTACGAAAGCCAATACCGAACTCGGCTGGAAAGCTCAGTATGATATTGATAAAATGTGTATCGACACATGGAACTTTCAAACCAAAAATCCCGACGGTATAAAATAATTCAAAAACAGCTTGACAAAAGCGTATGTTTTTGTATATAATAATATTGTATATAGTAAAGACTGTGATGGAAACAAGATACAGACCATTGTGCAAAGAGAACTGCCGGCCGGTGTAAGACAGTGACAGTGCCTGTATGAATAGCTCATTCCGGAGTTGCCTGTCCGATACTTAGGGCAGGACGCATGACAGCGTTAAAGGTCAGAGCCTTGTTGGAGGCTTGCTGAGGGACACTGTCCGACAGTGTCTGAAATTGGGTGGTACCACGTGCATTGATGCCCGTCCCTTGTCGTAAAGATGGGGGACGGCTTTTTTAATGCACAATTCATCATTATTTTGGGAGGTAATTATTATGGAAAAAGGTTATAAAAAATATGTGCCTTTTGAGCAAATCAAAATTCAGAACAGAAAGTGGCCTGACAATACCATTACAAAAGCACCTGTCTGGTGTTCGGTTGACCTGAGAGACGGCAACCAGGCTCTCGTTGATCCGATGAATCTGGAACAGAAACTGGAATTTTTCCATGCCTTGTGTGATATGGGCTTTAAAGAGATTGAAATCGGTTTTCCGTCAGCGTCTGAAACGGAGTATGAGATCTGCCGTGAACTCATTGAGGGAAATCATATTCCGGATGATGTCACGATACAGGTGCTTGTGCAGGCGAGAGAGCATTTAATCAGAAAAACTTTTGAGGCTGTCAGGGGTGCGAAAAATGTCATTGTACATTTTTATAATTCGACTTCTACATTACAGAGAAAAGTCGTTTTCAAAAAGGATATGGACGGTATTATTGAGATAGCTGTTGAGGGTGCAAAGCTCATTAAAGAGTTGATTGATGGCTATGAAGGGGATACCAATTTCCGTCTGGAATACTCTCCGGAGAGCTTTTCGGGCACAGAGGTGGATAACTCTGTGAAAATCTGTGAGGCTGTGATGGATGTCCTCAATCCTACACCGGAAAATCCAATCATTCTGAATCTGCCGAATACCGTTGAAATGTGTACGCCTAACACATATGCTGACCAGATAGAATATTTTATTACTCATCTGAAAAACAGGGAAAGTGCCGTTATCAGCCTGCACCCCCACAATGACAGGGGTACAGGTGTAGCCTGTGCAGAGTTGGGGTTGCTTGCGGGTGCGGACAGAATTGAGGGTACACTGTTCGGAAATGGTGAGCGTACAGGTAATCTGGATATTGTGACAGTGGGATTGAATATGTATACACAGGGGGTTGATCCCGAACTGGATTTCAGTAATTTGCCCAAATACCGTGAAATATATGAGAGATGCACCAAAATGAAGATCGGTGAGCGTCAGCCGTATGTAGGAGATCTGGTGTTTACTGCTTTCTCGGGTTCGCATCAGGATGCGATTAACAAGGGCTTTGCGTATGTCAAGGAAACCAACAGCGATAAATGGGAAATTCCCTATCTGCCGATTGATCCTGCTGATGTCGGCAGACAGTACGAGCCGATTATCCGTATCAACTCCCAGTCGGGCAAGGGCGGAGCCGCCTTTATTATGCAGAATAACTTTGGGTATGAACTTCCCAAGGCAATGCATCCCGAATTTGGTGCATTGGTAAAAGCGGAGTGTGACAAGCTCGGCAGAGAATTGTCTCCCGAGGAACTGATGAACGTGTTTAACAAAAGCTATATCGACATTGAACAGAAAATATGGCTTGTCAGGCATATCATTCAAAATGTCGGACAGGATGAGGCTACTTTTAAAGGCACTGTCCACCTTGTCAGGGAAAATAAGGATGTTGATATATACGGAGAGGGCAACGGTCCGATTGATGCTTTCTTTAATGCCCTGAAAACGATCGGAGTAGACGGTTTTGAGTTTGTATCATACAGTGAACATGCTATTTCACAGGGTTCCGATTCAAAGGCAATTTCTTATATTCAGCTGAAAGATCCCAATGGAAAGAGTATTTTTGGAGTAGGCATTTCACACGGTATTTTTAAAGCGTCTGTCAGAGGAATCCTCTGTGCGATTAATCGTTCCGACTGTGAATTGAATTTCAAAATTTAAGACAATGGCAAAATCCCCCGAAACTTTCTCGTTGAAAGAAAGTTTCGGGGGATTTCGTTATGCCTGAGTAACGGATTCTTGCTCTGTGTCTGTGGATTTGGACGATTTTTTGCCCTTGCGGAAAGCGGATTCTGTCTGTTCGCTGTCAGTGGTTTGTCCGTCCTGCCGAGTGCCCTTGTCTCGCTTGTGTTGAGCAAAAAAGGCGGCTTTTTCTTCATCGGTGGCATCTTCGGGAAGTTCGCTCAATTTGCCGTGTCTTTTTTTACCCTTGCGGAAGTTGCTTTCTGTCTGTTCGCTGTCAGTGGTCTGTCCGTCCTGCTGAGTGCCTTTGTCTCGCTTGTGTTGAGCGAAAAAGGCGGCTTTTTCTTCATCGGTGGCATTTTCAAGGAATTCGGCAAATTTTTTGTGTTTCTGAGTGCCGTCTTTTTGTGTGTCACTGACAGCAGGTGCTTCGGAAGTGTCGGGAACGGAAGTCTCTGCGGCAAATACCGGCAATGAACTGCCGACCATCATCAGTGCTGCTAAAACGGCTGTGATTATCGTTTTTTTACTTTTCATCATAATCAAGTCCTTTCTGCGTGTTTTGGTTTGGAGTGTCTATAGTATAATTCATGACTTTGGAAACAATGGGGAATCAATATGGAATTTGTGTGGAATGATTATACTTTAAGTATTTTATACAAATGGTTATAAAATACCTGTTTTCTCCTTCTGTGTGAATAGATGTCTGTCTGATTGGCAAGAATAACATTGGAGGTGTCAATCATGAACGACAGAAACGAATATGAACAGAAAAAATCGTTTAAAAGCAATCTCGGATTTTATATTGCACTGGCAATATGCATTGTGACAATTCTGGCAGCGGCATGGACTACTTACGGAACGGTTGTGGATTATCAGAGTCAGGTAGCAGAGGAATCTTCTTCTCCGTCAAGTAATATCAATGTCAATCATGATGTAAGCGGTCAGAAATATGAAAGTTCGGTTGTATCGGAATCGTCTGCGGAGGAACAAAGTTCCGATTTACCGCAGGAAAGTTCTCAGGAATCGAGTATGGAAAGCAGTACGGAAGAAATGGTTGTGGAATCATCATGGCAGCCTGTGCAGGAAACGGTTTCGGAGGACCATGCGACTCAGCCGATTGATAACGGAACGATTATTAAAACTTTCAGTCCGAAAAATCCTATCAAGTCCCAAACGACATCCGACTGGCGGACACATCAGGGAATTGATATTTCCGCCAAAAGCGGTACGCCTGTACACGCTGTCAGAAATGGTACGGTGAAATCCGTTTACAGTGATCCGATGTTGGGAAATGTTGTGTGTATCGAGCATACAGACGGTTATATGGCATATTACTGCGGTCTGACGGAAACAAGCATTGTCAAAGAGGAAAGCAGGGTTTCTTCGGGAGATACGATTGGTTATGTAGGAATCGTGCCGTTTGAGGTGCTGGATGAAAGTCATCTGCATTTAGAGGTCAAAAAAGACGGAGAGTATATTGATCCCACAATATTATTTTAAAAATAAAAATGCGGTAACATGGCAGTAATGTCTGTTATCGCATTTGCTTTTATGGTTTGCGGTGAGTCTCGCTCTGCATTTTGGAATAGATACAGCCGCAGAAATTCTGTCTGTATAAGTGAAACTGTGCGGATAATGCAATGGAACGCTTGTAGCCGCCTTTTTTCTTGAAGTCGGAATAGAGATAGGGAATGTGATATTGTTCGCTGACTTCTCTGCCGATTTGGTTCAATATCATGCTGTCTTTTTGGGGACTGATGGAAAGCGTTGTTGTAAAATAGTCAAAATTGCCGTCTTGGGCAGCCTGAGCACTTTCTTCCAGTCGCATACGGTAGCATTTCAGACATCTTGCCCCCCGTTCCGGCTCGTTTTCCAGTCCTTTTGACATGGTATAGAATTTTTCGGGTTCGTATTGTCCCTCGATGAAATGCACATCAGGACACATTTCTGCAATTAATCGTTTGATTTCACTGACACGGTGCTGATATTCTTTTTCGGGAGAGATATTCGGATTATAGAAAAAGACTGTGATATCAAAGTAAGCTGTCAGATATTCCAGCACATAGCTGCTGCATGGGGCACAACAGGCATGAAGAAGAAGTCGGGGACGTTTATTTTCCTGTGTGAGTTTTTGTAAAGTTTTATCAAGTTCGAGTTGATAGTTGGGTTTGGGGATTTGTTTCATATCAGAGCACCTTGAGAATGTCGGACGGTGTATCGGCAATGTACGTTGCTCCTGCCGAGAAAAGTTCCTCTTTGGGACGGAATCCCCAACTCACACCGCAGAACCGCAGACCTGCATTTTGGGCGGTGTATACATCTACATCACTGTCACCGATATACAGACAGTCCTCTCTTTTGACATCAAGTTCGTCCATCAATGCCCATACCGCTTCGGGAGCGGGTTTGCGTTCATAGCCGTCACGCTTGCCCCAGACTGCCGCAAATGAATTTTCAGGGAAAAGTGCCCTGACGATCATATTGGAAAAATTGTCGGGCTTATTGGACATGACGGCATACAGGATATTTTGCTTGTCAAGGGTATCAAGCAATTCCGGGATATGGTCATAAGGGCGGGTTTTGTCTAAACAGTGTTCGTTGTAATAAATGTTGAAATCTGCCAGAATTTCGAGTTTTTTTTCGGGGCCTGCCAGTCCCTGCGGAATCACCATGGCACGGTCGGCAAGTGTGGAGATACCGCTTCCCACCATGAAACGATATTTTTCGGGTTCATGCTCCTGAAAACCATGCTGTTTCAGAGCGTAATTCATGGCATCCGCCAGATCATACAGAGAATTGATTAATGTGCCGTCTAAGTCAAAGATACATAATTTCGTCATTTTTTGTCCTTCTTTCTTTTGGGAGAGGGAATAATCCCTTTGGGAGATTCGGGCAGAGAGGGAGTATTTTCCGCTGTCGGCAGGGAAAACCACTCTTTTTTGTTTTTGAGCAGGAAAATGCCTGCAATGCCGCATAAAATAATAATGCCCGAACAGATACACATAGCTACAATGTCTCCTGCATTGGGCGTGGATACATCAAATGAAATATCGGAATCCACGGATTCCAGACGGACAGAAACCGTTCCGTTGTCATCGGGAGAAAAACCGGTATCATTATTGTATACCGCTTTCAGGATATCGCCATTTTGAGGAGTCACGGAGTAATAAACAGGGGTATCAATATTTTTTCCGACAATCAGAGAGGAAAAATCAACATGGTCGCTGAATTTTTTGGTAGTGCGGAGTGTCATGAAAGGCACATAATCAGAAAATTTCAGCTTATTGGCAGAACCGAAAATATTGGAAAGGGAGTGACTGATTTCTTCGGGAGTTCCTGTGAAAGTGACCGTACAGGTGCTTTTGCCGCCTTCTGCGGATCGTTCCGCAGGGATATTCATGCTTTTGAAATAACTTTGTGTATAATCGGCGGCTTCGTTGCCGCCTGTGGCGATGTCATATTTAAAAGTGACCGACTTTTGCAGATGATTGTTTTCCAACGGTGTGCAATTCACGTCAATGGAAGAACAGGTATACTGTTTGCCGTCATTGATTCGCAGTCGGATCAGGGAGTCGGTGCTTTTGACAGCAGACAATTTGCTGTATTTGTTTTCGTCTAAAAGATCAGTGGCGGCTGTCCATTCACCGTTGTCGTACAGCAGACATTCACTCAGTTCCGCAGAGCCGTCAACACGATAGGTATATTCTATGGGAACATTGGTGTTGCTGTTGGAAATGTAATTGGAAAAATCCAGCGTTTCCGTAAAGGAATTTTGTTCGGCTAACGCTGTACTGCCGACAGATTTATCGGTATAGGCGGCATCACAATAGACGGAGTTCAGCAGATTGTTGGTATAACCCTCCAATTCCTGCAAGGAAATATCTTCAAAGCTGACTTTATAGAGATAGGAACTGTTTTCGAGAAGCCATTCGGCTTTTGCGGCACTGTCGGTAATTTCCTTGAAGTAGTTGGAAAGCTGTGTATTCAGTTCATCAAAAGTTGTCTGTGAGATGGTAAAGGTAATCGTGCGGTCAAAGACATCCTTTTGATTAACAGTATCAATGCGTATTTTCTGGACAGGATAGCCGCTGAGCCGGTTCACCGAGATAACAGGAGTCGTTTCCGCCTGACTGTCCATAAAAGAGGCGGTTGTTTTTGTTTCGGCGGAGTGGAAAGACAAATCTTCAAATTGTTCGGCTTCCGCACCTTCGGCAATCCATGACAATAGCTGGGAGCTTTCAAAATCTTCACTGAGTTTCCAGCCGTGTGTCATGACACTGTGGGGATTGGAAAAGGCAACCTTCACGGAAGAGCCGATAATATTTGTCACTTTGGAGCTGTAATCATGGGCGGAACTGAATGGCAGTGTGAAACTGTACACGATTTTTCCGTCTGTAATGTTTTTTACATAGTCCATTGTATCGGGACAATATTTCTGTACGACCTTATCCAGAGAGCTTTCGGAGGACGAACCGATACCGACAGTATTTTTGGGAAAGGTCATCGTAATGGTTCTTGTTCCTGCAAAGGAGGCGTCAAATTGCAGGGCAGTCTGAATTTCCACATTTTCGTCTTTATGCTGAGAGCAGGCAGTCAGCATAAAGGCAACAGCAGTAATTGTCAATGCTGTCAGGATTTTTTTGTTTAGCATGGTATCACTTCCCGTATAAATTGGCAGCCCGACGCAAAGGGCGGCACTTTTTCACAGCATTTTGCATAAATAAAGAAAGTAAAATTTGTAAGCACAGGAAATATGCTGTAATTGACTTTAATCCTTTAAAGTGTTATACTATGTAAGTATTCTTTTCATTATGCTAATAACTTTTGAGCGTTTTGATATAAAATCAAATCTTTTTCGGTATCGGTCAATGCTTTGATTGACCTGAAATATTCCACATAGGCTTTCTGGTCGTTCCACGGGCTGTCCGTTGCAAACAGGATTTTATCTGCACCGTGTATTCTGACAGTCTCCACGACATCTTCAGCAGTGGTATTGCAAAAACTTCCCAGTTCCGAGAAAGAACAACTGATGTCTATATAACAGTTTGTGCCGAGAAGATATTGTTTGACATCCTCATGCATCATGATTCCTCCGAGATGGGCAAATATCATAAACGGTTCGTGAATGCCTGTCTGAGCCTGTACGCTGTCCATGACTTCCCTGGCTTTTTGGGGGGAACAGTGAACCACGTCAAAGGCGGGATCCACTCCTGCATGAGTGACTACTTTTAAACCGAGTTTTGCGGATTCTGTGATAATTCTGATATATCTTTCGTCATCAATGAATGTCCCTGTGTAATCGGGATGGATTTTGATTCCCTTGAAACCGTTGTCTTTCAGAAAGCGGAGTTTTTCTTGGGGGTTGTCATCATCGGGATGAATTGCTCCGAAAGAGATCAGGTTTGCAAATGTTTTGTTGATGTCCATGGCAACACTGTTGATGGTATCAAACTGTCCCTTGCGTGTGGCAACGGGAAGTATCACAGATTTGTCAATGCCGGATTGTTCCATGCTTTTCAGAAGGGAATCCCGTGTACCTTTGGTATAGATTTTGACATCAGGGGCGGATTTCATCAATGCTTCGACGGTACGGGCGGCAATTTTATCGGGATATACATGGGTGTGGAAGTCGATAACCATTATTTTCTAACCTCGTTTATTTTAATATGTGCTTTCAATATAACACATATTATTTTAAAAATATTTCTTTTGAAGAATAAAAAGAAGGAGAAAAAACAAAATGGATATGTTTATCAAAATCCTGTTCCTTGTCATTTTCTTTGCGGTGATGATAGGAGTAGGTGTCTACTGCCGCAAGCAGGCTACCGATGTCAACGGCTTTGTACTGGGCAACCGTTCGGTTGGTCCGTGGCTGACAGCGTTTGCATTCGGTACCTCATACTTTTCAGCCGTTATTTTTGTCGGCTATGCAGGTCAGTTCGGCTGGCGTTTCGGACTGGCATCCACATGGATCGGTCTGGGAAATGCCTTTATCGGTTCTCTTCTGGCATGGAATATTCTCGGAAGAAGAACCCGTGTTATGACACAGCACCTTGATTCCGCTACCATGCCCGACTTTTTCGCCAAAAGATACAACTCCAATGCACTGAAAATTGCTTCTGCCGTGATTATTTTTATTTTTCTGATTCCGTATACGGCATCACTTTACAATGGTCTTTCCAGACTGTTTGAAATGGCTTTCCATATCCCGTATGCCTACTGTGTCATTGCAATGGCCGTTCTGACAGGTGTTTATGTGGTGTTGGGCGGATATATGGCAACGGCTATCAATGACTTTATTCAGGGCATTATCATGCTCGTGGGAATTGTGGCTGTGATTGCGGCAGTCATGCGTATCAACGGAGGTCTCACCGAAACGATCGCCCTGCTTTCCCAACAGAGCACCGTTACCGCAGGCGGAAGAGAGTTTCAGGGTGTTTATACCTCGTTTTTCGGACCTGACGTGTTCGGTCTGATCGGTGTTGTCATCCTGACATCACTCGGCACATGGGGACTTCCTCAGATGGTGCAGAAATTCTATGCCATCAAATCCGAAAAGTCTATCAGCACAGGTACGATTGTTTCCACGATTTTTGCGATTATCGTAGCAGGCGGCTGTTACTTCCTCGGAGGTTTCGGCAGACTGTTCGGCAAAATGAGTGCAGACGGTGTGAAACCCGAAGGCGGCTATGATGCTGTGATTCCGCAGATGCTGGAAAATCTTTCTCCTGTACTGATCGGCATCGTTGTGATACTTGTTCTTTCGGCTTCCATGAGTACCCTGTCAAGCCTTGTGCTGACATCCAGCTCCGTTCTGACAATGGACTTCATTGATCCTGTGTTCTGCTCCAAAAAAGCAATGGATGAAAAGAAAAAGGTTCTTTGGATGAGAATATTTATTGTATTCTTCATTGCCGTTTCAGCCGTGATTGCGATTGTTCAGGCAAATTCTCCCGTGATGTTCATTTCTCAGATGATGGGTGTGTCATGGGGTGCTCTGGCAGGTGCTTTCCTTGCACCGTTCATGTACGGTCTTTACATGAAGAAAGTTCCGAAAATTGCCGTCTGGATCAATTTTGTTCTCGGAGTCGGCATTTCGGGTGCATCATTTGTATGCAACCTTGCAGGCGTGAAATTTGACAATGCGGTTCTGGAATATTTCAAGTCACCTATCAATGCAGGGATGCTGGCAATGATTCTGGGAATCGTGATAACACCGCTCATTACTCTGATTGCTCCCGCAAAGGATAAGGACAGAGTGGAAAAAATCTTCTCCTGCTATGACAAGAAAATTACTGTATCATATAAGCAGGCGATCAGCGGAGAGGAAACCGTTTCCGAAACGGTAACGGCATCTTCCAAAACAACAGCTCCCCAAAAGGCTGACGGTCAAAAATCAAAATCTAAAAAAGGAAATGATAAGAAATGATGTTTCAGAAAGACATTGAAACAATGCCAAGAAAGGAAATTGAAAAAATTCAGTTGGAACGACTGAAAGAAACTGTCAAATACTGTTACGACAATGTGCCGCTTTATCATAAGCGTCTGGATGATGCAGGCGTAGGGGACGGCTCCAAAATCAAAGTTCTGTCTGATATAGAGTATATTCCTTTCACGACAAAGGATGACTTCCGTGATAACTATCCGTTTGGAATGGTCGCAACTCCAATGAAAGACATTGTCCGTATACACGCTTCCTCAGGCACAACAGGCAAGCCTACTGTCGGTGTATATACAAAAGAGGATATAAAAATATGGGCAGATCTGGTGTCCCGTGTAGCGGTGGCAGGCGGTGTTACCTCCGAGGATATTATTCAGATCAGTTTTGGATATGGCTTGTTCACAGGTGCGTTGGGACTGCATTACGGCATGGAAAATATCGGTGCAACCGTTATTCCTGCCTCTTCGGGCAATACCGAAAAACAGCTCATGATGATGCGTGACTACGGTGTAACGGGACTGGTTGCAACACCGTCTTATGCCCTGTATCTGTCAGAGGCTGTCAAAGAGGCAGGCTATCCGCTTTCGGATTACTCTTTGAGATTGGGGATACTCGGTTCAGAGCCTTGTACTCCTGCTATGCGTTCACAGATAGAGTCCAACTTCAATATCCGTGTTTCTGACAACTACGGTATGACGGAATTGGGTGGTCCGGGTGTATCGGGCGACTGTGAAGCCAGAGACGGTATGCACTTTGCGGAAGACCATTTCCTGCCCGAAATTATCGACACCGACACAGGCAAAAGACTCGGAGAGGGTGAAGTCGGTGAACTGGTTATCACAACGCTGACAAGACGCGGTATGCCGGTTTTAAGATACAGAACAAAGGATATTACCAAAATTACCTATCAGCCATGCTCCTGCGGCAGAACACATGCGAGAATGGCTAAAACGATGGGCAGAACAGATGATATGCTTATCATTAAGGGTGTGAACGTATTCCCGACACAGATCGAAAATATCCTGATCAATATCAAGGACATTGCTCCGCATTATATGCTGATCATCACCCGTGAGAATTTCAGGGACAGCCTTGAAATCAAAGTGGAACTGGAAAATGTGGAACTCCTTGAACAGTATCAGAGACTCAGTGACCTGAAAAAATTTATTGAAGCGAAAATGCAGTCGATTCTCGGTCTGCGAACCAAAGTGACGCTGGTTGCTCCAAAGACGATCGAGCGTTTCCAAGGCAAGGCGAAGAGAATTGTTGATTTGAGAAATCAGTAAAAGGTGGTAGAGATAAAATGAAAGAATTGATGATAGGCAATGCGGCTCTTGCCAGAGGTCTTTATGAAGCCGGTTGTTCGGTGATTTCGAGCTATCCGGGTACGCCGAGCACAGAAATTACAGAAGAGTTTGCAAAATTCAATGATACTTACTGTGAGTGGGCTCCCAATGAGAAAGTAGCCATGGAAACAGCTTTCGGTGCCTCCCTGAGAGGAAAGCGTTCCGCCTGCTGTATGAAACACGTTGGTTTGAATGTAGCTGCCGATCCGCTCTTTACCATGTCTTATACGGGTGTCAATGCCGGTATGGTGATCTGTGTAGCGGATGATCCGGGTATGCATTCCTCACAGAATGAACAGGATTCCCGTCATTATGCGGTTGCCGCAAAGGTTCCCATGCTGGAGCCGTCCGACTCACAGGAAGCTCTGGACTTTGCCAAAGTCGCTTATGAGATTTCAGAAACATTTGATACACCTGTCTTTATTAAGATGTGTACCCGTGTGGCACATTCCCAAAGTATCACACAGACAGGCGAAAGAACGCTTGTGACAAAGGAATATGTCAAGAATCCGAAAAAATATATCATGGCTCCTGCCAATGCCATCGCCCGTCACCCGTTTGTCGAGGAAAGAACCGCAAAATTGACGGAATATGCGGAAACCTCTCCGCTGAACAGAGTGGAAGAGGGAACAGGTGAATATGATTTCGGCATCATTACTTCCTCTACTTCTTATCAGTATGTCAAAGAAGTTTTCGGAGATAAAGCGGCTGTGCTGAAACTGGGAATTGTCAATCCTCTTCCTGTGAATCTCATCAAAGACTTTGCACGGAAAGCCGGTAAGGTGTATGTGATCGAGGAACTGGATCCGATCATTGAAACACACTGCAAAAATATCGGTGTCAATGTCATCGGAAAAGAAAAATTCTCTATGATGGGAGAATTCTCGCAGAAAACCATTGCAAAGGCTTTCGGACTCGAAGAAAAAGAAAGTGTCTGTCTTGATACGGCAATCCCCGTCAGACCGCCAATGATGTGTTCGGGCTGTCCTCACAGGGGAATGTACTATGTCCTTGCGAAAAATAAAATTACGGTTCTCGGTGATATCGGCTGTTATACACTCGGCTCCATGCCTCCGCTGAATGCTCTTGATATGACACTCTGCATGGGTGCGTCTGTATCAGGTCTGCACGGCTATAACAAGGCAGGCGGTGAGGAAACCGAAAATAAAACCGTTTGTGTCATCGGTGATTCCACTTTCATGCACTCGGGTGTAACAGGCTTGATTAATATCGCTTATAACCAGTCCAATTCCACTGTCATTATTCTGGATAACTCCATTACAGGTATGACAGGTCATCAGCAGAACCCCACAACAGGCTACAATATCAAAGGTGATCCCGCAGGAAAAGTCAATCTGGAAAGTCTTTGTCATTCCGTGGGCATTCACTCCGTAAGAGTGGTGGATCCGTATGATCTGGAAGAGTGTGAAAGAGTTGTCAAAGAGGAACTCGCTAAAAATGAGCCGTCTGTTATCATTTCACGCAGACCGTGTGTGCTTCTGAAATATGTCAAGCCCAAAAAGCCTCTGCATATCAATCCCGATAAATGCCGCGGCTGCAAACGCTGCATGAAGTTCGGCTGTCCGTCCATCTCTTTCAGAGATAAACACGCTGTTATTGACAATACATTGTGTATCGGCTGCGGCGTTTGTGCAAGTCTTTGTCCGTTTGATGCGTTTGAAAGTGAGGGCGAATAATTATGGCAACAAAAAATATTATGATAGTAGGCGTAGGCGGTCAGGGTTCCCTGCTCGCTTCCAAGCTTCTCGGCAGATTGCTTGTTGATGAAGGCTTTGATGTAAAAGTAAGCGAAGTACACGGCATGAGTCAGCGTGGCGGCTCTGTTGTTACATACGTGAAATTCGGTGATAAGGCATACTCCCCGATTATCGAGGAGGGAGAGGCGGATTTTATTGTCAGCTTTGAAAAAATCGAGGCGGCAAGATATATCAAAAATCTCAGAAAAGGCGGTACCGTTATCGTCAATACCCAGCAGATCGATCCCATGCCCGTGATTATCGGCAATGCGGAATATCCTGCCGATATTCTGGACGAGATGAAAGCAAAGGGTGTTCATGTAGATGATATTGACGCTCTTTCCCTTGCCTCACAGGCAGGCTCCGCAAAGGCTTGCAATATTGTACTGATGGGCAGACTTGCCAAATACTTTGACATTCCCTATGAAAAGTGGGAGAGTGCCATTGAAAAGTGTGTGAAACCGAATTTTATTGCTATCAATAAAAAAGCGTTTGAACTTGGCTATCATAACTAAAATTCATGAAAGAGTGGTGCCGTTATGGAAAACAGATACTTCCAGAAAGAACAGGAAACTATGCCTGTGGAGGAAATTAAAAAAATTCAGAATGAAAAGCTTGTCAAACAGGTAAAATATGTGTATGATAATGTTAAGTATTATCGTGACCTGATGGATGCAAAGGGCGTGAAGCCTGAGGATATTCAAAGTACGGCCGATCTGCACAAACTGCCTTTCCTTAAAAAAGATGATTTGCGTGAAGCATATCCGTATGGACTTCTTGCCACTGATTTGAAGAACTGTGTTCGTATACAGTCCACTTCCGGTACAACAGGCAAACGTGTGGTTGCTTTCTATACCCAGAATGATGTCGATATGTGGGAAGAATGCTGTGCAAGAGCAATTGTAGCGGCCGGCGGTACGAGTGAAGATGTATGTCAGGTATGCTATGGCTATGGCTTGTTTACAGGCGGTTCCGGCTTGCATGGCGGTTCTCATAAAGTCGGTTCCCTGACGCTTCCCATGTCCAGCGGCAACACCGACAGACAAATTCAGTTTATGATGGATCTCAATTCCACTATTCTCTGCTGTACACCGTCTTATGCGGCTTATATCGGTGAGTCTCTCAAAGAAAAGGGTTACAAGCCCGAAGACAACAAACTCAAAGCCGGTATTTTCGGTGCGGAACCCTGGACAGAGGAAATGCGTCGTGATATTCAGAATTCTCTTGGCATTAAAGCCTATGATATCTACGGCTTGACGGAAATCAGCGGTCCGGGGGTGGCTTTTGAGTGCTGTGAGCAGTCCGGTATGCATATCAATGAAGACCATTTTATCGCTGAAATTATCGATCCGAATACAGGCGAGGTTCTTCCCGAAGGAACAAAAGGCGAGTTGGTATTCACCTCTCTTGACAAAGAGGCTTTCCCGCTGCTGCGATACAGAACCAGAGATATTTGTGTCCTCACAAGAAAAAAATGCTCCTGCGGCAGAACCTTTATCAAAATGGCGAAACCAATGGGACGTTCTGATGACATGATGATTATCAAGGGTGTCAATGTATTCCCGAGCCAGATTGAAGCAGTACTTCTGAATAACGGCTATGCACCAAACTATCAGATTGTTCTCGACAGAGTCAACAACTCCGATACATTTGATGTATTTGTGGAAATGGGCGAGGAAGACTTCTCCGACAGTCCGAAATATATCACCAAGAAAGAAAAAGAACTCCAGGATGCTATGAAAGCTATGCTCGGCATTAATCCGAAACTCCATCTCGTTGCACCGAAAACAATCGCACGTTCGGAAGGTAAGGCCGTGCGTGTCATTGACCACCGTAAACGTTACGGTATCACCATTTAAGGAGGCTATCTTTATGGCAGTCAAACAGTTATCAATTTTCGTCGAAAACAAAGAGGGCAAACTCGTTACCATCACCGATTCCATTGCCAAGGCAGGCATTGACATCCGTGCCATGAGCGTTGCCGATACCCAGGATTTCGGTATCTTCCGTCTCATCGTCACCGATCCCGAAAAAGCAAAACAGGCTTTGGAATCATCCGGTTGCTTTGTGTCTATTACACAGGTAGTAGGTGTGACTATTCCCGATGAACCCGGTGCATTAGCCAAAGTCGTCAATGTCCTGGCAAGACACAATATCAATATCGAATATATGTACGCATTCATCACTGTTTCCAAACAGCACGCCTCCGTTGTTCTGAGAGTGGCCGACAATGAGGCCGCTGAAAAAATTCTTATCGAAAACGGTATTACACTTATGGATGAATCCGATATTGTCAAAATCTGAGAAAAAAAGCTCCGAATTCATTATTCGGGGCTTTTTTGATTTCTGACAAAAAATAAAATATTTTACTTAAATTTATTGGCTAATTGGGAAAAATATTGTATAATACTACACATAGAACAAAGTGTGTACACAATATTGGAATAATATTGTATTATTTGATATTTTTCGGTCAAAAAAATGAAAATAGTTGCAATAATTTGTCAAACATTGTGCAGCTTGCCGGATTTGACCTGCCTATACCATTTGTTTAAAAAAATTTTAAATTATTTTTATTAAATTTATTGACTAATTAGGAAAAATATTGTATAATACTACTCGTAACATAAAAGTTCAGAGCAGTGTTTCATTTTCAGTATTTTTAGGTGAAGAAATGAAAGTAGTTAACATAATCGGTAAAGTGTTTTGTATATTGCTTTATTTACTGGTTATTGTTTTGGGAGTTTCTATCGCATTGGTTTTAGCTTTTGGCTTGAAGCTCTACTCGATACAGACGGGAAGTATGGAACCTTCCTATCCCGTTGGTATGATGATAGTGGTGGAGCCAGTCAGCTTTGATCAGCTAAGCAATGGAGATGTGATTACTTTCGTGACAGGTGATAATACTGTTGTGACCCATAGGGTTGTCGGTATCGACAAGGAAACACAGCAACTTACAACGAAAGGCGACAACAATAATGTTTCGGATGCCTCGCCTGTAAGCTATAAAAACGTTATCGGTAGAGTAAAGTTCGGGATTCCCGGTGTCGGGTATTTCATCCTTATACTGAATACTACTTTCGGAAAGTGGATGCTTGCTCTTGCCGTGGTTGCCTTGATAGGCATTGAAATTATCAGAAGAATGTACTATCATGACAAATATGAGGCGGAAGCCGAGGAAAATCAAACAGATTCTTTCGATGACGTGGGCAATGAGCACAGCGAAGAACAGAAATTATGAGAGGAGTGGTGGTATATCAGCAGAAAAGCGAAAGCTGAAGTAAAGGAAGATGAAAATCAGAAGATGCCCGTCGGTGCAAAGATATTCGACATCGCATTCACCGTGTTTATCTATCTCCTTGCAGCGGCGATTCTGATAGGTGCATTAATGTTTGCATCCAGTAATTCACCTGACAAAGCTTTGTTTGGTTACAGGTATTACACCGTTCTGACAGGATCAATGGAACCTACCTACAGCGTTGGTGATATGATTTTCGTTCAACTGACTGATGCCGATGACATTAATGTTGGCGATGTTATTACATTTAATCCTTCACAGGACAGTGATGCTTACCTGACTCACCGTGTCACAGAAAAACTTGTTAATTTTGAAAATACAGGTGTTACCTGTTTCAGAACACAGGGTGATGCCAACAATTCCGAAGACAGCTTTTTGATTGATGGCAGCAGAGTGGTCGGTGTTGTACGATTCTCGATTGCAAAAGTCGGCTATGTGATACGATTCATACAGTTGAGATGGTACTTTATAGTACCGGTTGTAATTATGATAGCAATCTTCTTCCGGTTGCTGAAGCACTACTTCTTGATCGGCAAAAACGAAGATGAATCCGAAGAAAAGGATGATTCAGGTGCTCCTGCCAAGGACAAGGCCGAAAAAGAAACTACAGGTAATTCCGATACCAAGAAAGACTCCGAGACGGAAACGTCAAAAGATGAATCTCCGTCGTCTGAACCCGCAATAAAAGCAGAGGATGATAAAAAAGAGTCCGACAAGTAAGGTATCTGAAACAAAACGGCTCATAATGCCCGCTGCATTATGTGTGCGAAAGTCAAACGCACAGAAAAAACAATTCTCAAAAAATTTTTATCAAAAAGGAGAAATGAGAAATGGCTAGCAAATCAAAGAGAAGACGCAGAGTTCTAAGAGCATCATGTATTCTTGCCGCACTTATCATTGCAGGTTCATCATTTGCATGGTTCACATCGCAGGATGAGGTTACCAACCGTTTGACAGCTAACGCTGACTATGGCGTAAGCATCGTCGAGTCATTCGTTCCGCCGAAAAACTGGCTCCCCGGTCAGGAAATCAACAAGGACGTTTATGCTGTTAACACTGGTAATGTTGATGCTTTCGTAAAAGAAACAATAACAGGCGTTCTCAATTACACTTATGAGCAGACTACAGATACATGGCTTGAAGATTGCGTTCAGCTTACACCCGACAGAGTAACAGCTATTGACGGTGCTACTACAGAAGAAGCAGGCGGTTTCCTTGCATGGACAGATGCAGAGGTTGTAGTCTCTTCAACTCCCGTATACACAATTGGTGGCAAAAATGCTACGTTTGCAACTTTAGATACTCCGGTTGTAGCAGATACTAATCCAGCAGGTGCAGAAAAAACCTTTACAGTTAGTTATACGGTTGAAAATGATGATAGTACTACTACAGTTTATTATGCTGTAGATGCTGATGCTAACGAAGCATATGTAGTTACTGCAAACGTTTACGATGCAGCAGCAGCTATTACGAAGTCAACTAATAATACAACTGCTCCCTATCCCACAGGTTCGGTTAACTCTGCAAGAATTAACGATGAAAACGATCCTACAAATACTGTAAATGGTAACACGAATCCTGCAGCTGAGCCCGGTGTAAAGCCTGAGCGTTGGACACCTCCTGCAACAGGTCACTATATTTTCAGAAGAAGTATAGATACAAAGGGTACAAACACCTTTGAAAATCCATCATACACCTACGCAGGTTACTATTTTGTAAAAGCCGGAGATGATTTGGGTGGCACAATAACTCCTTCAGCAGAGGACAGATACTATGAAATCGTAATTGGTGACGATACTCATCCTGTAGCAGAGAATAACGGCGTTACAGATAAAGCAGCTCCTTTCGCTGATTGGGTATTTGATGTTGAAGCTTCTTCCGCTGATCTTGTTGATGACAATGGTGATCCTATAACAATTGGTAAGGATGGCGTGTTCACAACAAAGCCAAGTATTCGTTACGTTAAGGAATACAAAGTAGAGAATGCTGATGCAGAGTTCATTTATAATGATGGTGAAGCTGATGATAATGCACCTGCAACACTTAAAGTAGTATATAAACCTAATTATCAGGCTTCCGTTGGAGATGTAGAGCGTGCTAAGGCAGCTTATGACAAAGCTAAGGAAGACTACGAGACAAAGAAAGCAGCTTACGACAAGATAGTAAACGATGCACCCGGTTATGACGCAGCAGCAGCAGTAGCTGAAAAAGATTATGAAAATGCTTTGGGTGCATTGAATACAGCACAGTCAAGATATGATCAGACAAAGGCTGACTATGAATATGCTAAGAAAGTAGCTAAAGCAACTGATGACCTCTATCGTGCAGCTGATGCAAGAGCTATCTTCCAGAAGAAACTTGATGATGCTGAAAAGGCTAAGGATGATGCTTGGAATAATAATAATGGCACATCTGGAGATACTACTGATGACACTGGTGTAAAGCCTACTGCAGACAAACTGTTAAATGGATCAACTTATGCAACTGTTATGGGTATGACAGGCGATAGTTCAGCCGTATCCTTTAAGTCGCTTTTCGGTGATGCAAGCAATGAGCATACTGATCCTGCAAATGCTACTGATGCACAAAAGACTCTCGTTGGTCGTATTAACTACCTTAATACAACTTTAGGAAATGAAAGAATTGGCAGCATGAAGGGCAACATGGACAAAATGCACGCTCTGTGGGATGAAATTGTACTGTTGGTTGACGGTAAAGCTGCTGTAGGTACAGAAGGTCAGGCAGGTTATCAGGCTGAGGTACTTGGCATTAAAGATTTGCTCGGTCAGTTAAATGTAGATACTCCATTGGATAAAACCACGGTAGAGGGTATCCATACTCAGTTGACTTCTAAATTATCATCTCTGGAAGAAAAAGTAAAGGAGTACAGCGATCGTTATGCTGACTTGGCAAGAGTAGCTTCTACCGAGTCAACTTTGACAGAGATCAATGGCGGTTCAAATGCTGCTACAGTATCGGCTGCAGCTACAAACGCTAAGAATCTGAATCAGACAGCATATTTGGGAACAGGCGGTCTTGATTCTCTCCTCACAACCTATGAGAACAATTGGCAGACATGGCATGATATGTCTAGTACAGAGCCTGTAACTCCGGCTACTGATCCTGCAACTTATCCCGATAATACACTGGGTAAGGCTCAGGATGATTGGAGAAAAGCTGTAGATGCTTATAATACCGCTGTTGGAACAGCATATGATAATGCGTCTGATCCTAAGGGATATAAGCAGGATACAAGTGTTGTACAGCCTGAACTGAATAGTTTCGATAAGTTGGTAGGTGATGTTAACAGCAGAACATTGACCGATCAGCACGTAGCTGTAAACAGTAGCTACAAGGCAACTGATGCTGGTGATAATGCAGCTTTGGCTACAACAGGTAACAAATTGATGGATAACGCTAGCGCTGACACTGTTGATGGGTATCCGGATTATAGAAAATATACGGGAACTGTTGAAAAGACAGGTGATACTTACGCTGTTACTGCTGCAACAAAGAAAACAATGACTGCTGGTGAGGAAGGTGACTTTACTCAGGTAGGTGTTACTTCTGGTGCAAAGAACCTTACTACACTTGCACAGGAAGTAACTGCTGCTAGAAATGCTGTATATGGTGCAGGCGGAACAGAAGCTAACCCTGCAGAGGGTAGTGCTCTTGAGAAGTATAATACTGCGAAGGATAAGAGAGACAACACTGGTGATGGTACAACTGACGGATATATGAAGACAGCAAAAGAAGCTATGGAGGCCGCTGAAAGCAACATGAATTCTAAGAAAACTGCTTGGGATGATGCAGTAGCCGGTGCAAGCCCCGTTAATATTATAATTAATCTTGCTGATGATGCAAGCAAGATGGGTTGGACCTATGACGCTCAGAATATTGGAACCGTGAATCCCGACACAGGTAAAGGAAACGAAGCTAACTTCTACCTTAACAAGGTTCTCAAGGCTGGCGAGACATCTGCTAAACTCATTGACAGCGTATATCTTGACAAGGATACACAACCTAAGGCATATAAGAACCTTGTATTCGACCTGAATGTTGGTATGGATTCTATCCAGGTTACTTATGATGCTGACCAGAGAGAATATGCAACTGATGCAGTTAATAGCGATCCTAACTTCGAGATGACAGCCGCAACAACTGCTGGTAGCGATGCTGTAACGTGGACTAATGATTGATAACTAACCCCATAGCAAATTAACCTCAACTAAATAACTAACAAGCCCCCGACACGCTGATAAACACGGTGTGCCGGGGGTGTGCTGTGTGTGAAAAAACGGTTGACAAAAAACTGAAAATGTACTACAATATATATAGAAACAAGGCGACCAGCCGACTACGGCAGTCCCCGAAAAAGTAGTACTAAAGAGTAACCGCTTTCTTGTCAGGACAGGCGGTTACTTCTTTTTTATATCGTGGTAAATCTTAACGGCGTTAAGAATAAAACCGGCGATGGCAACAATCACACCAATAGTCTGCATAAGCTCACTATATGTAATCATGTTTCTGCAGCAAAAGCCCCCGGCACACCGATAAACACGGTGTGTCGGGGTTTTTTTGTTGTGTTCGTTTACATTGTCTCCTTTATGATTTACTATGTAAAAAAATCTAAAGGAGGCATTTTATATGCGAAAAATGACCGTAATTCAACAACAGGCTGCCCAAAAGCACAAAAAACTGAGGGTGGCTGCCTACTGCCGTGTGTCAACCGGCAAGGACGAACAGAAACTCTCTCTGGAAAGGCAGCTGATGTATTTTCAGCAGAGCTTTCGCAGCTCTGAAAACGAGGAACTTGTTGAAATCTATGCCGATACAGCCAGCGGTACGGCTGACTGTCGACCGGGTTTTCAGCAGCTTCTAAGCGACTGCCGTGCAGGGAAAATTGACCGTATTGTCTCAAAATCTCTGAGCCGCTTTGCAAGGAATACGAGAGATTGTCTGTCAACCCTGCGTGAGCTGAAAAAACTTGGTGTCACGGTGGTGTTTGAAAAGGAGGGCATTGATACTGCCCGTGTTTCAGACGAAATCATGATTACCGTCATGGAGGGATTGGCTCAGGAGGAATCAGCCTCTATATCCAGAAATATCCGCTGGAGTCTTCAGCGAAAAATGGCAGACGGTACACTGGGGATTGCCCGTGTACCATACGGCTACCGGAAAATTGACGGAAATCCGGTGATTGAGGAGCCGCAGGCGGAAATTATCAGGAGAATTTTTGCTCTTTATCTTTCGGGAACAGGGGCAAAAAAAATCGCTGTTTTGCTGAACGATGAAAACATTCCCTCACCGACCGGCACCAGATGGAACAATGTAACGATTCTGAAAATACTGCGTCAGGAAAAGTACATCGGAGACATCCGCTGGCAGAAAACTTACTCGGTATTTATGGGAGAGAAAGGAAAAATCAATCACGGAGAACGGGACAGTTATTATATCCGAAGCTGTCTTCCGGCAATTATCAGCCGTGATGATTTCATGGCAGTTCAAAAGCTGCGTGAAAAAAACATAAGAAAAGCAACTCATACGACCGTATCACCGTTTCGTGGCAAAACCAAATGTATCTGTGGACGGTCTTTCTTTTTAAAAAAAGACAAAAAGCCGATATGGGAGTGTACCGGAAAATACAGCACTGTCAATCCTTGTAATACTCCTGTATTTTCGGACGCAGACTATCATGCTGCATGGAACAGGATGTGTATCAAACTGAGCAAATATGCTGACGAAATTATTCTTCCTTGTATCAGGCTGTTTGAACTGGCAGAAAAAACGCTTATCAACGAGGAAGTCATACAGCTGCGAGAACAGGAAGAAGAGTTATCTCAACGAAAATATGTACTGTGTTCTCTTTGTTTTCAGGGATGTATCACGACAGAAAAACTCATTTCCTTGCAGAGTGCCATTGATGCAGAACTTGAGGAAATCAATACCAAGCTTACATTTTTGGAATGTCCGGATAATGATACCGTAAGTGAATTAAAATCTCTTTATGAATTTATCACTCGAATCTCTTCTGACAGGCTCTCGGAAATGATACTAATTGGTGCTTTATCAGACGGACACACGATAGAGTTTGAACTTCTGGGCGGTCTGAAACTCAGGGAGGTGCTGTAATGAGTGCAAGAAATCTTCCTTATGGTTACAAAATGGAAAAGGGAATCATCTTAATTGATGAAACAGAAGCAGTATATGTCCGTATGATTTTTGAATCAAGAAGCAACGGTATGGGTGTCTATGCCATCGGAAAAATGCTTTACGAGCAACAGATTCCCTTTTTTGCGGACAGCAGAGACAAGTCTATCAAAAAAGCAAGTGCGATCCTGTATAAAACGGTTTATATCGGAGATGAAAAATATCCTGCCATTATTGATAACGAACTGTTTCAAAAGGTACAGGAAATGAAATCTGCCGCCTTCCGAAAAACAAAGTGTGAAAAAGAAATCACTGTATCAAATCAAGAAAATGAAGAATATGAATTGATTGTCAGTGAAGAGATCCAAAACTCTCAGGTACAAACGGAACAGATGATTCAAAATCGTTCTGTTGACAGTGCAGCCGCGGGAAAATTGATATTGGAACTGGCTGCCAAAAAATATTCTTGTATAAAACGAAAGGAAGAATCTTTATGAATACAGCACATAATGTTATATTGATTCCTGCCAAAAAGGAAATCCGTACAGGATCGGAAAATAACATGACTACCAAAGTGGCAGCATACTGCCGTGTATCGACAGAGGCCGAAAATCAACAGAATTCCTATGCCACACAAATCAGTTACTACACGGATTACATAACAGGGAATCCCGACTGGAAACTCGTTGGAATCTATGCGGATGAAGGCATCAGCGGAACCCGTACAAAAAATAGAACACAGTTTAACAAAATGATACGGGCTGCCAGACAAAAAAAAATTGACCTGATTTTGTGCAAAAGCATCAGCCGCTTTGCTCGTAATACCGTAGACTGCCTTGATTATGTCAGGGAATTGAAAAATCTGGGTGTGACAGTGATTTTTGAAAAAGAAAATATTAATACAAGCTCTATGAGTTCCGAATTTGTCATCAGTCTTTATGCCTCTTTCGCACAGGCGGAAAGTGAATCTATCAGCAAAAATATTACCTGGGGAATTGAAAAGTCTTTCCGTGAGGGAAATATTGCCTATCGTTTTCATCAAATGCTTGGATACCGATTGGATGAAAACGGAAAACCTTACATTGTAGATGAGGAAGCAGAAATCGTCAGACTCATTTTCAGAGAGTATGCACAAGGTCACAGATCAGCCGAAATTGCAGAAAAATTGACTCAAATGGGTGCCAAACGCAGAAACGGCAGTTCTCAATGGACAAGAAATCATGTGGAACAGATTCTCAGAAATGAAAAATATGTCGGGGATGCCATCCTACAGAAAAGCTATACGGTCAACTGTCTGACACATGAAAGAAAGAAAAACAATGGTCAGAAACCCATGTATTTGATTCAGGACTGCCATGAGCCTATTATTGACAGGAAAACTTATGACACGGTTAGACTGGAGCTTGAAAAAAGAAAACGTGACTCCAAAAAAGGTCTTCCCGAAAAAGGTCAATATTCCACTAAATATTGTATGAGCCGCCTGCTGATATGCCCTTGTTGCGGTGGTTTTTATAAGCGGACAACGTGGATGCTTAAAGGCGAAAAGATGGGTGTCTGGAGATGCAGAAACCGCATGGAAAGCAAAAAATGCCCCCAATCTCCGTCTTATCACGAGGACGCTCTGCAAAAAGCGGTTTTGAATGCTGTCAACGGAATGATTGGCAAAATGGATATGGTCAGTGATTGTGCCGAAGAAACCTCTCAGAAAATTACTGCACAGGCGGAAGATATTCAAAGCCGTATTCGTCAAATCAATGAAAAGCTGTCAGACGTTGAACGTGAAAGGAATACAATTCTTGCGAGCATCAGCGGAAGTATGTTCGAGCAGACGAGCATCGAGTTAAAGAAATTGAATCAGCAGGAAAGCCAATATGCCTGTCAGCTTGAAGAACTGACACGCCGGCAGAATGACTGTCAACGCAATCTTTTGCGTGAAGAATCTGCACGAAAGCTGCTCAAAGATCTGCAGCCGCTGACGGAGTTTGATGACAACATTTTAGGTCGCATTCTTGCGAGCGTGCAAGCCACCGGCAAGGATAAAATCACCGTCACATTCTGCGGCGGTTACACGGTCACACAGCCCATTGAATGATTCACAGTAAGACGCTTTACAATGTCGTCGTATGCTATAATACGTCTGTTACCGCCCCTATACCGGTACATAAAAAGGCAGTCCCCACACAAGCTGGTACCTTGTGTGGGGACGTTTTTTGCTCCCATGGAACATCGTTTACATCCTTTGCCTATCCACATTATATTACACTTTTGTATTTTTGTCAACATTCATTTTCCGCCACAGCACAGCCCCCGGCAGGCACTTTTTACGGTGTCTGCCGGGGGCATTTGGTTATTTAGTTGCGGTTAGTTTGCTATGAGGTTAGATTATGACCAAGCTACATCTTCGTTGCCTGTAACAGTAGGAGTCATATTGAAATCAGGAGCTACTACAGCGTCTGTTGTATATGTTCTCTGATCGTCAGCATAAGTAACCTGTGCAGACTTGAGTGCTACGTTCAGGTCGAATGTGAGATCTTTATAATCTCTTGAATCAACAGAATCTCTCATAACAACCTTATCAATCAGTTTCGGTGATGTATGACCAGCATTAAGAACCTGATTCAGATAGAAATCAACAGCATTGGTATTGATAGTAGACGGAGCAACAGTCCATGTCGGATTAGTAGTAGCATTAACACCTGCATCGAGTACAACATCTATCTCAATGCTGCTACCTGTTGCCGCAGCATTTACAGCAGCCTGTGCATCTGCCAAATCATTCTGTGCAGCCACATACGCTGCCTGAGCAGCTGCAAAATCAGTATAACCGCCATCGTCTTCTAATGCAGTTTTAGCAGTATTATACGTATTTTCAGCCTCGTTCTTGGCTTTCGTAGCACCACTATCATTGTCACCTAACGCGGTCTTTAAAACGCCAAGTTTTTGTTTTGCTTCACTGTTAGTATTGGGGTACGTTGTGGTATCACCCTCAATCTGCAGGAAATCAGCTTCGCTTGCGATAGTTGCAACTGTCTTGCCTGCATACTTAGTGTAATCATCGCTTGCAGTTTCACCTACTGCTGTACCGCTAAGTTGGGTATAAGTATTAACAAGAGTATTTTTATAATTCTTAAGTGTTCTAGTTGGAATATCACCCTGGAGATAAGCAAACGCATTCGGCTCGTCCTGCACTGTATTAACTTTACCTACATATGTAGATTTTGCAGTACTTACAGCATTGTTATAAGCAACTACAGCATCAGCCCAAGCTTGCACTTTAGCCGTATAGTTGTCGTCGCCGGCATTATGCAAGTAAGCGTCATAATCATCATATGCGTCCTTATAAGTCTCCACTGCAGTATGCATGTCTGTAGTATTGTTTGTTACTGACATATTGTTTACAGTTGATCCAGTTACCAAACCCGTAAGAGAAGCTTCTGCAAGCGTGTTAGCAAGCGTCTGATATGTAGCTTTATAGCTTGCAATTGCTGTCTGGAGTGCCTCCATATCATCTTCGAGCTGTTTCATCATAGTCTCGATCTGAGTAGAAGTGGTTGTATCAGCGAGATCTCTGTCAGTTTTGATTCTATTGAGAGCATCATAGTCATTCTTAATAGCTGTTTCAAGGCTCTTAATCTGAGACCACAGTGCACGCATAGCTTCCATGTTCTGTTTTGCACCACTAAGATCAGACCGACCATCAGGACCATTACTATTAATCAGATTCTGAACAGCTGCAGGAATCAGAACATCAAAAGCATAATTCTCTGTGTTGGAATTCATCTCGGTAGTAAAGGTATTTTTTTCGTCAGCTGCTTCGTCCTTTACTGCATCACGAGCAGTTTCCAAATCACTATACAGGTCATCTCTATCATCTTCAGCATCTTGTCTGGCATTTGCTGCGGTTAACAAATCTTGAGTCGCTGCCTGAAGTGCTGCCGCATAATCATAATCGGCCTTAGTTTGATCATATCTCGATTTTGCTGAATTGTAAGCACCTACAGCATTATTATATGCAACCTCTGCGGCAGTTAAAGCTTTGCTCTTTGCACCAAGCTCTGCCGTTGTTGCGTCAGCAAGCTCATCACGTGCTGAATCAAGAGCTTCCTGGGCAGCAGCTAATTCTGCTGTGGCTGTTTCCATATCACCTGATGTATTGTCGTAACGTACTGTAAGATAATCTGCACCGTATCTGGCATCATCATTAACACTTGTATATCCGAAATTAACATCTGCATTATCAATCTTGTTAAGAAGAACATAATGAATATCTGGTGTTCCAGTGATAACGCCATCTTCGCCAACGACTGCTGTTCCACCAAGTTGTGAAGAACTAGCACTAATGTCATATACAAAGCTTACGGGTGTTGTGTTTGTATTTTCTGTAGCCGCACGGAAATTATCATTGCCTATAACAATCTTGTAATACTTATCCGGAACTGCCTCTACATAACCTGGCTCACCTTCTGCACCTTCAGCCGGACTACCAGGTACAAAATAATAGCCTGCATACTCATAAGTGTAGCCTGTTGTTTTACCCTCTCCATCTTTAGTAGCTGCAATTGCTCTTCTGAAGATATAAACACCCTCTGCTGTAGGTGTCCAACGACCGTTAACTGCCGGGGATTCTGTTTCTCTTGCAGATACAACTGCACCAGGTGCGATATATCCTTTTGTTGCAGGATCAACACTTGTCCAAGCAAGGAATCCGCCTGCTTCATCTGTAGTAGCACCGTCAATAGCTGTTTTTGCAGTATCCTCAAGTGTCACACATTTGTCTGACCAAGTAGCCACTTTACTTTCATAGGTATAATCCAAAACACCCTTTACAGTTTCCTTAACGAAAGCATCAATATTGCCTGTGTTAACAGCATAAACATCCTTGTTGATTTCCTGACCAGGCTGCCAGTTAGCAGGCGGGGTAAAGGACTCGACGATGCTTACACCGTAATCTGAACTTGCGGACAAGCGGTTGGTAACCTCATCCTGCGANNCTGCGATGTGAACCATGCAAATGTTGTGCGACTAAAAAAACTGAAACACTTCAAAAGCCGCTTGCAATCAGTGTTTTGAGGGAGTTTCAGTCTTTTTTGCGGAGCAGAAAACGGGGACTGACTCAAATTTAATTATATGACCAGTTTGACGCCTGCGGATGGCAAAGTAAATTCTATCGAGTATGCGGCACATTTGGTGGAAAACGCATAGGTGAGTTTCAAAATTTTATGCGGCAAAACAAGAGCAGGATATTCTTTTTCTGAGTGTCCTGCCATTTGTTGTTATGGGGAATTTTTTGGATGATTTGCGGAAAAATTATTGACAATCCTTCTAAAAAATATTATAATATAAAAACAAGGTGATCGGTCAGTTGTGGCAGTTCTCCGAATTGAATTTGCAGAATAACCGTTGCTTTTGGAAGAACGACGGTTATTTCTTTTTTTAAAGGTATATTTTTGGGGTGGTAAATTCTGACATTATAAAGTCGGAAGTGTTTGTGAGATGCAACAAGTGCCCGGAACAGATAACAAAAACTGAAATTCGTGAGAATAAAAAATAAATATATAATAAATTTTTGTTGAAATTAATTTGTTATTATAGTATAATGGTATGTAAGGAACGTATATTTTAATGGATATGTTATATGAAAGGAGAGCGATTTTACTATGTCGGAAAAAACTACAGATCCTAAAAAAAAATATAAACATTCTCCTTCGCTGACTGCAAGTATCATTTTGGTTTTTTTGGGCATAGTACTGCTGATTACATTGGCGATGTTCGCATCTTTTGACGAGGTGACCAACCGTTTTGAAGCCGGCAAGGTTGATATTGTTTTGGAAGAGCCACATTGGGATCCGAAAGATGGAGATGAAACGGTACCGAACACCTTTTTGGATAAAGATCCTACTATTGTAAACAAAGAAGATACTGTTTTTACCTATGTATTTTTGGAAGTGACGGTGCCATATGATGACGATCCGAACTTGATTATTGAAAAAGCTTATCAGGATTATGAAAACAGAGAAAATGCGGGAGAGGTGGTTTACACAAATAAACAAGATAATAATACTGCTAAAAACCATGTACCGTATTATAAATTTGTTGCAACAGGCCAAAAAGTAGATGAAGATCCTGTAACAGGTAGTTTGTCAGATTATTATGATCACGGTTATGATAAGACACAAAATGTCAATCCGAGATGGGCTCTTTTAAAGGGTTATCCGATAGATAATGGAGATACTGATCCAACAAACAAAACGTTTACCTATGTGTATGCCTATGTTGTAAAATCCGATGTTAATGAATTGGAATTGGCTGCACTTCCTGCGACAGCCTCTACGGAATATCCCTTGTTTAATCAGATTTATCTGCTGAATTTCAGGGAAAGGGAAGCCGATGCAGAGAACAATATTACTGCCTTTCCCGATCCGGCAAGAGACTATAGTATCAAAATAAATGCTTACGGTATACAGGCTAATTACCTGAGACCGAATAATATGACTACTGTTGTTCCGGATGAAGTATGGGAAATGTTAAAATCAAATTAAAATTTTGAAATGAAAGCGAGATGAGTTGTGTGAAGAAATCCAGAATAACAATACCGATAGCACTCACTTGCATTTTGCTGATTGTTTTGTTTTCATTGGGAACGGTTATTTCATATCTGACAGATGCGGAAGCGAAAGATAATATTATTACAATAGGAAAGGTTAAACTGGAAGTTTCAGAGCCAAGCTATGAAGACAGTCAGGTTGTTGCGGCAGGAGACTCCCTTACCAAAAATCCTGTTATTAAAAATATGGGAACAGAGGACGAATATGTTTTTTGTTGCGTAGCGGTGCCGAAAAAGAAAGTCACGCTTTTATATGAAACAGATACAACCATTACAACAGAAGAAGAAAAACCTACAACCAAAAAGTATAAAGAAGGTACTCCTACGGTAAATAATTACAATGAAGAGGGTTCCATTGTTCAACGAAACGATGAGCTTTACAGAATCATAGCCGATGGCGTGAAAGACGGAGCGACATCTGCCAATATTGTTGAAGAACTTGGAACAGATACAAGAGAACCCAAAGCTAAGCCACAGCTTGATTTTTCCTATAATAAAGGCAATGCAGATGAGGGTAGTGAAAAAGCCGGCTGGATTTATTTGGGCAGAGAGCTTGACCAAATAATCAATGAAAATGACGAGAATGAACAGTGTTATGATTATTACTACTTCGGCTATAACACAAGACTTTTATACAATAAGGATCAGGAAAATCCGACAGAAACGATTCCTGTCTTTGACAGAATCCAGCTGAAAAGCTTTATTGATGAAGAAGTCGGAAGTAAAAAAGTTACTGACACGATTATCTCCATCAAGCCGTACGGTATACAGGCGGACAGTCTGGGTATTGATGATGTGGACAGTTTAGGAAGAAATGCTTTTCTGACAAAAGCACAGCTTGAAAAAGTTTGGGGTATCGTGAAAGGAAAGCAGGTGACAACGTAACCATGAAAAAATATATTGATTTTTTGAGAGAGAGAAGATATATTGCAGCTCTGGCAGTTGTCGCTTTGGTGGTCACCTTTGCGGTTATATCGAGACTGACGATAGCCTATCTCGGACATACGACAGATGCCCGTGAGAATACGGTAAAAGTTGGCTATGGCGATACGGAAATCAGCGAAAACTTTGAGGAACCGTCTGAACTGAGTATGTTGAATTCTGACATTCAGAAACAAATTTTTGTACAAAATAAAAGCAGCGTTCCGGCATTTGTAAGGATATATGCAGAGTTTTCGGACAGCAGTCTGTCAGAACGTGCTAAAGTGAAATACGGTAACACAGAGTATACTTGGGCTGCATTTAAAACGGCATTGAACTATAATGATCCTACTCCTACTGATTCAAAATGGCGGTATGTTCCCGAAAATGCTACAGATGATGATGTAAAAGGGCTGGGCGGATATTTCTACTATACAGAGGCGTTGCCTGCTGTCAATGGGGAGATTGTTGCCTCTACAGAAAAGCTGTTTGATTCTGTAACGATAGATTACAACGAATATAGTTATGATGAAGACAAAAAGAAATATGTTGAAGTGGACAGCAATATCGACAGAATTCAGCCGCTTGAAATGATTGTCTACAGCGAGCTTGTCCAGACAGTGGAAACCGGCGATAAAATCAAGGATACACAAGGCAGTACGGTTTATGGTTATGACTATAACAAAGAAACAGGAGACGAATGGAAAACAGCTTGGCAGAGCTTTTTGAAAGTATCACCAATAACATATCCGACCACCAACTGCTCCCACTCCACCTGAGCCTGAGCCTGAACCCGAGCCCGAACCCGAACCCGAGCCAGAACCATAATATCCAAACGGCACCTGATAACAGGTGTCGTTTTTTATGGACAGATATTTTTAATTATCTAAATGAGAATAATATCACTTATACTGAAAATGTTGATATGTTGCATAATTTTCTGTTTGGTGTGATAAAAATTTTTACAAAAATTGATAAAAACTATTGATTTTTAAATCGTTTCGTGTATAATATAAAGAGGACATTTGTGCCTTGCAAATTTGCTGAAACCGCCACTTTAGAGAGTTTCAGGGCTGTATTCACATGACAGTTCGATAAAATAGTAAATTAAGTAGGACACTTACTCAATTGACAGGAGGCAGCCGTATGATTAGGCAAATACATAAAATTATATCGGTCTTGCTCATGGTGTTGCTGTTGATTTCATCCTTTGGCGTGACCACATTTGCGGATGAGCTGAGAGCCGGTACAGTTGCAGGTTTGCCTGAAAAACTGGTTGTACTTGATGATAAGGGTAACTCTGTGAGTGAAAATGGAGAGTATTTTTTTGCTGTTGAAAACATGAACGCAGGAGAGCATTATACCAAGAAAATTCAGATTATGAATCTTCGTGAAGACGCTTCTTACCATATCGACTTCCGTGCACAGCCCATCAGTGCAAGCGGTGAAATTGATTTGGAAAATGACTGTCAGTGTGTGGTTTCTCTTGACGGCAATACCATATATGAGGGCAAAGTAACCGGTGAGGGTACGCCTGATATTCGTGTGACTCCTCTTGATCTGGGCTATTATACCCCCGGTGCAGGTCGTGTGATGACAGTGGACATCGTCTGGATTGACAAAGGCTATGGCGGTGAGATTGACAACGGTGCAAGACTCGTTGACAGCAACGGAGTTACGATTATCAGAGGAAAATCCGGTAAAACCCATATTGAAGGTGAAGTTATCTTCAAATGGATTTTTACGGCGGCTGTGACGATTCCGCCCGATGACCATTCCGATACCTCCGATCCTCCTATCATTCCGCCTTTGAATCCCGGAACGCCTATTGACACAGGTGAGGCAATTATGCTGATTATATTCGGTCTGGCTGCATTGGCAATGTCGATCATGCTGATACTGGTTCTTTCCAAACGTAAAAAACAGAAAGAAGAAGAAAAGAATAAACAAAAAGATTAATGGATTCCCGGTTCACATTTCGGTGAGCCGGGAATTTTTAGTGTGTATACAACCCTTTGTAAAAATGTGTCATATTTCTGTAAATACAGCAGTGGAGAAGTGTTTTTTTGGTCATTTGCAATAAAGTTCAAAGAATCACTTTTCTATTTGGCGAAAATGTACTATAATAAAACTATTATCTAAAAATGGAGTGTGCGGTTATGGAAGAAAAGAAAAAAAACAAGGTTAAAATAACTGTTGCCGGTACAGAATATACGGTGCTCACTCATGAAAGTGATGAATATACCAAAAATCTTGCAAAAGAAGTGGATGAATCCATCAGAGAAATGTGTACTAACGGCAGGATTTCCATTACAGCGGCAGCCATACTGACAGCAGTGAATTTATGCGACAGAATTCGGAAATACGAACAGGAAGCGGAATCTCTCGGAGAACAGATAGAAGGCTATCTCGAAGCGGCGTCCGAGCAGCTTAACAAGTATAATTCCCTCAAACGTGAAAATGACAAGCTCAGACGTGATATAGAAATCTATCGGAAACGGCTGTCGGAAGAAAAACCGGGGATTCATGAACCGTCTCCTCTTTCAGAGCCGTGCAGACCTTTGCGTAAGGCGGTAGCCGTATCGGAGCAGGAGGAAGCTGCCGAAGATGAAACAAAATTTTTTGATACATTAAACAGCGGGTTCAAGGGAATCAGAAATGAGAGTGGAGAATCATGAATAAAAAATTAGAGATTTTGGCTCCGGCAGGCAGTATCGAGTCCATTTATCCGGCTGTACGCATGGGAGCCGATGCGGTATATCTGGTAGCATGGAAACTGAGTGCAAGAACAGCTGCTCAGAATTTCAGCAGAGAGGATCTGAAACAGGCAGTGGAATATTGTCATGCCAGAGGTGTGAAAGTGTATCTTGCCTGCAATACGCTCATGCATGATGAAGAATTAGCCGAGGCTATGGGAATTATCAAATATGCGTGCAGCATTCCTGTAGATGCACTGATTATGCAGGATTTGGGCTTGATTTCACTGGTAAGGGAAGCGGCACCGAAGATGCGTCTGCACGCCTCAACACAAATGTCTGTGCATACGGTTGAGGGAGTGAAACTGCTGGAAAAGATGGGTTTTCAAAGAGTGGTGCTCTCCAGAGAACTGAGCAAAGCCGAAATACAGGAAATCGCAGAGCATACCAATGCGGAATTGGAAATATTTGTGCATGGTGCATTGTGTATGAGTGTATCGGGACAGTGCTATTTCAGTGCGATGTTAGGCTCACGCAGCGGCAACAGAGGCTCCTGTGCCCAGCCGTGCAGACTGCCTTTTGCGGCAGAGGGCGGCAATGGTCATGATTTGAGTCTGAAAGACAATTCGATTATCAGTCATTTGCGTGAACTGGAAGAAATGGGTGTGACTTCCGCCAAAATAGAGGGCAGAATGAAACGTCCCGAATATGTAGCGGTATCTGTGAAAGCATGTCGGGAAAGTCTTGATACGGGAAAAGTTGACGGAGACATTGCCGATAAGCTGCAAGCCGTTTTTTCAAGGTCAGGCTTTACGGACGGTTATTTCACGGGGCAGAGAGGACGGGAAATGTTCGGGATCCGTTCCAAAGAAAACGTCACTTCTGCAACAGATAAAATTCTGACGGAAATCAGAACCATGTATAAAGACGAACAGCCGTTAGTACCTGTACAAATGAAGTTTATGATGAAAGAGGGAGAGTCTGTACGGTTTGCTGTGTCTGACGGTGACGGAAACAGTGCATCGGTGAAGGGTGCCGTACCCGAAAAGGCTCTGAAAGTCGCTCTGACGGAAGAAAAAGCGAAAAACAATCTGACGAAAACAGGCGGCACCCCATATTTTGAAAACAGTTTTTCTGCTGACATAGGAGAGGGTTTGACAGTGCCAATGTCAGAACTGAACAGACTCAGAAGAACGGCATTGGAAGAACTGACAGAAAAGCGTGTCAAAAGAGTGCCTGTGACATTTTCGGAAGCGGTGTTTCCAAAGACGGAGACTCGCAGGAAAAAGTCTCCAAAGTATTTTCGTGGACGATTTGTCAACAGTGATATCCCCGACAGTTTTCTGGACAGTGAATTGATTTATGTTCCCATGAATCTCAGGGATGAAGAATATAATGCCTTGATGGACAGGGGATTTGCGGTAGCTGTGGAAATTCCGAGAGGAATGTTCGGTATGGAAAAGCGGATCTATGAGCGTCTGAAACATATTCAGGGCTTAGGCATCAATGAAGTGCTTGCTTCCAATCTGGGAGCGGTGGAGATGGCAAAACAGCTGGACATGGATATTCATGGAGGCTTTGGACTGAATATCACGAATACAGCATCTGTGGAGTGGGCGGAAAAAATGGGCTTGCTGGATATAGAGGTGTCCATTGAACTGACACTGGAGCAGATTGCGAAATTGGGCGGCAAAATACCGCTTGGGATTGTCAGCTACGGACTGCTGCCGCTCATGCTGACAAGAAACAATCCCGCCGAAAATGACGGAAACAGTTTTGCATCCTGCAAAACGATTTCTTTCCTGCGTGACAGAAAGGGAATTGCCTTTCCCATGCAGTCCTATGGAGCGTGTACGGAAATTCTCAATTCCGTGCCCGTAATCTTATCGGACAGAAAGCACGAAATCAAGGGTATCGACTTTGAAGTTTTTCGCTTTAGTGTTGAAAACTCTGTTGAAATGGGGGAAAAATCTCTGCTTTTTGACCGGAAATTATCCTCAAAAGGTGGATTTACAAGAGGATTGTACTATCGTGGAGTGGAATGACAGAAAATTTTGTGAAAGAGAAAGGGAGTTTTATCATGTCGGAAACAGTAAAAATCAAGCGTTTGCATCCTGATGCCGTGATGCCCAAAAGAGCAACGGCAAGTGCGGCAGGAGCTGATTTGTATGCGTGTATCAAAGAACCTGTGACGCTTGCACCGTCGGAGCTTGCAAAAATTCCGACAGGCATTGCGGTTGAACTGCCAAGAGAAGATATGGCAGCATTTCTGTTTGCCAGAAGCGGATTGGGAGTAAAGCACGGCATAACGCTGTCAAATGGTGTGGGAGTTGTGGACAGTGATTACAGGGGAGAAATTTGTGTAGGCTTGTGTAATGTGTCTGACAAGCCCTATACGATTCAGCCAAATGAGAGAATTGCACAAATGGTGATTATGCCTGTTGTGTTGGCGGACTTTGCGGAAACAGAGGAACTCAGCGACACGGCAAGAGGCGAAGGCGGATTTGGTTCCAGCGGCAAAATGTAAAAAGCCGTCAATATGACAAATTGCGGTTGAGATTGGCTGCTTTTCCGTTTATAATAGGGGCAGACTTTGGAAAGGAGTTACAAAATAAGCAGCAAAAACATTGACATGTGTGATTAAATGAGTATATACTCACGGAAAGGGTGGTAACAAAATTGTTAAAGAGCTTCAAAACAGAAATCCATCCGACAGCAGAACAGAAGAATAAAATCAACAGAACTATCGGTATCTGCCGATTTGTTTATAACTTTTATCTGGCACATAACAGAGAGATTTATGAACAGGAGAACAGATTTGTTTCGGGATATGATTTTTCAATATGGCTCAATAACAATTATATCCCCAACAATCCCGAATTTGCATGGATAAAGGAAGTCAGCAGTAAATCTGTGAAACAGAGTATTATGAACGCTCAAAAAGCATTTAAAAACTTCTTTGATAAAAAGACAAATTTTCCCAAATGGAAGAAGAAAAATCATTCGGATGTAAAAATGTATTTTGTCAGAACAGACAGCAAAGCAATGGTTTTCTGCGAAAGACACAGGATAAAAATTCCTACTCTCGGTTGGATGAGACTGAAAGAAAAAGGCTATATCCCGACTTCAAAAGACGGATATATCATCAAAAGCGGTACAGTTTCATGCAAGGCGGGAAGATACTATGTGTCGGTACTCATTGAAATGCCCGAAAACGCAAAGCCTGTTTTGAATGATTTTGGAATAGGTATAGATTTGGGTGTCAAGGATTTTGCTGTTTGTTCAGACGGCAAGATTTACAAAAATATCAACAAAAGTTCTCGTATCGGAAAACTCGAAAAAAAGTTAAAACGGGAACAACGCAGACTTTCGAGGAAATACGAAAGTTTTAAGACACTGCGAAATAATTTGAAAGGAGAAGCTGCTCGGCAAAATATCCGTAGACAAAGACTGAAAGTACAGAAACTTCATCATAGACTTGACTGTATCAGAACAGATTATATCAATAAAGTGATTTCCGAATTGGTGAAAACCAAGCCAAAATGGATAACGCTTGAAGATTTGAATGTCAAGGGCATGATGAAAAACAGACATCTTTCAAAAGCAGCTGCACAGCAGAAATTTTTTGAGTTCAGAACAAAGCTGACAGCAAAATGCAAAGAATACGGCATTGCGTTACGGCTTGTTGACAGGTTTTATCCGTCAAGCAAACTTTGTCATAACTGCGGCTGTGTAAAATCCGACTTGAAATTATCTGACAGAACATACATTTGTTCGGAATGTGGTTATATAGCTGACAGGGATTTCAATGCAAGTCTGAATTTGAGAGATTGTTTAACTTATCGAATAGCGTGAACAAGCAATGATAAGTATGTACCGTAGGCTATACGGGAATTTACGCCTGTGGAGTGTCATACAAACGATGGTAGCTTTGGCAAAGTCGGATACGATGAAACAGGAATTTTCTCGATATGGGGATATTTGTCCGTATTTTGAGTAGCAGCAGGACAAACCATGTTTTCAAGAGATATTGGTATCGACCTGGGAACAGCAAATACGCTTGTCTATATGAAGGATAAAGGAATTGTCATGCGTGAACCGTCCGTGGTGGCGGTAGATACCGAAACAGAAGCCGTACTTGCTGTGGGAACCGAGGCAAAAGAAATGCTTGGCAGAACCCCCGGTTCCATTACGGCAGTGAGACCTCTGAAGGAGGGTGTGATTTCTGATATAGATATGACAACGGCTATGCTGAATCAGTTTATGAAAAAAGTCATCAGGAATTTTTTGCTGACAAGACCAAGAGCCGTTGTTTGTATTCCGTCCGGGTGTACGGATGTGGAAAGACGTGCCATGGATGAAGCAATCCAGAATGCAGGAGCAAGGCAGGCGGAAATCATGGAAGAGCCTATGGCGGCGGCAATGGGAGCGGGATTGCCTGTGAAAGAGCCTGTAGGCAGTATGATAGTGGATATTGGCGGAGGTACGTCAGAAGTGGCTGTGATTGCCCTGAATGATATTGTAACAGCGTGTTCCGTGAGAGTGGCAGGAGATGCCTTTGACGAGGCAATCATGCAGTATGTCAGAAAGCAGTATCATCTTCTTATCGGCAGCAGTACCGCTGAGGAAATCAAAATCAAAATCGGTTCGGTATTTCCGTATGAAAGAGAAGAAAGTATGCATATCAGAGGCAGGGCACTGGGGAGCGGTTTGCCAAATGAGATCACGATTTCTGCCAAAGAAGTCAGGGAAACGCTGCAAGAACCGCTTTCGGTGATTGTGGAGGCTATCAGGACAACACTCGAAAAAACACCGCCTGAAATTTCAGCCGACCTGCTGGACAGCGGCATGATACTGACAGGGGGCGGTGCATTGCTGAGAGGAATTGACCGACTGCTTGCCAAAGAAACGGGTATGACAGTACACATTGCGGCATATCCGATGGACTGTGTCGCCAACGGTGCGGGAAAACGTCTGGAGCAGCTTTATCCGTCACGAAAAAAAACGGCTAAAGTAAGGGAGAAGGGAAAGCATTGAAAAGGACATGGAAAAAAAAGGGTTTTAAGGTGTTTGTGACAGTTTTATGTATTGTATGCGTTCTGGCAGCACTGACGGCAGGAAACGGCTATGTGCATGATTTTGTGACAGGCTTTCTGATTACACCCATACAACAGACGGCAGCAGGTGCCGTTGCATGGGCAGGCAGTCTCCTGACACCGCCAAGGGACAGAATGGAACTGGAAACCGAAAACAGCCGTCTGGAAGCCGAAAACAAACGCCTGAACGATTTGTTGGTGGATTACTATGATGTAAAAAGGGATTATGAAGAACTATCCAAATTTTATGATATCAAAAAGGACAATCCGAGCTTTACGCTGGCAACGGCAGCAGTCATCGGACGTGATCCGAATGAGAATTTTTATGGCTTTACGCTGGACAGGGGAATGGCAGACAACATAGAAATCAATTCCCCCGTCCTGACAGAAAAAGGTCTGGTTGGTTGGGTGAGTGAAGTCAGTATGCATTCCTGCAAGGTGACAACGATTCTTTCACCGGATGCCAGAATTGCAGCCGCAGACAAGAAAGTTTCCGAAAACGGTGTGATATGCGGCAGGGGAGACCTTTCGGACAAGGGACTGACGTATCTGACAAATCTGCGTGACAAAAGCAAAATTGCCGTCAATGATATGGTGGTCACTTCGGGTTACGGAGGAATTTACCCTGAAAATATCAAAGTCGGCAAGGTCAAAGAAATGGTATCGGACAGCTGCACGGGAATGCCTGCCGCTGTGATAGAACCCTTTGAAAATCCGCAGGAAGTTTCCTCCGTGGTAATTGTCAAGGATTTTACCGGAAAGGAAACAGTACAATGAAACGGTATGATATATTCAAATATACGCTGTATGTACTGGAAATCCTGCTGTCATTTGTAATACAGACAACCCCTCATCTTTTGCCGTCAATTTTCGGAGAAAAGGCATTTCTGCTGCTGCCGGCAGTGCTGTCGGCGGCAGTTTTTGAAAGTGAGATTCCGTCTGTTGCACTGGGACTGACAGGCGGATTGTTGGCGGATCTTTCCTATAGCGGTTCCGTGGGATTTTTCAGTATCTTTCTGGTCATTCTTTGTTATACGGCAAGCCGCCTGATGGCAGACTATATCAGAACGAGTTTTCTGACTGTCATGCTGATGGCAGCCGTTGGCACTACAGGCATTTTTTTACTGCATTTTTTGTTTTTTTATGTTTTGGCAGGCGGCACAAATATTTCCGGCTTTTTTGCGGCACACTATATGACAAGAATCGGTTATACGCTGATTTGTATGCCGGTTTACTGCATTCTGAACAAGACGGTTTCGGAGAAATTCCAGAGGAGTAAACTATGAAAAAAAAATCTTTAAAGGGAAGATATATCTGTCTGGGTGTTCTGACAACACTGGCTGCCGGGGTACTGCTGGGGCGGTTGATTGAATGGCAGGTGTTCAGTTCGGAGTACTATGACAATATAGCGGCAACATCAGCCGTTTACCGTATTGAAACCAAGCCTGTCAGAGGAGAAATCTATGATGTGAACGGTGTGGAGCTGGCTGTGAACGTGACACAGTATCAGATTGTGATTAACAAGCTGTTCATGCCGGATGAGGAACTCAATGATGCGATTGTGCGTCTGTCTGACGTGATGGAGGCGTGCGGAGAGCATTGGAATGACGATTTGCCGATTATCATCGGCAAGGACGGCAAACCTGCCTTTGACAGTGAAAAAAGCGATGCCGTATCCGAACTGAAAAGCAAAGGAAAGCTGAATATGAATCCCTATTCGACAGCCGAGGAATGTATCGCCCGACTGTCGGCAAAGTATGGCTGTGAGGGTTACAGCCTGAAGCAGCAAAGAAATATTGCCGGAGTACGTTTCCGTATGGAAGAGACCGGTTACAGCAATACCAATCCGTATGTTTTTGCGGAAAATATCAGCGAAAAAACTATGCTGACCACTGCGGAGCGTTTTCAGGATATGCCGGGCATTACAACGGAAGCCACCGCAAAGAGAGTTTATCAAAACGGTACCGCAGCTCCGCATATTGTAGGAGTCACGGGACTGATCTCTGCGGAAGAATACGAGGAAATGAAATCTCAGGGCTACGGCTATACGGACAGGATCGGAAAAAATGGTGTGGAAGCCGCTTGTGAAGAAGAACTTCGCGGCACAGCGGGCAGCCGTACCTTTGAAACGGATGCCAAAGGCAACGCTGCGTTGGTGGACACCGTTCCGGCACAGTCGGGAAATTCCGTCTATCTGACGATAGATACCCGTTATCAGAAAGTCGCCCAGAAAGCCCTGGCGGATGCGGTACAATATGCCAATGACTATTCCCGTTGGGTAGGGGATGAATATATGGGCGGTGACTGTACCGGTGCGGCACTGGTGATGCTGAATGTCAAGGATTTTTCGGTATTGTGTGCGGCAAGCTACCCGACCTATGACCTTGCCAAATATTATGATGACTATACCAAACTCGCCAATGACAAGGCTCATCCTTTATTTGACAGGGCTTTTCAGGGAGCATTGGCTCCCGGTTCCACTTTCAAGCCGATGATTGCTTCGGCAGCATTGCAGGAGAAAAAAATCACAACCGATACATATATCGACTGTGAGGGACTGTATACGGAAAATGGTCTGAAACTGTGGTGCATGAATTATCACGGCTGGGTGAATATGTACCATGCCATAGAGGATTCCTGCAACGTGTTCTTTGCCGAGACGGGCAGACGCTTGGGAATCACCAATTTACAGAAATACGCCCGACGCTGTGGTCTGGGTGTCAAAACAGGTGTGGAAATCGGTGAAAGCAGCGGCACGCTGGCAGGCCCCGACTATGCCAAAAGCATGGGCAGGGAATGGAACGAAAATGATGTTTCCCCTGCGGCAATCGGTCAGAGCGACAATCAGTTCACACCGCTTCAGCTTGCGACTTATGCCGCAACGATTGCGAATAACGGTGTACGTCTGAAAACACATGTTGTCGATAAAATTGTGTCCTATGACGGCAAAGAAACACTCTTTCAGAGTGAGCCTGTCAAAGTGGATGATATGGGCGTGAGTCCGGAAAATCTCAAAGAAGTGCAGACAGCTATGAATATGGCAGCCAATGCCTACGGAATAATCAATACGTTTGATATACCGGTGGCAGCAAAAACAGGAACGGCTGAAAATAACGGCTCCGATCACTCGAATTTTATCTGCTATGCACCCTATGATGATCCCCAGATTGCCATTGCTGTCATGATTGATCACGGTGCCAGCAGCTATACAGCTCTCAGCACAGCAAGAACTATGCTGGATGCCTATTTTCACGGTATCGGCATAGAATGACGGCATTTTGTATGAAAAAACGCTTGACTTTACAGAAAATATGTGATATTCTTATGGAAGAGGTATTTGAAAATGGGCAAAGTGACTGTAATGACATCCGGAAAGGGCGGCACAGGAAAATCTACTGTTACGGCAGGTCTGGGTGCGGCACTCGTAAGACGGGGAAACAGAGTTCTGATTATTGACTGTGATGCCGGTATGAGAGGCATTGACCTGATGCTGGGCATCAGCGGTGAACTGGTGTTCGATATAGCGGATATTATCAACGGAAACTGTCCTCCCATGAGTGCGATTTATCCTTGCAGAACGGTGCCTGAATTGTATGTATTGCCTGCTCCGCAGAATGTCAGAGATGAAATCAGTCCGTCTGTGATGCGTCAGCTCACAAAGGTGCTGACAGGTTATTATGACCATATTTTGATAGACTGTCCGGCAGGAATCGGTGCCGGATTTGAGACGGCAGCGGCTCCGGCATCGCAGGCTGTACTGGTGGCAAATGCGGAACCGCTTTCTTTGCGTGGATGCGATAAGGTTCGCAGAAGACTGCAATCCTGCTCCGTTGACAACATACGGCTGATTATCAATAAGTTCAATGAACGGAAATTCAGAAAAATGGGTGTGTTTGAGGATTTGGATGCCGTGATTGATGAGGTCGGGGCGAGACTTTTAGGTGTCGTGCCGGAGGACAATGCGGCAGCAGCGGCAGCCCAGAAAGGACAGCCGATTGAAGGAAAACTGAAAGCAGCCTATGCACTGGACAGAATCGCAGCCCGTCTGGATGACAGGGAAGTGCCGCTGTTTATGGAGTAACAGATTGTTATGGATATTGTATCATGAAAATAAGGGGGCAAAACGACATGAACATAGCATTGATTGCACATGATGCCAAAAAGGAGTTAATGGTGCAGTTCTGCATTGCGTACTGCGGAATTCTCAGCAGACATAATCTCTGTGCGACAGGCTCAACGGGTAAAATGGTGGCAGAGGCGACAGGCTTGGAAATCACCAAGTTTCTCAGCGGCTCTCAGGGCGGTGACCAGCAGATCGCTGCAAGAATTGCATTTAATGAAATTGATATGCTGATATTTCTTCGGGATCCGCTTGACCCCAAACCGCATGAACCAAATGATATGCAGATTCTCCGCCTGTGTGATATGCATAATATTCCTGTTGCAACCAATATTGCAACCGGTGAAGTGTTGATTCACGGTCTGGAACGCGGAGACCTGGATTGGAGAAATATTGTCCGTTCCTAAGAAAAAATGAAATGATAAAGTCTCTGCTTGGGGGAAGATGCCATGCAGAGATTTTTTTGTTTGTGAATGACGTGATTTATGGATAGATTTATCGAATCACAAAGCAAATATTTGTCTTTTGTGACGGAATTTGCAGTACGAGTTGAAAAATATACAATGATGGAGTATAATGGGGCAAGTGAAAGGGAGGAATCAGTATGGCTACTTATCAGCAGCAGTTGGAAAGTATCGGCTTTCGGTTTGATACAGCGACATATAATGGATACAATAAAATCAATGGGATTTGTTTCACTGTAAACATAGATGCGAATAATAAGGATTATATCGTGTCAGCGGCTTGTCGTCCGCAACAGGAGGAAGCCGTTGATTCGATGCGTCAGGCAATCGCACATTTTGCCGGAGAAAGAACGAAAATCATTAAAACAGCCGCTTTTAACGGCAAGGAAATCATGATTATCTGGCATCTTGGCGACCTTCTGCCGGACATTACCAAATGTGTCAGGGAATCCGTGGATTTTATCAGTTACTGTATCAGTCAGTTTGGGTGTGTGTCGTGCTGTGCCTCATGCGGCAGGGAGAATTACTGTGATATTTACGTGATTGAAAATCATATTACGGCACTGTGTCAGGATTGCTTTGTGAATACGCAGAATACCATGGCAGGCAATATGTACAGGGAAAAGCAGATAAAAACCAATTATCCGCTGGGTGTTCTGGGAGCAGTGCTGGGAGGTCTTGCCGGAGCAGTGATATGGATTTTGTTCTCCATGATGGGCAAAATTGCTATTGTAGCCGGAGGTTTGGCAGGCATGGGCGGTTATTTCGGATTTAAAGTGCTCGGAAAGAAAATGACGTTCAAAGGTCTGGTCATTTCTCTCGTCGTATCATTGGTGTTTCTGGTAGGCGGAATGTATGTGGCAATGGGAATTGATATGTTCAATGCCTTCAAAGAGTATGGCGTCGGCTTTTCGGAAGCGTTTGAACTGATACCGTATTATCTGAGTGATCCCGATTCGACAGGCGAAATTATTTATAATCATATTTTCGGATTTCTGACGTTTATTCTGGGAGCGGTGTGCTGTGTAGCACAGTACTTCCAGGAGAAAAAAGTCAAGAATCGCATGATCAAGCTGATGTAAGGCGGTGAGTCTGTGACAGAGAGTGAATTTCAGGAATTTATGATAACGGTGGGGTACCGCTACAGTGAAAAGGCAAAAGCGGCTTTCAACAGCTTTGAAGGCTTTAAAACGGTGATTGCTTTCAGCGAAAAGGACAGCAGATATATGCTCACTGTCAAGGCAGGAACGGCACAGATACAGGAGCTTCATAAAAAACTCAGGGAATATGGTACAAAGCATAAAAATTATGTGACAAAGGCAAAATATGCGGACAGATCTGTTCAGATTAACCTGAAAATGACGATAGACTCCGATATTGACAAGGAAGAACTGAAACAACTGGTGCATTTTATGACAGAACTGTTTAAAAACGGTAAGCTGGAACCGTTATGCGGAGTATGTGCAAGGGCAAGAAAGACAGGCTTGTATGTGGTGGGAAAGGAGCTTGTTCCGATATGTGACAGCTGCCTTGCCAGAAAAAAGCGTCAGTATGAAATACGCAGGAACAAATTTGTCAAGAAAAAACAAAATATGCTCTGCGGCTTGGCAGGCGGTATCTTTGGTGCGATTCTGGGAGCGTCCATTTATATTCTGCTGTATCAGCTTATCCCGACATACGGTACAGGAGGAGTGCTTATTCTGGTGCTGTCATTCATAGGCTTTGTGGTGACAGGCAAAAGGGCAACCGTGAAAAGTGCGGTGATTTGTACGGCAATCTCGGGTATCATTTTTTTAGCGGCAGAGTATTTGGCAATGGTTGCTAATATGGCGATTCTGATTGAGCAGGCAGGCGGCGGCATTGCCGTAGCCGAGGCGATAGAAGTAATCAATGAGAGCTTCAGAGATATTTCCTATCTGATGCCTGTTATCAACGATACCGTTGCAGGAATCGTTCTGATGGGAGCGGCGGGAATGATCTATTTTTTGAAACGAAAACTGACACGTCCGTTGAAAATTTCGGAAAATGTGCTGTAATATCATAAAGCAAAGGGACACCAAACCAAATGGTGTCCCTTTGCTGCCTTCAAAATCATTTTTTAAGAAAAGAGGTGAATCTTGATATACCTTGCCCCAAAGACATATCAATTCCGAAGATAATCGTATCTGAAAAATTATCCTATGAGTATTATAGTATATTTTGATTGATTCGTCAAGAGCGATCTGTGACGAAAGTGTAAATTTTCGGACAATGAAAAAATCCGACTCTGACAACAGACTCGGATTCCTCACACATTATAAAATTAAGGGGAAATTGAGGAGGGTAGAACACTTGTACTCGACGCTGCGGTTCGTCTTTCCTGAGTACAGTATTATTATAATACATGGTGCCGCCGGAATTGTTAAATATATGTGAATAAGTTTTTAACTTTTCATAGATAGTACCGTTTTGGGAGCATTTATCGGCAAACCCAAAGATGAAAAATCAGTTGACATGATTCACCGATAATGATAAACTAAAAGTGAAATTATTATGGAAAGTGTGGAAATCATGGACATTCAAAAAAGTATGCCGAATTTTCAAAAAACCTGGGTGAAAATCAGGTCGGATTTCAAGGAAAAAAAGAAGTCGTTTCGCCTGTCGCAGCATCCGTTGCTCAGTGTATTTTTATTGTGGCTGTTTTTCTTCATCGGATTCGGATGGTTTCAGATGGACGGAGATGTAACGGTCAGTTATATCGGTACGATGGGAATGGCAGGAACAGCGGCTTATTTTTGGGCGAGAAAAAGAGAACGTGCACGACATGTTCCGAAAGAAAAACAAAAGGCTCTGCTGTATATGCTGGGGGCAGTACTGTTCACGGGAGCGATGATGTTTGCGTTTTTTCATATACCGAGCAATATTGCGATTCATTCCCGTAATGAAATGGTACCGTTTTTCTTTCTGACAGCAGCAGCGGTTGTGTATTGCATTGTTCTCAGCGTCAGAAAAAAGTGGAGTGACAGACGTATCATTATGGCAATGCTGTATTTCAGCTGTGTGGTGCATCTGTTTTTCATGATGACGGCAAAGTACAATGTGACCAATCTGGATATGGGAGAGTTTTTCGGAAACGGAACAGGTCATGCCGGCTATATCGAATATTTATATGAGCATGGTCTGATACCTGCCCAGTTTCATCCCAAACTCAGATGGCAGTATTATCATCCGCCCTTTCATCATATCATACAGGCAATTCTGCTGAAAATAGAGACATTATGCGGAGTAGATATACGGGTTGCCGTCAAAAACGTACAGTTTCTGAATTTGCTGTATACCATGCTGTCCAAGACGGTGGCATATCTGATTTTCAGACAGGCAGGACTGCGGAAGCGTCCGTTAGCATTGGCAACGGCAGTGATGGCGTTTACACCGGCCATGATGTATGTGGGAATTCTGATCAACAATGATATGCTGTCGATTCTGTTTATTTTCCTGTGCGTTTTGCTGACCATGAGATGGTACAAAAAACCGTCCATGAAAAATATTATCAAAATTGCGGTATGCTTTGGTCTGGGAATGTTCACAAAAATGTCCGTGGCTTTGGCAGCACCCTCTATTGCCGTGATTTTTATTGCGGTTCTGATCGGAACACTGAGAAAAAAGGAATTCCGTACATTTGGCGGTTATATGGGACAGATGGGAGTCTTTCTGGTGATAGCGGCTCCCATATCGGTATACTGGAGTCTGAGAAATTATTTCCGTTTCGGATTGCCGCTGGGATATGTTCCCCAGAGTCTCCAGCCCATGCATTATATTCCGAATTCTGCTTTTCAGAGATTGACCGATTTTAATTTCAGCCAGCTTTATAATCCGTATTTTAATCTTCGGGAGTATGACTGTGCCTATAACGAGTATAATCCTTTGATCGGACTGCTGAAATGTGCCTCGACGGAGTTTGGCACTATGAGAAATATATCCGGACTGTTTGCAGGCTATGCTGCCTTATGGACAACGATCATAGTGGCGGCAATCGCATTGATTATGATGGTGTGTGTGCTGGTGAAGAAGAAAACCTTTCCGGGCATTTACAAACTTTTTTTTGCGGTGCTGTATATTGTATATCTGGCATCTTATTATGATTTCTGCATCAATTATCCGTATATCTGTACGCAGCATATTCGTTATGCCATGCCGCTGATTCTGATAGGAGCGTTGTTCATCGGACTGGGAATCAAAGAGCTTTCGCATAAAAAATCGGTGCTTTCCAAAGCGGTTATTTACGGTACTTCGGGAGCAGTCATTGTTTTTTCCGTGACAACGGTGCTGATATTGGTGCATTATGGTATTACGGTGACAATCGGCATGATGTGAGATGAGGGAAATATATGAAAAATCAGAAATTTCGATGGATTTGGTGTAATCCGTTTGCAGGAGTCTTTCTGTTGTGGGTGTTTTTTTTTCTGAGCTTTGCGTGGTTCCGGATGGACGGAGAAGTAACGGTGAGTTATCTGTCGGCAATGGGGATGGCAGGAGGAACCGTTTATTGGTGGGCAAAGAGAAAAGAAAGAATCCGCAGGGTTCCGAAGGAAAAACAAAAGGCGTTGCTGTATATGCTGGCAGCGGTAGTATATGCAGGAATTATGATGTATGTGTTTTTTCATGTACAGAGCAATCCTGCCATTCATTCCAGAAATGAAATGGTTCCGTTCTTTTTTCTGACGGGGGCATGGATGGGTTATTGTATCGGTGTTACGGTCAGAAAAAAATGGTGTGAGAGAAGAATCCTTTTTGCTATTATCGTGTTCAGCAGTATTTTGCAATTATTTTTCACGATGGTGGCAAAGTTTAATCTGACACAGTGCGATATGGGAAATTTTTTTACAACGGGAGACGGTCATGCCGGCTATATCGAATATCTGTATAACAATCATTTGATTCCGGCCCAGTTTGATCCCCGTGAAAAATGGCAGTATTATCATCCGCCCCTGAATCATATCATACAGGCGGTTCTGCTGAAAATGCAAACACTGTGCGGTGTGGATCTCAAAGTGGCAGTGAAAAATGTACAGTATCCCACCATGCTGTATACCATGCTTTCAACGGTGTGTGCCTACAAAATATTCCGTGAGCTGAAGCTCCGCAAGCTTCCGTTAGTGCTGGCAACGGCAGTGATGGCATTTACTCCGGCATTTCGTTATGTGGGAATCCTGATTAATAATGATATGCTGTCAGTGCTGTTTGTTCTGCTGTGTATTCTGTTTACGATTCGATGGTACAGGAATCCTACCGTAAAAAATATCCTGAAAATAGCCGTATGCTTCGGATTGGGAGCATTATCCAAGCTGTCGGCGGTTCTGATAGCTCCCCCGATTGCAGTCGTGTTTATCGATGTGCTGATCAGGCGTCTCAGAAACAGGGAATATCAGGCATTTGGCGGTCTGATGGGACAAATGGGTGCTTTTCTGGCAGTAGCCGCTCCGCTGTCACTGTACTGGAGTCTGAGAAATTATTTCCGTTTCGGAGTACCGCTGGGATATGTGCCGCTGAGCCATGTAGACGAACAGTATATTCCGCAGCCTGCCCTGCAAAGGATCTTTGATTTTAACTTTGAGATGTTTCGGAATCCATATTTGAATCATCTGGAGTATTACAATGACTTTAATGATTATAATCCGCTTGTGACGTTTATCAAATCATCTGCGACGGAATACGGTACCATACGGTTTATATTAGGGGAATGGGCAGGTCATGTGTGTTTCTGGCCGACACTGGTGCTGGCATTGGTGTCATTTGGTCTGATGGTGTATGTGCTGGTGAAAAAAAACAGTATGCCTGTCATCGGCAAGGTATTCTGGGGACTGACATATCTTGTCTATCTGGTTTCCTATGAGCATTTCTGTATCCAATATCCCTATGTCTGCACAGAGCACGTCCGTTATGCTCTGCCGTTGATTGTGACAGGAGCGTTTTTTATCGGCAAGGGTATTGAACAGCTTTCCCGGAGAAAATCAAGGCTTTCCCGTGTGCTCACATACGGTACGGGCGGAACCGTTCTGGTATTTTCACTGGGATGTATAGTGGTTTCGATTGCTTACGGAGTCATTTTTACTATCGGCATGATGTGGGTATAAGCAAGAAAAACAGGCTGTCAGGTCATTTTTTGTAAAATTATAATTGATTTACGGCTCTTGATAGTGTATAATAAAAAAGAATCATTCTATTTTTGAAAGAGGTTTTGGAAATGTATCAGGATTTAATGGATAGTATCGGTTTTGTCGGCAAGTATGACAAAGATGTTGCCGACGCTATGAATGACGAACTTTTGAGACAGCAGAGAAATATTGAACTGATTGCGTCGGAAAATATTGTTTCGCCGGCGGTCATGGCAGCAATGGGAAGTGTACTGACCAATAAGTATGCGGAAGGCTATCCCGGAAAAAGATATTACGGCGGCTGTCAGTATGTTGACGTGGTAGAGGATATTGCAAGAAAAAGAGCGTGTGAACTGTTCGGAGCGGAATTTGCCAACGTGCAGCCTCATTCCGGTGCACAGGCCAATACAGCCGTTTATTTTGCGATGCTTCAGCCCGGTGATACAGTGATGGGTATGACACTTTCCGAGGGCGGTCATCTGACGCACGGCTCACCGGTCAATATCTCGGGTAAATATTTTAACTTTGTTTCTTATGGTGTCGATCCCGTGACACACAGAATTGACTATGACAAGGTATATGAAACGGCTATGCAGGTAAAGCCCAAAATGATTGTCTGCGGTGCGAGTGCCTATCCGAGAATCATTGATTTCAAGCGTTTCAGAGAAATTGCCGATGCCTGCGGAGCTTACCTGATGGTGGATATGGCACACATTGCCGGACTGGTGGCAGCCGGTGTTCATCCGAACCCCGTACCCTATGCCCACTTTGTTACAACTACCACTCACAAGACACTCAGAGGTCCCCGCGGCGGTCTGATTCTCTGCGGTGAAGAGTATGCCAAAAAAATCAACAGTGCTGTTTTCCCCGGTACACAGGGAGGTCCTTTGATGCACGTTATCGCTGCCAAGGCAGTTTGTCTGGGCGAGGCTCTCAAACCGGCATTCAAGACATACGGTGAAAATATCGTCAAAAATGCTCAGGCATTGGCTGACGGTCTTGTCAAGAGAGGCTGCAAGCTGGTTTCGGGCGGCACGGATAACCATGTTATGCTGCTTGACCTGACTGAAAGCGAAGTGACAGGAAAAGAGCTTGAACATCGTTTGGACGAAGTGCAGATTACTGCCAATAAAAACACCGTCCCGAATGAGCAGAGAAGCCCGTTTGTGACAAGCGGTGTGCGTCTTGGTACACCTGCCGTGACAACAAGAGGTCTGGGCGTTGCAGAAATGGATAAAATCGCTGAATATATCACACTGGCTCTCAATGACTTTGACAACAGCAAGGAAACAATCCGTCAGGGTGTCAACGAAATCTGCGAAAAGTTCCCTCTCTACAAATAACCGCCAAGGGATAAAGGAATCAAACAGACAGCACCGAATCATTGATTCAGTGCTGTTTTTTATGTTTTGTGATAAAAATACAGATGATTTATATGCAAAATCAATAAAGTTTCGGTAAATCATTGACAATTTGTTTTTATCAGCTAAAATATAAATAAAGGGGAGGTTTTCGGACATGAAAATTTTAGAGAGAAGTGAACACCTGCGGAAAATTTGTCATCAGACAACGGTATCACCAAAAAGAAAAAGCGGTTTTACGCTGGTAGAACTGGTTGTTGTCATTGCCATTATTGCTATACTGGCTGCCATCGCCATTCCTGTAGTTATCGGTATCGTAGACCATGCCAATGAAACCAATGACAAAGACGCCGCCAACGAAATTGACAAGGCCTGCATTACTTATAAAACAGGAATTGTTTGGGGAATTATCAACTCAGCCGATCCGGGCAATTCTACACAGACCAATCTGCCGCCTCCTAATTCGTCGGTGAATCTTAAAAATACTGCTGCCAAAGCAGCCAGTGTGAAAAATGTACTGGAATATGAAGGAATTTTTTCTTCTTTGAAAGGCAGAGTGGAGTCGGGTTCCTTTGTCTATGACGATCAGGGAAGAATCTTTGCACAGATCGAACATCCGGAGCTGACGAATGTACTGGAGCTGACAACTACACTGGAAGACCTTTATTATTAAAATTGAGAGTGAAAAGCGGAGCATTTTTGGCTTCGCTTTTTAAATTTTGAACGGAAAGATGAAAAAATTTTAAATTTTATGAACAAATTATGAACAAATAATTTTTTGTTCATAATTTGTTCATAGTTATATTATACAAAAAAGATTCACTTTAAGATATAAAATGCACAAAAAACGGAACTTGAACAGGTGATTCGGAAAAATCAATGGTAAAAATGCACAATATTTTTTTGTTTTATTTTAAAAAATGGATTTAAAAAAATCAAAAAAAAGTATTGACATTTTGTTAATAAAGAGTTAATATATACTCAGCAAATGAACAGAGCGTTCCACCCTTCAGAGTGCTCGGTTCGAGAAAAAAATTTTTAAGAAAGAGGTAGTTTATCATGACTCTCCAACAGAAACTGCTCGCTAAGCAGAGCAAAAAAGGCTTCACACTCGTTGAACTGGTAGTTGTTATTGCAATCCTCGCAATCCTCGCAGCTATCGCAATCCCTGCAGTTGTTGGTATTATCGACAACGCTACAAAGTCTTCCAAGCAGTCCAATGCTTCCGCACTTGACTCAGCTTGTAAGGCACTTTACTCAGGCGTATCTGCCGGTTCTATCAACAAGAGCTCCAAGGCTCAGGAACTCGGCGGTCTGAACACATCTCTCCTTCCTGCTGCTACAGCTTCTACTTCTACAAAGAGATCAGACGCTGCTAAGCTCACAGTTTGGAACGCAATCGAGTATGCAGGTCTTGTATCTACATTCAACGGTGAGAACGTAGACGACTATCGTTACAACAAGGACGATGGTACAATCATCTACAACGCAGAAGGCACAAGCACAACAGATTACCTCCCAATCGCTAATAACTGGACAACAACACTTGCTAAAGTTGGTTCAAACAGAGGCCTCTATGGTGGTGCTTGATAATATCTGAAACGGATATTTCATACCTGATTTAAAAATGAAAGCCCGAAACGAAATGTTTCGGGCTTTTGTTGCGTTTTTGGCTAAAATGTCCAACAAGCTCCGTTGTTATTTGAGCGAAAAATGTAAAAGAAATGCATTATTGCCTAAATATTCGGACGGTTTTACTGCTATCTGCACAAAATATCCTGTTTTATAAAATAAACATTGAAGTCTGAATATTTTTGTGATAAAATAATAAAAAGAATATTATAACTGTCGGTATGTTTGTGAATTTATATGCTTTCAGTTATCATATTACCGTGCGGCCGACTGCCGAAAACGAATTTGTTACCCCAAAAAAATTTTTTAAGAGTGTGGTGTATTTATGAAATCAGTAGCAACTGTTCTGCAAATTACCAGAGGCCTCCTTATACTGACTCCTTCAGAATACGAAAAGTCTGACGGCGGTTTGCAGATAAAAACCAGAAAGGGTTCCTCAGGCTCCGAAACAACCTTCAATGTTCCTCAGGTGTTTGAACTGAATGATTCCCTGAAAGAACGTCCTTATGAAAAATCAGAGGAACTTGCAGCGTTTGTCAAACGCTGTGCCGAAAGCGTCAGCATGGAGCTGGGCGATTTGTTTGTATGTATCGAGGATGAAGATGTCCTTATCACCAAAGAATACAAGCATCCTCAGGCAAAAGATAAACTCCTGCCTACTTTTGCACGTGTCGAAGCAGAAAACGTGCTTCATCAGGAAGTCGGCAAATATACGATCCTGAACTTTGAATATGGTCAGCAGTACGGCAAGGCCAGCAAAACAGAAGATGTCTCTGCTTCTCTCTTTGCAATGAATACGGGCTTGCTGACAGATATCCGTGCCAATTTTGAGGCGGCAGGACTCCATATCGTCAAAATCGCTCCGCCTATCGCAGGTATGCTCTATACCGCTAAAACAGACATGAACTCCGCTACAAGAGCCATCGCTGTTATCAGTATGGACTATGCGGCTACACGTCTGGTTGTATTACATAACGGTGCTCCTGTGTTCCAGCAGTCTTTCTCCAGTATCCTCGAAGATATTGCGGAACTCTTCATGCTGGAATTCGGTATCAGTAAACTGGGTGCCCTTGACATGATCCGTCAGGAAGGTCTCGGCATCTGTAACAAGTGTCACTCCGCTCAGACAAGAAAACAAACCATGACCATGCTGGACAATGCCGCAGGTGAAATTCTCCGTAACCTCAGAATGGTTATCTCTACGATGCGTATCGACATTGACCAGATCGTACTTTGTGATGCCCTCGCAAAACTGCCCAATATCGCTGCTTACTGCCGTCAGGTCGGTCTGACTGCACCAATGGAAAATGTCGTTAACCTCTTCTCGGGCGGTGCCAAACCTCCTGTTCCCAGTCAGGCTGCCATGAAGAGAGGCTATGATCCGACATCCTTTATTACCCTCAACGGCTTGCTCAATATGCCCATTAACGAGGCAAACCTCCTGCGAGGCAGTGTCCTTGCAGATATGGTCAAGGAAAATAAATCCAAAATCGGAAACTTCGTAGCAGGCGGTATCGGCTTTGTCGCCGCTGTATGGATGGTCGCTGTGGGCGGCTGGTGGGCTGTGCTCCAAATCAGAGAAAACGGTGATATTTCTACACTCGCTCAGCCGAAATACCAGAGAGCCGAACAGCTTGTACATGATGAAAAAGAATATGAACAAAAACTCAAAAACCTTGAGATTGATGTTGCGACTCTCCCCAGAACCGTTATGAAAACTTCCGGTGTAGTTACACACTTCTTTACAGATATTGATGAACAGTTGGAAAGTACCTCCGGCTTTAACTTTAACCATTCTTCTCAAACGATTTCTACCAGCATCGTGGCAAAGAGTTTTGATGCATTCGTAGACTTTAAGTATGACCTCAATGACCAAGGCTACTTTAAAGTAACAGATAACTTCAATGCTCAGCGTGTCGAACTGGAAAGCACGACCACCAGCAAGATATCAGGCTATACGGGTGGTATCGTGGTGACGATTACAGAACAAGCTCAGGTAGAGGGAGAAGAGGAATTTAATAAGGAACTGCAGGAAAAAGAACAAAAAGCAGCCATCGAAAAGGAAAAACAAAAGGCTGCCGAAAAGAACAAAACACAGCAGTCCTCTTCATCCGAAACAAGTCAGGCATCATCCTCGTCTTCGACTGCTCCCGCCTGATAAAGCCGGTATCGTATCGGTCTGAACGAAAAATAATAGTGTACGCTTTTGATACAAGCGTTACCCGACGGAGGTAAAAGTAATGAACAAGAAACAGGCAAGCAATCAAATTACCATTCCCGGCTTTATATGGGCAATAGCCGTTATCCTGATACTGTGTGTCGTATTCCTGTTTGTCGTGCAAATGCCGTTTGCTCAGAAAATCGACAAATACAATGCAGACCACGAATCTGCTCAGTCACAGATTACCATGTATGAGAACTACCTTAGCCGTGCCGAAGAAGTCGAGGCTTATATCGCAGAAATGAAAGAAAAATATAACGAGGAAAGCAAAAAGCTTTTTGTCAATGCTACACAGTCTCCCGCTGATATCCAGGAAATGGTTCATCAGCTCAATATCCAGCTTGACAACGTTAGTGTCAATGAGGGCGGTATTGACGGTGCCGGAAGAACATCCTCAACAGGTGATCCCCTCTATGTGACCAACGTCAATATGAACTTCAGCGGTACACAGGCGGATCTGCTCTCTATCCTCGATTATTTTGAACTGGAATCCGATGGTTCTTATTATGTGGAAAACCTTTCCGTTTCTCCGCAGGACGCTGCCGAGACATCCGGTGCTTCCCGTACCACTGTTACTGACCAGAAATACAGCATTACATTAGGTCTCAGCCTGTATTTCTTCCCGCAGAAAATAGAAGAAGTAAGCAATGCACCGATCGTTTCCGGAAGTGATGCTGCTGTCAGCGTGACTTCCACAGCCTCTGCTTCTTCCGCAGCATGATGAGCGGAAGGATGCAGTATGCCAATTTTAGATTATCTGAAAACAACAGGCGGTATCATATGGACTGCCGCCTGTGTTCCCATTAGTATATTGCTGGCATGGCTGGCAGTATGGGTGATGAATAAAATCCCCGCCTCATGGCTTTGCGATTATAACGAAACACCTTCACGGGAATTGCTGGAAGAACCAAGAGCCGGCTTTCGACGAGAAGGAGTCATATTGTCTGTACTGCTGACATTTTGCCTGGCAGGATGCAGGCTCCAGTTTAACAAAGGCTTTGATATTTATTTTCTCTGCTTTGCGATGATAATCCTGCTGTCTTTGATGATTGCGGTATGCGACATCAAATATATGATTATTCCGGATCAATTTACCGCAGCACTGGCACTCATTGGTGCGGCACTCAGTATCTACGATATTGTGAGAGGTTTCCGGATTCTTCACAGTACGTGGTGGTCACCTTTGGCAGGACTGGCAATCGGTGCCGGAACAATGCTGCTGATTGATCTGATCGGAATGCTGCTCTATAAAAAAGACGGAATGGGTTTCGGTGATGTAAAACTCTTTGCCGCTGTCGGTCTGCTGACAGGCTTTCCGGGAACCATCTATACCTTTATCGTCTCTATTCTCACAGCAACCGTTTTCTTTGTCTGTATTCTCCTTGCGGCAAAGGTAAGAAAATCGCCTGAGCCTGACAAAACAGAAGAATCTGATGAGAAAGAAGAACCGCAGGAACTTTCAGCCAAGTCCTATCTTGCTTTCGGACCATACATCGCAGCAGCTTTGATAGCTTATATTGCATTATTTGACGTGATTCATTATCTGGCGAATCTCTATATCGATCTTTTTTAATTTTAACGGGAGGACATCATGAGAGTAAGTAACTTGAAAATCGGACAAATTCTTATCAATTCGGGCGATATTACCGAAGAACAGCTTGAGGAAGTGCTGCAAAAGCAAAAAGAAGAACAAAATAAAGGCAAGCGTGTAGCGGATCTTCTCGTTGAGGCTAAGATGGTGACCGAACAACAGGTTTGCAAGGCACTGGAAAAACAGCTTTTTATTCCATACGTTGACCTTGATGAAGTCACTCTCCCTGAAGATGTCGGCAGCATGATCCCGGAGGAAATGGCTCAGACACACATGGTCATTCCCATTGAACAGGAAGGACGCTTTCTGACGGTGGCAATCGCCGATCCGCTGAACTATCAGGGATTGAAAGACCTGTCCATCGCAACCAAAATGAAAATCCGTCCTGTTATCGCTGAAAAATCCAAAATTGATGCGAAACTCAGAGAACTTTATGCCACACAGAAAGCTCTCGACGATGCAAAGGAATTCCTTGAATCCAAGGGCGGTGCCAAAACACAGGCTCAGATTGAAGCCGAAGAAGCTGCCAAGGACTCCAACGGTAATGACCAGCCGATTATCCGTTTCGTTAACAGCATGATCGAAGAGGCCATCCGTACAAAAACTTCCGATATTCATATCGAACCAATGGAAAAATGTCTGCGAATCCGTTTCCGTATCGACGGTCATCTCCAGAACTATATGGAAACCGCTCCGGAACTGATTCCCTCTGTTACATCCCGTATCAAATTTATCGGTAACATGAATATCGCTGAAAAACGTATTCCCCAGGACGGTCGTATCAACTACCGTGTCGGCGGAAAAGAAATCGATTTCCGTATCTCTGTTCTTCCCAGCCTGTTTGGTGAGAAGATCGTTATGCGTATTACAACTTCTCTGGGTATGGAACTGAAAAAAGAAAATATCGGCTTCCTTCCTGAGAATCTGAAAAAATTTGACCATCTTGTCAAAAGTAACCGTGGTATTATCCTCGTTACAGGTGCTACCGGTTCCGGTAAATCAACCACTCTTTATACGGCTCTTCACGAAGTAATGGCTGAGGATATCAATATTATTACCGTTGAGGACCCTGTCGAAATGATTTGCCCCGGTATTACACAGGTCCAGACCAATGAAAAAGCAGGTCTTACCTTTGCGGCAGCCCTCCGAAGCATTCTCCGTCAGGACCCGGATATTATCATGCTCGGTGAGATCCGTGACGGTGAAACCGCAGGTATCGCTGTTCAGGCGGCTATTACAGGTCACTTGGTGCTCTCTACCCTGCATACCTACGATGCCCCCAGTTCTGTTGCCCGTCTTGTCGATATGGGTATCGAACCTTACATGGTATCCTCTGCTCTTCTCGGCATCATCGCTCAGAAACTGGCACGTCGTCTCTGCGTGGAGTGTAAAGAAGCGTACAGCCCCGACCAGAATGAACGTATTGCCCTGAATATCCCTCAGAATCAGGAAATTACCCTTTACCGCAAGTGCGGCTGTGAAAAATGCAACAAAAAAGGCTATAAAGGCCGTATCGCTGTACATGAGGTAATGATGCTCACGACGACTCTGAAACGAGCGATCACCGAAGGAAAAAGTACAGATGAACTTCGTGATCAGGCAATCGCTGAAGGTATGATTCCGATGAAGGAAAACGTAAGACGAGATGTTCTGGCAGGTCTGACTTCCTACGAGGAATATGTTGATATGACAATCTCCAACGACTAATTAATTCATAATTCATAATTCACAATTCATAATTAGTTTTTTGAGAAAAGACAGTATAAAGCAAATTTTGATAGCAGAAAATCATTGTGCATTGTGCATTATGCATTGTGCATTATTAAAAAATTAAGAATGGGGTAGATTTTAAATGGATTTTTACAGTCTTGTAAAAGAAGCCGTCAGCAAGGGTGCCTCCGATATTCATATCGCTTCCGGCAACCACCCTGCTTATCGTCTTCACGGTAATGTATTCTTTACCAATGATCCTGCCTTGAATGAGGCAGAGGTAACTGCTATTATCAAGGCAGTTCTCAATCAGTCACGTTTTGAAACATTTCTCCAGACAGGTGAGGCGGATGCTGCCGTTGAAATCGGTGAGTGCGGACGTTTCAGAGCGAATGCTTTCAGACAGCGTAACGGTACCGCTTTGGTGCTCCGTGTTATCAACAGCGTCGTTCCCGAACTGTCAACCTTGAACCTTCCGAACTCCATCAGAAAAACACTGGATCTGAACTCCGGCCTGGTGCTGATGTGCGGTCCTACCGGTTCCGGTAAATCCACCACGCTGGCGGCTCTTATCAACGAAATTAACAAATATAAGAGCAAACATATTATTACCATCGAGGATCCTGTTGAGTTCCTCCATACACCGAAACGCTGTATCATTAACCAGAGAGAAATCGGTCTTGACAGCCGTTCCTATCCGATGGCACTGCGTGCTGCCATGCGTGAGGACCCTGATATTATCCTCGTCGGTGAAATGCGTGACCGTGAGTCTATCCAGATCGCCCTGACAGCAACCGAAACAGGTCACTTGGTATTCTCTACCGTACATACAGAGGGTGCTGCCAAAACGATTGACCGTCTGGTTGATATTTTCCCGCCTGATCAGCAGCAGCAGATCAGAGTTCAGCTTTCTACCTCACTGAAAGCGGTTATCTCTCAGCGACTTCTTCCCCGTGCAACAGGCGGACGTATCGCAGCATTTGAAATCATGTTCTGTACCACCGCTATCAGCAACCTTATCCGTGAAAATAAAGTTGCCAATATCCAGCAGTCTATTCAGCTCGGTCAGCAGTACGGCATGATTACCATGAGCAAGAGTATCGATAATCTCCTCGCTCAGGGACTTATTACAGAACAGATCGCAAGAGCTTGGAACTTTGACATTGGTGATACCGATGCAAGAAGGTAAGGGAGTGAATTGTATTGAAGTATAAATATACGGCGATGAACGCCAGAAATCAGAAAAAAGAGGGTACGATAGAGGCGGATACCCAAGGCCGTGCCGTCAGTCTGCTGCGTGAAAAAGGGTTGATTGTTCAGGAGATTATCGAGGCGGGCGAAAGCAGCGGTGAAAGTATCTGGAATATGGATCTCGGCGGCGATATCCATACAAGAAAAATTAAACCCAAAAAACTGCTGATGTTCTTTAACCAGATGGGTATGATGATGAAAGCAGGTATTAACCTCTCCATGTCCATGGACATTATGATCCAGTCGGAAAAAGATGTCGGAATGAAAAAAATCCTTCAGGAAATCAATGAAAACCTCTACAGTGGTTTTACACTTTCCCAGGCAATGAGAAACTTTGCCGGATTCCCCGGCGTTTACCTCAGTATCATTGAGGCAGGTGAGGCAAACGGCCGTATTGACGAGGCTTTTGAACAAAGTGCTCTGATCTGTAAAAAGAGTATGGCTCTTTCCAGTAAGATCAAGAGTGCCATGATGTACCCGATATTCCTTGTCGTTCTGGTTATCGGTGTTATCATTATCTTTACCGTATTCGTTATTCCGCGATTTGCGGGCGTTTACGAGGGCTTCGGTGCAGAGCTGCCTGCCATTACGCAGGGACTGCTGAATTTCTCGAACTTCCTGATTAATTACTGGCTGGTGACAGTCATTGTTGTGGCAGCCATTATTTTCGGCTTTATCATGCTGAAAAAGAACAACGAAAAATTTTCTATGCTCGTGGCAGAATATCTGCTGAAAATTCCGCTCGTTGGCCCCATTATCAGACAAAGCTCTCTGGCTCGTTTCTGTCGTCTGATGTCTACCCTGACAGATGCCGGTATCCCCATCCACAGAGCTATGGCTCTGGCAAGAGATGCCGTGCCGAATATCTTTGTGCGTGAAAAAATTCAGTATGTGTTGGATGACGTACAGATCGGTGTTACCATTAATGAGGCAATGGGTAAGCATCCTGTCTTTGATTCGATTCTTGTTTCCATGATCCGTGTCGGTGAGGAATCCGGTATGCTCGGTGACTCCCTGATGAAAATGGCTGACCTCTTTGAAACGCAGACAGATGAGTCTACACAAAAACTGACAGATGCAATGACTCCTATTATGACAGTTGTCATCGGTGGTGTTGTTGGTGTTCTGGTCGTAGGTATGTATATGCCAATGTTCGGTATGTACAGCATTATTAAATAACCATCGCTGTCTCATTCTGAAAAAGGCGGATCCTCACAATCGGATTCGCCTTTGTTATTGCTGAATTATGAATATACTGTAAAAAAACTTACAATTTTTTAAAAAATAATTTGTTGGAAATGTTGATAAAAAATAGCTTGAATCAAAATTTATTTATAGTATAATGTAGTTATACATAATTATTATGCGGAATTGTGTTCGTATCATGTTAAGGGGGAATCTACCTATGAATCAGAACCTGCGTAAAAAAGTTCCGCGACTGCACTCTAAAAAGGGTATGTCGTTGGTGGAACTGCTGGTAGGTGTGACAATCATTGCCATCGTTATGGCTTCGGCTGCCGGTGCTATTGTCATGGGTTACAAAACAACCGTTGACAACGCTGCCGAAAACCAGGCGGCAGCTAACAGTGCTTCTCTGAATGAAGTGATCATGAAAGCGATTAAAAACTGTAATTTTGATGATGAAGATGAAGCAAATGAATATTTTTTCGGAATTGATGACTCGCACTCTACAGCTCAGTTTAATCCTAATACCAATTCGGCCAATGATTCTGTATTTCAGGCGGCTCAGCAAATGTTTTCCGATGTACACTATACCGATGCCGGTTTCCCGGATGACGACTACGAAGTACAGTATCATTTGAAACTGGATGCAGAACGTACTCTCCAGGCTTCCGGTGCTGCTAATGTGACGATTGCCGGAGTAGAAATCACCACGGCTGTCGCTACTCCGGATGGGTTTGCACGTATCGTGTCATTCCTGCCGTACGAAGATCAGTAAAGGAGGGAGAATATGAAAAAATACAGAAAATCCCGCAAAGGTATGACGTTGGTGGAGCTGGTCGTGACGGTCGCTATTCTCGGTATCGTTTCCGGTCTGTCTCTGACAATTGTGGTCTCTGCCATGAACAACTACTCCGAAGCTGCTATCCTCGAAAAAGAACAGAATGTGGCTCTTCTTCTGGAAGAAAATATCGTCAGATATGCAAGAGTTGCCTCTATTGTCAAAAGAGTGGACAACAGTTCCAATACAACGGCTCATCTGCCTAAGAACAGTCTGGAATTCGGCTTCTATATTGCCAAAGTGGGTGACAATATTGAAACCTTTGAATATGAAAAAAATGCAGCCGGTACAGGCGGTGTGCAGTATACCCGTCTGAAATATGAGGGAATTAAAAATCTTACGTTTTCCGTTTGTGAACAAAAAAGTAAGAAAAATCCTTCTTCCACGGATTTGATTTCCTGCTATTTGAACTACCAGATCGAAACCCAAAGCGGCTATGTTCTGAAAGGACAGACGGTGCTGAACAATGCAACCGCCGCTAAGATGGAGTCGAATTCGGCAGGATATTTTAAAATTACCAGAACTTCTACCAATTATATTGACCAGTCGGCAGAACTGGATGTAATCCGTCTGGAGGAAGTATCGGGCGGCGGTGAAACGATCGTTCCGGCTTATGATGTTGCCGTTGTGTTTGATTGATTCTTTTGAGGAAAGGAGAACGAATTTTTTATGATAAAAGTGGCTCAGAAAAACAATAAAAAAGGCTTGACGCTGCCGGTTGCAATCGTTATCAGTCTGGTGCTTGTGATACTGGCTGCCGGTTTGATTTTTATTGCCTTGTCCAGCCTTTCCGTTACCACATCAACCGTGAACGGACGCCAAGCCTATATGAACGTCAAAAGTGCATTGGAATATGCACAGTCTTACTATACCAATGATGCCAATATACAACGCTATGATCAGATCGGTGAGGCGGCAACAGGTCCCAATGTCGTTTCCGGTCAGCGTATTGAATATATCGCTGTAAAAGAAAATGGTTCTACGGGTGCTGTTTTCTATGAAAAGGGAGGAGCCGGTGTCATTACCGGCTGTGATACCTGGATAGTGGCAGAATACCTTCCCGCAGTGGGAAACGAAAGCCCTCATCTTCGTCTGACAGGCTATGGCAATTATGCGGATTCCTTTGGAAACCGTGGTAAAATGGTTACTCTGACGATTGTTTTTGATATCGGTGCGGCGGGTGCTCAGAATAGAGTTACTGTACTGGGTGTTCCGACACCGGACGGTATTCCTTCCGATTCCGATACCATTAACCTCAATCTGAAGCTTCCTGCCGATCTCGACTGGAATGTATGTTACTATATCTGGACATATGAGGAACCAAGCGGTTATAAGCCTTACAGCGGCAATACCACATTCAGAGACAGCAGCCAAAACAAAAATCTTTGTTATGTCTATGACAGTTCCCATAACAGAATCAATCCAAATGTGGATGATTTGAGCTATACCGTATACAAAAATAATATCAGAATGCCTAACGGTGCATGGATTGGCAAGCAGGACGATGGTTCCGGCGGTGCAACCGGTCTGATGGTTAAAAAATCAAACGGTTGGTATGCCGGTGCTTATAAAATCAATAAGAGCTATGTAAATTTCTTCAATGTTATCTTTGCAAAACATGGTGCTACTGTGGCCGGTTCCGGCTACTTTGATTCTCAGTCGGAGGAAATTTTCCATTTGTGGTACCTGAATGCGGATGACAAGAATATCTATTTTGAATTCCTGAATAAGAAAAAACAAAGTTCCGGCCTCAATGGCGGCAATCCTTATTATATTCGTTATATTTTCGGCGAAGAATGGGACGGTACGAAGGCACTGGATGACACAATCCTTGTGTATCTGAAAAACCAGAAAACAACCATTCATTTCAGAGCCGACAATGATAATGCCGATGCAGTGCGGCTTCCCGCCGGCTTTACCGGTGCTCCTCAGATCGTGAGCATTGAAAATACATCCGGTGCTCAGATCGGTGCGGATAATACTCCGTCTTTCCTCAAAAGCGGTACCGGAAATACAGCAAATGTGGAATGCAAGGATGCCAAGCAGAAAACAAATATTGCAATGACTTATGAAGGCTGCGGCTGGTGGGTGGCCAATGTCGAAACCAAGAAAAATTTTGATATTACCATTTCCTATAAGGGTATCACACAGTCCCTTACCAATGTAAAACCGTATGTAGATGCCTCTGTTCCTGATTCTGCCGCAGAATCCTGGCTGATTATGAAGAGCGGCAGTCTGGAATCTCATCAGTCTGAAAGAACAGCACTGAGATCTCTGGGTGCAGATGAAACGGCTTATGTTACTATCCATGCCAAAGCATACGATCCTGATATCACGGCTTCTCCGAAACTGACCTATAAATACAGCTTGCTGAACTCTTCCGCAGGACGTGAGGAACTCTATCAGAAAATCGTAGAGGCTTCCCTGCTGAAAAAGAGTGACTATGCTAACTATGATAACTTCAAAAACGGTTCCGGCGAAGATATTTCTCTGGCCAAGGTGCTTGCTGATGCTATCGTTGATTATAACGACGGAACCTTTATCAGCGGTCAGACCGGACCGAGCAATGCCGAAAAAATCGAACAGGCAAACGCTGCTTACAGAACGCATGTTACCAATATTGACTTTGCTATCACCCATCTGACACCTGCCATAGCAGATGAAAGTAAGTTGGTGACATTGAGAGAAAAAGTCCAGGAAGGCGACAAAATTGTCAGTAACTGGAAATATTATGACGCTGCTCAGTATGTGATCTTTACGCAGACGGCAGGCACAAGACCCGATGGTTCGGAAGTCGAAGACGGTGCCTATGAAAAAGGCAAAAAGCTGCTGAACCGAGGCGATGTCAAGACAAATGCGGAAGTGGAAACAGCTACCACAAATTTGGAAACTGCTCTCACCGCGATTCGTACACAATGGTTTGACAGAGACAAGCTCCAGCAGCTCCTTTCTGAGGCAAATACAAAGGTAAACGACAATACCTACACCTTGGACGCAAGAAACAACTTGAAGGATAATATATTGCCGGGTATTCAGACAATATTTAATACCGTTCCTCAGTCTAAAGCGGTCTTTGATCAGGCAATCTTAGACCTTGAGTCAGCACTTACAGTGCTCGAGGCAAATAAAGTCTATAAATTGGATCCGGATAACTACCTGAGCATTAATGATGCTATCTTACAGGCTCAAACATTGCTGGGCAGACTGGAACCCCAGAAAACACCGAATGCCCTTACCAATGAAACCGTATATTATCTCACTGCACCAAAAACAGAGCTTGAAACACTGCTCAGCGGTGTGGAAGCTGTGAAACAGGCAGCAACCGAAAAATCTACTCTTGATGCCGAAGAAGCAAAAATCAGACTGGCTATGGAAAGACTGGTGATCGACAAACCTGTCGATACCAATATTGACCTGGCAAATCAGAATGTCATCAGAGTATGGTTCCAAATTCCGTCAGAAGATTTCGCAACAAAGGTCTATACCGTTTCTATGACGCAGAACAACGGAGATGTAGTTGATACTTCCCACAACTCTGCACAGGGACTGATTAAATTATATGCCGGTACTACTTACTATTATATCGATGTAAACAAACTTGAGGTGCAGAAAGTCAAACTCACCGTTAAGAATGAGGATGAAACAGTGGCTGCGGAATCTCCCGAAATAGAGCTTTCCTCTGTGACAGACAATAATCTCTTTATTGCTCCGGCTTCTGCAACACAGCTCTCTGCTCAGAAAATGACTACTCTGTATATTCCGTTCTATCACTATGAAACAGCTGATTCTGCGGAACGCAAGAGCTATCAGCAGCTGACTGTTACAGTAAACGGTCAGGGTGTCAATGCTCCGTCTTCCGGCAACTACTTTGTAGTAAGATATAAGGCTGATACAAGTGCCAATGTGGATGTTGATATTCAGCTCAACAGTACAGACCATAAGCGTTTCATAACATTTATGGTTCCGGCAGGAGAATATGTTGTTCAGATGATTGGCGGCAATCTCACGACAGTCAGCCTGAATGATATTTATCCTCAGTATGATCCGACAGCACCTGCTCCGGAACCTGTGGCCGGTCCCGAAGTGGCAGACGGTCAGGAATACAGTATCCAAAAACTTGCGGCCAGTGCGGAAGATAAAGCCTATGCCGCAGAAAAAATCGCAAAACTGATTCAGCAGGACAGCAGTATTTCCAATGCGATCTCTGAAAATACTTCTGTTATCGTGTTCGATACCAGAAACGATGAGAAATTTACCGGAAACAACAAGCCCTATATCTACATATGGAAAGCCAATACAAGTCCGGTTAATGAAATGACTTCCTATTCCTCAAGACCTCCGATGCTTCAGGTGACAGGTACAACAAGATATTATTATTATAATCTTGATTCTTCGTACGACCGTGCATTGATTACCGTCAACCAGACCACTCAGGAGTATGACAAGTACTCATGGGATCCGGATCATAATACCAATGATCTTACATTGAATCAGTCTGCTCCTACTTATTATTTCTACTCCAATAACAAATATTTAGTGCCTTGTACGGTCAATGAGGTAGAACAGGCTCTCAGTGCCATTAATCCCACAAATCCGACCGATCCCACGAATCCAACCGATCCCACGAATCCGACGGATCCTGATGATCCTGCTGATCCGACCACTCCAACCACTCCAACCAATCCGGTGGATGATTTTGATGACAGTGTGGATTTTGATAATGATTTCTTCAATGGTGTTGTTGACGAAGAAATTATTGCCGATCTGCCGATGGCCTATGTAGGCGGCGGCAAGATTCGTATCAAAAATAAATCTTATGCCACTACCTATGGCGATGACCGGATGAGCAACGAAGACGGTAACAAAGTAAAGAGCGGTTATAAATTCGGTGGCGACGAAACCGGTCTCGACGGCAGTAAGTATTATGCCTACCGTGTAGGTGATGCTATGCTGCTTCCTTACTATGACTGGTATGAATTCAAGATTCCGATGGAACAGTCCAACCTTTATACCCTGCAGATTGAAGGCCTTTCCAACAGCAATTATCCTACTGCCAAAACACCTGAAATTGCCAATATCTATGGTGATGTATGGGTAAACCTGTTCAATGAGGAGGGCGGTTCATCTTCCATTCTTACCAATACGGAAGTTATGACATTTGACAGTGATAAATATCAGGTGACTTCCGAGTTCAATATCTATTTCAGAAGACCAAATGAATCTACAGACCGCTACACAGATGGCAGCAAGGCTGTACATACTTGGAGTGTGCCGAAACTTGTGGAGGCTTACGGTGTGGGTACTCCGAAATCGGCTGTGATGACGCAGCTGACGAGAACAGACAACCAGGATAAATACAAAGTGGAAGGTATTTCCAGAAAGACCTTGTTCTTCAAGCTGGCCATTACGGAAACGATTACCTATTATGCGGCAGACGGCACGATTGATTTGACAAAAGGTTCCGGCGGCACCGGTACGGAAAAGAAAAATCATATCTTCCATACCAGACTCCAGGGAGGAGACAAGTGCCTGTTTAATCCGCTGCTCAATGGCGGCTATGGCGGCTGGGAGTCTTTCACCTCTGACTATGACAAACTGATCAATGTGTGTGACAATCTGCTGAATCTGTATTATGCAAAAACACTGATCAACAAATATGATGACAGCGGTAACCCCATCATTGAATACTACAGTGTCAATAATCCGAAACCCAATCCGGGTGCACAGTATATTTATAATGATATCATTTCCCAGGAAAAATATTTCTCAAGATCCGATGGTAACCCCAACGATGCTTATAAAACAGACGTTACCAAAATCAAACGTGATTTCTCCGAAACACAGGCCTACAGTGCCGCAGAGAATCTGGAAAAAATCCTGAAGCTTTATTCCGATATGTATACACAGATGGCTCTGGCAAGATCCTATATTGCCGAGCCGAGCAGCGGCGGTAAATATCCGGAATATCTCAATCGCGGTACCACAAGAGAGTATGATTCTACTACCATTGACGCACTGAAACTCAAACTGACCGCAGCAGAAAATGCGTATAAGAGTTCTTCTATGAGTTCGATGAATACTGCTCTCCAGGATCTGAACAGAGCATTGGCAAATGTTACGGTATCCAATGAAGGTTCTATTGCGGTAATCCTCTATGATGCCCAGGGCAAAACAAGACAGGTTCCCGCTCACAGATTCCGTATCGAATATCTGGATCAGACCAATACCCCTCAGCAGAAAGAAGTCACAGAGTACAATCTGGAAGGTTATCCGATTTACTTCGTCAAGGGACAAGATGTCATCAGGAATGTACAGTTCTATGATATTACCGCAGGCGAGTATGTTGGAGGCGGTGCCAGAAAAGAGGAAATGAAAAAGGATGAGGCATGGGTATTGATGGATACTCAGAACCCCATCTGGAGAGAAAATTCCTATACCGATTTCAGACAGCTCAATAATGACGAGTATGTGCAGAATAATATTGACACAGATACTCTTACTTTCCAGATGAAAAACGAATCCGGTGGTACGACATCTCCGTATGAGCCTATGACCATATACTTCCGTTATGATACCAAGATTACCTATAAAAAGCGTGTTACATCAGGCGGAACCACATCGGTAACAGACAGTACCTATGTTATCAGAGCAGGAGCTTATACCTTCAATGATGACGATACCAAGGATGATGGTAAAGCAGTTGTTCATAACGGTTTGCTGAACCTGTTCTCGCAGGATGCGGAAGATTACTTCACAACTTCGGAAAACTACGGCAGATATACGGATAACGGTTATGGCGGAGCACCTCAGGATGCTTCTTCGATAGGCTGGTATACCAATAAACAGTTTATGACCGGTGCCGGACGTACCGTTAATGGTAACGTGAACTTTATCATACCGGAAGAGGCTTCCGGTGAAACACCGGCTTCCTTTACAGGACTGCCTGTCACACGTTCTTACAGCTATTCTTCCAACGGCGGCATTAATTTCAGATGGAGCTCCAAAAAACCGCTGTATCTGACATCAAGCGTGGAATTGCACTCAGCCAATATTTCAGGTGACGCGTATGAACCGGATGTGAAGATTGCTGCTGTCGGTGAAATCAACTCCACAGTCTATTCCAATACAGGCTTCTACTTCTATAGCAGTGCCGGCAAGGATTCTATGATTATTGAATTCCTGACGGATGTTACCATCAAATATAAAGATACCAAAGGTGATGCCAGAAGCTTTGTTATCCATGAAGGCAAATACCAGATCAGCAAGGCACCTAAGGTAGAAGGCGGAACCGAACTGACAGATTATGTTGCCAATCTCTTTAACGAAAGCTATTGGAAGCAAATGATTTATGTCATACCGCTTTCTCCGAACGGAAATGACTCTCTGGGAGGCAATGGCGGCAAAGGCTTGACAAATCCGAGCTATGGTTATCTCCGGGATGACTGATTCCCGTCTTTCATGAAAAATAAAAATTCCTGTCAGATGCAATGTCTGACAGGAATTTTTTTGGTTATTGCAGCCGCTCCGAAGATCCGACAGAAGCAAATAAACGTCTTGTTTCAAATTGCAGTCCCCGATGTTCTTTCCGGGAGAGCGAGGGATCTTCCGACAGAATCATTCTGGCAGCCTGCTGTGTATGTTCCAGAGAGGTGACACCGGACAGCTCCGCAATTTTCAAATCAGGCAGTCCGTGCTGGCGTGAGCCGAAAAAGTCGCCCGGCCCACGCAGGCGTAAATCTTCATCCGCAATCTGAAAGCCGTCATTGGTTCTGCACATGACTTTCAGACGTTCCAGACTGCTTTCCTTCTGAATGTCCGAGACAAGTATACAATAGGATTTTTCTTTTCCTCGTCCGACACGTCCTCTTAACTGGTGAAGCTGGGACAGTCCGAAACGCTCGGCATTTTCAATCATCATGACAGTACTGTTCGGCACATCCACACCGACTTCAATCACCGTAGTGGCAATCAGAATATCAATTTCTCCCGCAGAAAAGGCATTCATAATATGTTCTTTTTCAAGCGGTCTGAGTTTTCCGTGCAGAACAGCCTTTTTGCAGTTTTTCAAAACACTGCTGTCCAGCCGTTTGGCATATTCCTCTACAGAGAGCAGATTGTTACCGTCGTTCTGCTCCACCAAGGGACAGACAATATAACATTGTCTTCCGCAGTCGACCTGTTTTTTGAGAAAACCATAGGCACGTTCTCTTTTGGAACTGTCAATCAGGAATGTATCCACTTTTTGCCGTCCGGGAGGAAGCTCGTCAAGCACAGACAAATCCAAATCTCCGAAAATCATCAGAGCCAGTGTTCTGGGGATGGGCGTGGCAGACATGACCAACATATGCGGATGGTTTCCTTTGGCGAGCAGGGCGGCTCTCTGAGCCACTCCAAAACGGTGCTGTTCGTCTGTAATGACAAGTCCCAGCGACTGAAATTCCACATTGTCAGAGATAAGAGCATGGGTGCCGATTACAATATCCATCATGCCAAGCTGTAATAATTCTTTCAGATTGCGTTTTTGGGAAGGCTTGAGAGAACCGGTCAGCAGACCGATTCTGATATCCGTATTTTTGAAAAGCTCTGTCAGGGACTTGTAATGCTGTTCGGCAAGAATCTCCGTGGGAGCCATGAATGCACACTGCAAACCGTTTTTCACGGCAGTATAGCAAACTGCAGCCGCTACAGCAGTTTTGCCGGAGCCGACATCTCCCTGTACCAGTCTGTTCATTGGATAGTGATTGTTCCGCATATCGCTGACACATTCCGAAACAGCCCTTGTTTGTGCATGGGTAGGCACAAAGGGGAGATGTTCAAAAAATTCTTCACTGTAATCTTTTTCAATCTGATGAGAAGGCGTTTCCTGTCTGCCGCCCTTCAGACGAGCCATGCCAAGCTGCAGAATCAGCAATTCTTCAAAGACAAGTCGCTGTTTGGCGGTGACAAGAGCCTGTTCGTTTTCGGGGAAGTGAATGTTCCGTATGGCAAAGCCCAGATCACACAAGTCAAACGCTTTCAGAATATTGTCGGGAATGGGATCATTGACTGTTTCAGGCAGCATCCGAACAGCCTGTCGGACAGCTTTTTCAATTTGCTTTGTGCCAAGCTGAGAGGTCTGAGAATAGATCGGATGAATATACCTATCATTGCTTTCACAGATGGCAGGAGACACCATTTCATACATCATGCCGTTATGTCTGACGGTGCCGTAAAAGAGATATTCACCGCCATTTTTCAGTTTTTCATAGGTGTAGACCTGATTAAAAAGAGTCACTGTCATTTTGTCGGAGCCGTCAAATACGCACACTTTGAACAGCATCATATTGCTGCGTACTCTGGACGGCGGATAAGCGGACACGACACGGGCATGGATACAACAGGTATCCTGTGCAGAGGCATCCGCAATTCTCACGGGCTTGCTCCAGTCCTCGTAGGCTCTCGGATAAAGCCGCAGAAGGTCTCCGACGCTGTAAGCACCGAGTTTATAAAATTGCTGAGCTTTTTTGGCACCGATACCCGACAGGTTTGTGACGGGAATTTTGAACAGTGACGGCATGATGATTTTTCCCCCTTAAAGCAAACGGTAAGCCTGCTTTGGCTTACCGTTTTTCATCGTTCCGTAGATTTTTTCGTAAAGAGATTACTCGACAGACAGGATAAAGTAATAGATTGGCTGACCGCCCTCAATGAGCGACACTTCCACATGGGAGCCTGCCCTTGCCTGAATGGTTTCCAGAGCAACATTTGCCTGAGCCTCGTTGATATCCTGACCATAGATGATCGTCACATAAGAGGTATCACGTTTGATCATATCTTTGGCGAGCTTGACAACCGCATGAACAGGATCTTTGTCCTTATGAGTCAGTTTGCCGTTGTTGAGAGCGATAATTTCACCCTCACGGATTTTTGTGTTGCCGAATTCGGAGTTTCTTGCCGCATAGGTCACCTGACCTGTTGCGACACCTTTGGCAGCGAGTGTCATAGCGTCTGCATTTTGTTCAGCCGCAGCATCCTCGGAGTAAGCCAGCAGTGCAACCAGTCCTTGCGGAATGGTTTTGGTGGGAATGATAATGACGCTTCTGTCGGTAACAAGCGGAATCACCTGTTCGGCAGCGAGAATAATATTTTTATTGTTCGGGAATACGAAGACGGTCTTTGCAGGAGTTGCCATGACAGCCTCATAAATATCCTCTGTGCTGGGGTTCATACTCTGACCGCCGTTGACAACGTGATAGCAGCCCAAATCCTTGAAAACGGTTTCCAGACCGTCACCCGATGCAACAGACACAAAGCCGACTTCATCCACCGGTGCAACAGGTTTCAGTGCTTCCTTTTTTTTCTCTTCGGCAGCAGCCTTTGCTTTTTCACGCTCATATTTTTCGGCAGCTTTTCTGTGCTGTTCTTTCATGTTTTCGATTTTGACGGTGAGGAGCTGACCGAATGTCACAGCCTCTTCGAGAGCCTGACCGGGATGTTCGGTATGTACGTGTACCTTGATAATATCGTCATCATCAGCCACGACGACACAATCACCGATGGTTTCCAGAAAAGCCTTCAATTCAAGATAGCTTTTTGTCACATCCGTATTTTTGCCGATAATGAACTCGGTGCAGTAGGTGAAGTTGATCACGGAATCGAATTCCGCAGCGGCGTTTCTGAAAAATTCAGCGGTTTCTTTTTCTTTTGCATCAGCGTCAGGTGTCACCGCCACATCACTTTGTATCATGATACCGTCACGAATCAGGGACAGCATACCCTCAAAAATCAGACATAAGCCTTTGCCGCCTGCATCAACGACACCTGCCTTTTTGAGCACGGGAAGCATATCCGGAGTAGCCGCAAGAGTTTCCTGAGCGGAAGCACACACAGCATTAAATACAATAATCGGATCGTCCTCTGCTTCAGAGGCAACCTCACCGGCTTCACAGGCCATTCTGGCAACGGTCAGAATCGTACCCTCGGTAGGATTCATTACGGCTTCATACGCTGCTGTAACACCCATTCGCAGAGCCGCAGTAAAATCCTTTCCGTTGATACTGTCTTTGCCCTTGAGACCGTTGGCAATTCCCCTGAACAGCAGGGAAAGAATAACACCTGAGTTACCTCTTGCGGATTTCAGCATAGCGGAAGCAGCTGCCGCAGCCACTTCTGCAATACCGGGGGAATCCGTTTCTTCCAGAGTGGCAGCCGCCGCCTGAATGGTCATGGACATATTGGTACCTGTATCACCGTCAGGAACAGGGAAGATATTCAGTGCATTCACTTCATCCTTATGCCGAAGAATGTTGTTGGCACCGGAGATGAGTGCATTTTTATAACAAGAGCCGTTTATCATGATTCGCACTTCCTTTGTTAAAGTAGTTGTGATAGTTGAGTCGAGAACAGTTATCGGATTTCTACAATGAGTTTCATGGCAGTGCGTTCAACACCCTCGATGTCAATGCTGGTAAAAGCAGGGATACATACAAGGTCGATTCCCATGGGAGCCAGATAGCCTCTTGCAACGGCAACGGATTTGAGAGCCTGGTTAGTGGCACCCGCACCAACAGCCTGTACTTCCACACAGCCGTAGTCTCTGATAACTCCTGCGATAGCACCTGCGACAGAATTTGGTGATGATTTTGATGAAACCTTTAAAATTTCCATTTTTTTATTTCCTCCTAAAAATATTGATAGATGAAAGCACATATATTTATATAATATATGCAAATTTCAGAATATGCAAGTGTTTTATGTAAAAAATATGCTGAATTTTAGAATTTTACAAAATTTCCAATCGTTTGAGAGCAACAGTTTTTCCGGAATGTTCGTCAACAGTAAACAGAATCGCATCAAGTCTGCATTTTCCCGTACCGAGTTCAAAGCGAACAGGGAGTTTTTCCTTGAATTTCTGAATGGCAAGTTCGGGCTTGACGCCAAGCACGCTTTCATAAGGACCGGTCATGCCGACATCTGTAATATATCCTGTACCATGGGGAAGAATTCGCTCATCGGAAGTTTGTACATGGGTGTGAGTGCCGAACATGGCGGAAATGCGTCCGTCAAGATAATATCCCATAGCGAGTTTTTCGGCAGTTGCCTCGGCATGGAAGTCAAGGACAATAAGCTTTGTGTCGATTTTGGAAAGCACTTTGTCAATGACAAGATACGGATCGTTCAGCGGTTCGAGATACATACAGCCCATCAGATTGATGACAGCCACTTTGTTTCGTCCGAAATCATAAATCGTATAGCCTTTTCCGGGGGTAGTGGTTTCGGGGAAGTTGGCGGGGCGTATGAGGGTATCACAGGTATCAAACAAGGGATAGACTTCTTTTCTGCGGAAAGTATGGTTGCCTGCTGTAATGACATCCACACCGCTGCTGAACAGAAACTCAACAGAAGATGGTGTCAGACCGTTGCCGTCAGCGGAGTTTTCACCGTTGGCAACAACAAGACTGATATGTTCCCGTTTTTTGAGAGAGGGGAGTTTTTCACGGAGAAACCGACAGCCCACAGAGCCGACAACATCACCGATTGCCAATATATTCATGGAAGCACCTTTTTCTCATTTTAAGATATTTTGTGAGGAAAAAACCTAACATGATAATTTTACGTGTAAACGCCTGTATTGTCAATCATATTTTGCAATTTTTTCAAAATAATAAAGGAGCACAGAAAGCGTCAAGATTTCTGTACTCCCAAGCATTACGGGTTTGACAGGGAAAAAACAATATGTTCGATTGCCCTGCGGATATCGGGATGACGTATGACACAGTGGATAGCAGGGAGATGGGATTTGGAAACGGATACCCATTTTCTCTCATGAATAAAGATATTGATATTCTGTAACGGAGGTGCATCACGGAAATGCAGGTGGTAATTGGATGTTTGTTCGGCAAACTGCTGTGTCTGCCGTTGATGTTCCAGATACTCCTCATAGGTATAATAAAAATTTCTGTCTGCAAAGGCGTAACTCAGTGACAGCGGGACAGGCTTTTGACGGAATTCTTCTTCGGAGAGGATAAATACTTCATCTGTCACGGAACTGTGTTTAACTAAAGCTGCCACATTTTCTTTCATTTCCCTGTATGCTTCCAGAATGTTGTCGATTTCCTCGGGGGAAGCACTCTGACGTGTCAGGATAGAGATCAGCAGTTCCTCTGACATGGTGTTAAGCGGCATTGATGACAGCAAACCTTTCCTGTCACCGACAGTATGCATATCTGCCCGCATAAACTGACGAAAAGTGAGTCCGTTGTCTTTTTGATAGACATTCATAAGGGGCTTGGCTTTGTCCATAAGAACGTGCATTTCTTTCTGATAGTATTCCAAAGAGGAGGGAGTGCGGTCCAGATTCAGACGCACATGATTTTCGTGTCCGTGTACGCCCTCGCCATACATGACCATGCGGTCGGTACAGCCGCAGATATGATAATAGACATCACTTCTTGCAGTAGGCAGATAATACGGTTTCAGACAGCCCGTCATATACAGCGGAAACATTTTCTGAATCCCCATAACAATATCTTCAAAGGGTTGCTCGATATTGTGAATGATAGTAACGGAGATTCCTTTTTGAATAATGAGCGACATGAGTCCCATCCATTCCCCGGCCAGTTCTTCGTGACGGAAAATGAAATGTGACATTTCATTAAAAATATACAGTTGCGTCACATGGTCATCTGCCAGTGCATAGCGGAGAAAGTCCAGTTCTCCCTGACAAACCTCATCCGTACCGCCATAAGACCTGACATCGGAAAATTCGGTGACAGTTGTATCGGGCAGAGAAAACTGTCCGTCTGTGTCTGTCGGGATACTGTTCAGCGGCATGAGCGGGGAGCCGATAGGAGCCGTATAGGATAAAAGCCAGTCACGGATTCCCTGCACGTAGTCCTGACTGCTTTGTGTAACGGCAGGAATTCCTGTCAGGGCACGGACAGCATTGTCATATTCTTTGTTTCTGTATTTGGCGTTGAGGAATTCACCGATTTTTTCAGCGAAGCTGTCGGAGTCGGAAATTGTTCTTTGCTTGCTTCTGATTCTTGAAATGAAAGAAGGATCGTAATTGGAGAAACGAGCAAAGTCATTCATATTAATATCAAAGGTGTTGATTAGAATATTAAATTTTCTGATGAACATATCCATATCTTTGCTTTTTTGAGAAGACATATTGAGAGACTGCAAAGTATCGAATGTTTCGCCACGTTTTTCCGCAATGGAGGCGAAGCCTCTGAAAAGTTTTTCAAGTTGTAATTCGGAAGGTTTTCGAGTACCGTTACGGTAGCGGCTGATAACCGAAACCGAAAGACCGGATGCATTGGCAAGTTCCTTAGCGGTACATTCATATTTTTCAAGCAGGTCATTGATCTGTTTGGAAATTTCCATATCGTTTTGTATCACACTTTCTATTATTATGCTGAATGGGAGGTGGAATTAACAATAATTTACCATATTTTAGAAATTTTTGGCAATGATATTGACAAATCAGTCAATGACTAAGTGTCAATTCCCCTTGAAAAATCCCTTTTAGTATTATAAACGGAAAGGATTGTGTTATAATCCGAATAAAATAATAATTGTTTGTCAGAATCACTTTAATATTTTTCGGAAGAGTGCTTGTTGCCAAATAGTCATTGACTGTACGTCAATAATTTACAAAAAACTAACCAAATATATTATAATAAATATGACGGAAGATGTCAATTATTAACAATATTTGATATTTAAGCTTATAAGTTTCAATTTGTCTATAGAACCCCCCAAAGTGAGCGGATATTTCCATATCTGCTCACTTGGCATTCTGTTATGGGAAAAAAAATCCTCTGCCGGTTTGTCGGGCAGAGGAATTTTTTTAGTCTGTCAGGTTCTGAGGGAGGATTTTTCCTGAGAACGGTTCCTGACATTGTGAGCTTTTCAAAGGACGGTTGGCAAGTATGGAGGAAATCAGTGTCAGTGATTTTTCCTCGGAGATGTCGGTCAGTTCAAAGAAATTTTCCGTATGTACGGTTTGGTCAATGGGAGAGTACCATTCTGTATGGGACATATTGGCATAGTCAAAGGATAAGTCAGGGTAAACGGTTCGGAGCATGGGGGAAAGCATAGGCTTGAGACGGAGTATTTTTTCGCCCAGACGAATCGCATTTTTTTTGACAGAGCCTTTGTCATTGAGTAAAACAAGGCTGGTATGCCAGTCTTTCTGCGTCTGATAAAGTTCCTCTTCGGGAATATTATCCCCGAAGTATGTCAGCAGGAAACCGTGCCACATTTCCGCAATCACACGATTGACAGATTCTTTGAGAGGAGAGGCTTTCTGCAGGGGAAAGGAGGAAATTTTCTGTTTGCGTTCGTAGCGGAGAAAAAGCGTGTCAAGATTGGCTTCAATATCGTTGTGACAGACAGAGATATGCATATTGCCTTTTTGCTTAGCCATGACATCAGCGAAGTAGATCACAAAGGGATGAGCTGTGGAATCAAAGGCGTAATGTGTAATAAAGCCGAGTGTATAGCTCATGGCAATATCACTCTGATGACTGTGTGCAAAGCTGACAAAGTAATTGATCATTTTGGCGGCATTGGTATTGTGGAGTTTTCTGCCGTAAGCCTGAATGCTTCTGCCCTTGTGGAAAGGCAGGAAACGGTGCAGAAAAAAGATGTCGGGTCCCAGAGCACCCCAGCACAAAGCCGTATGGTCGATAGAGAGATGAGGCTGGAATTCCAGAAGATCATCATAGATTCTTTCTGCCAGCAGATAATGTGAAACGACAGCAGGCATTTTAATTTCCTCCTTGTAATTTGCTGTTCCTTTGGATAAGTATCAGTCGAGAACTGTCAGACGTGCAATATTTCCCATAAGTTTTTTGGTGCCTGCGGTATCGAAAGCAATTTCCAGCATACTGTCGGAAGCCATCGGCTTGACGTTGATGATCATACCTTCACCGAAACTCTTGTGAAGGACTCTCATGCCGACAGTATAATTGACGGAAACGGGCTTTGGAAGAACAGCAGAAGTAATGACTTTGCTCTGAGCGATTTCGGCACGTCTTGCCGCTTTGGGCTCAGGGATTTCGATATTGGGATCACGGACAATTTCACGCTGTTTCTGTTCGACAAGCTGTTCGGGAAGTTCTCCCAAAAAGCGTGACGGACGGTTTCTGGTGCTGTGTCCGAAGAGCATACGGCTTTCGGAGCAGCTGAGATAAAGATGTTTTTTGGCTCTTGTAATGCCGACATAGGCCAAACGGCGTTCTTCCTGTATATCTCCGTCTCCCATGATAGACAGAAAAGCAGGAAATATGTTTTCTTCCATGCCGGGAATAAAGACATTTTCAAATTCAAGACCTTTGGCGGAATGAATGGTCATCATAACCACTTTGTCCTCTTGTTCATTGTAGGAGTCTGTGTCAGTCATCAGAGCGACATCTTCCAGAAATCCCTGCAAAGAAGATTCACTGCCGTTTTCCTGTTCGTACTGTACGATATTGGAGGTCAGTTCATGTACGTTTTCAACGGCACCTTCACCCCGATCACTGACGCTTTTGATAAAGGAATCGTATTGGATTTCCTGCACGAGTTTTTCATACATATCCGATACGGACACACCGTTGTCGAGCAGGTTACTCATTTTATTGATAATATCAACAAAGGCAAGCAGTTTTTCACAGCTTTTTGACAGTGCAGGGAACTGTTCACACTGTTTCATGGTTTCAAACATACTCTGACCGAGTGTGAGACTGATTTCTTCAATCTGAGAGACGGTTCTGTCACCGATGCCACGCTTGGGGACATTGATGATTCTTTGCAGACGGTTGCTGTCATGAGGATTGCTGATGATATGAAGATATGCCATCATATCACGGATTTCCCTGTATTCAAAGAATTTTCTGCCGCCGAGAATTCTGTACGGTATCCTGTTGCGAATCAAAGTTCTTTCCAGAGACTGCGACTGAGCGTTCATGCGGCAAAGGATCGCATAGTCGGAATATTTGGCACCGTTTTTGACACCCTCTGCAATGGTCTCCGCAATGAATCTGCCTTCGTCCAGTTCGTCCCGTGCGTTGTAGCGGATAATTTTGTCACCTGCGGTATTTTGAGTCCAGAGTGTTTTTTCGTGCCTGTCATCATTGTTCTTGATAACATAGTTGGCAGAGGCAAGAATATTTTTGGTGGAGCGGTAATTCTGTTCCAGTTTAATGACAGAGGTACTTTCATAGGTAGTGTCGAATTGCAGGATATTTTCAATGGTAGCCCCTCTGAATTGATAGATGCTCTGGTCATCATCACCGACAACGCAGATATTGCCGTGTTTTTCGGAGAGAAGGCGTACTAATTCATATTGAATTTTATTGGTATCCTGATATTCGTCTACCATGATGTATTTGAACTGTTCCTGATATTTTTCGAGAATTTCGGGGAATTCGCTGAACAGTTCCACTGTGTTATAGATAATGTCGTCAAAGTCCATAGCGTTGGCGGCAAGCATTCTTTTCTGGTATTCTTTGTAGACCTTGGCAATGGTCATGATACGGACATCTGTGCCGGCATTTTTTTTCATGGTTTCGGGACTGATCATGGAGTCTTTGGCGTGAGAAATTTCTCCGATGAAATTTTTAACGGAGATAATTTTTTCATCAACATCCAGTGTTTTCATGCAGTCTCTGACAACTCTTTTTTGGTCGTCCGTGTCATAGATAGTGAAGTGGTCTTCATAGCCGAGCATATCACCGTAGCGTCTGAGGATTCGCATACAGGCACTGTGAAACGTGGAAGCCCATATATCATTGCCTGCCGTGCCGACTTTGCTGCAAATTCTGTTTTTGAGTTCATTGGCGGCCTTGTTGGTGAAGGTGATGGCAAGAATCCGCCACGGGTTCACCTTGGAAACGGACAGTTTGTCTGCAAGTTCATCAGGCAGAGAGATTTCCCCGTCAGCTGCCTGCCTGATCTGGCGGATTTCCTCGTCGGAGTAGTCTCCGTAAAGAGCCGTACTTTCATAAGCTTCTCCCCAGCGGAGAATATGGGCAATACGATTGACAAGGACAGTGGTTTTGCCGCTGCCTGCTCCTGCCAGTACCAACAGCGGGCCCCTGACAGTCAGGACAGCCTGCTGCTGCCTGTCGTTCAGATGGGAGGTTTCCTTTTCCATTATTTTCTTACGGAGCTGCACAAGCTCTTCTCTGGTGGTTTCAGTCAAAATTAACATCCTCTCAAATTCTATTCTTAATGGTACTCTTCTATTTTACCGCAAAATCAAAAGAATATCAAATATTATTCATAAATTTAACAGCAGATGACATATTTATATTTTACGGGGAAATATCGGTGTTTCGGGATATTTTGCCTGAATCTGACAAAATTTTTTTTTTGGTAACGGAGGAAATCATGATGCCGACGAAAAAGGGAATAGACGTTTCCTATGCACAGGGAAACATTGACTTTGCCAAAATAGACAAACAAGAAGTGGAATTTGCAATCGTGCGGAGCAGTTACGGCTGGGAGCAGGGACAGAAAGACAGCAAATATGACAGAAATATCCGTGGCTTTCAGGAGAGAGGGATTCCCTGCGGAGCATATCACTACGCCTATGCACAGAACACGCATGATGCCGAAAAAGAAGCAAAATATTGTCTGTCGTGTATCAAGGGTACGAAACTGGAACTGCCTGTATTTTATGATTTGGAAGATAGTTCTGTAGCCCGACTGGGAAAAAGAGCCTGTACGGATATTGCAAAGGCATTTTGTGACTATATGAAAGCAAACGGACGGCAGGCGGGAGTATATCTGAATCCGAACTGGCTGGAAAACTATGTGTACAAAGAGGAACTCATCGGAAAGTATACTTTGTGGCTGGCACAATGGGGAAGTTCAAAGCCGTCCTATCCGTGTACGTTGTGGCAGTATACCGTAGGAGCGGCAGGCTGTGTGAGAGGAATTGCCGGAGAAGTGGATTTGGACTATCTGTATGGCGATGACGAGCAAAAACAGAAAGACGAGCATGAGGAAAAATTCAAAGCAGGGGATGCAGTGAAAATTCTTGATCCTATCGACTATGATACGGGAAAAAGATTTCAGGTATACAACGGAGTAACGTACACGGTGATAGAAGCTGTCGGAAACAGAATTGTAATTGGAATTGACGGTCAGGTGACAGCCGCTGTCAATGCCAAATATCTTGAAAAAATCACCCCTGAGTCTCAACGCCCGAAGCGTACCTATACGTATATTATCCGAAACGGAGATACCCTGACATCCATTGCCGAAAAATATCATACCACCGTACAGCATATTGCAGAGGAAAATCATATTCAGAATCCCGATCTGATTTACAGCGGACGTATTCTGCATATTACCGTTTAGGAAATATATGACAAAACTGCCAAATTTCTCATACGGGATTATATACAAAAAAAATAGTTGATTTCAATGCGATTTCAATAAAAATGCTTTCAAGTATTGACAATATAGTCATAATTATTATAAAATGTATGATAGGTGAAAATGTTTTTTCACTGATGGGATGGGGTTCATCCTGTTGACTGTTTTAATCATCTCAATCACGTCGTTGAGATATTTTTATAATTTTCCCAAAGTTCAAATGGTTCCGTATACACGATTCAATTTTTTACAAGCATAGAAAACAACAGATTTTCCCGAATATTTGTGTTAGAAGGAGATTTTGAAGCAAAAAAGAAAAACTGAATAAAAATATTTGACAGCGACACCTTTGAGCTGATTTTCGGACTGTACAGAAGTCTGTACAGTCAAAATTTCGGAACGAAAAATGAATTGTAGGAGGTGTCAAATCAAAATGGATCCGGTGCTGGCAATATTCCTGATCGTAGCAATTTCCATTATTGTAGGTGTGGTAGGTTTCTTTTTGGGTGTACAGTACAGAAAAAAGGTCGGAGAGGATAAAATCGGCTCTGCCGAAACAGAGGCTCAGAGAATTCTCGACGAGGCACAGCGTACCGCTGAGGCTACCAAAAAAGAGGCTGTGGTGGCAGGTAAGGACGAGGCTCACAAACTGCTGACCAATGCAGAGCATGAAATTGCAGACCGCCGCAAGGAAATGCAGCGTCAGGAAAGACGTATCCAACAAAAAGAAGAATCTGTTGAAAAAAAGCTGGACAGTCTGGAAAAGAAAGACGAGTCTGTTTCACAGAAGCTCAAAGCAGCGGAACAGCGTCTTGAGGAAGCCGAAAAAATCAAGCAGAGTGAGTTTGAAATGCTTGAGAAAATATCGGGACTTACCGCTGAACAGGCCAAGGCATACATTTTGAACAATCTTGACAATGAGCTTTCCCATGAAAAGGCTGTCAAGATCATGGATTTTCAACAGAAAACCAGAGAAGAAGCCGAAAAATCGGCAAGAGAAATTATTTCGCTCGCTATCCAGCGTATTGCGGCAGACCATGTCAGTGAATCCACTGTATCGGTTGTACCGCTGCCGAATGACGAGATGAAGGGCAGAATTATCGGACGTGAGGGCAGAAATATCCGTGCCATCGAAACACTGACAGGTGTTGACCTGATTATTGACGATACACCGGAGGCAATTACCTTGTCATGCTTTGAACCCGTAAAACGTGAGATTGCCAAGGTAACGCTTGAAAAGCTGATTGCGGATGGTCGTATCCATCCCGCCAGAATCGAAGAAATGTATGAAAAGGCAAAGCGTGAAGTGGAGTTTACCATTAAATCGGAGGGTGAACGTGCCATTATTGAAGCAGGCGTCAACAATATTCATCCGGAACTGGTGAAACTGCTTGGCAGACTGCATTTCCGTACAAGCTACGGACAGAATGTGCTTGACCATTCATTGGAAGTGGCGTATCTTGCAGGAATCATGGCATCCGAGCTCGGTCTGGAGCCGACAATGGCAAGACGTGCCGGCTTGCTGCATGATATCGGAAAGGCTCTCGACCATGAAATTGAGGGCTCTCACATTGAAATCGGTGTTGACGTGGCAAGGAAATATAAGGAAAGTGAACTGGTTGTCCATGCGATTCACGCACATCACGGTGACGTGGAAGCCAAAACCATTATTGCCTGTCTGGTACAGGCGGCAGATGCGATTTCGGCAGCCCGCCCGGGTGCAAGACGTGAGAATCTGGAAAACTATATCAAACGTCTGGAAAAACTGGAAGAGGTTGCCTCCTCTTTCAATGGTGTAGAAAGATGCTTTGCGATTCAGGCCGGACGTGAAGTGCGTATTATTGTAAAGCCTGAGATTGTCAAAGATGATTCTATGATCCTGCTTGCCCGTGACATCTGCAAGAAGATTGAGGAAGAAGTGGAATATCCCGGTCAGATTAAAGTTAACATCATTCGTGAAAGCCGTGCCATCGAATATGCAAAATAATGCATAATTCATAATGAGTGGTGTGGGGAAGTAACCCGTAATATTGAAAATAATCAGGAGCAGAGAAGTTATGAAGACTTGTCTGCTCTTTTTTGTGCAGAGAAAAAGGAGTTTGCACCCTTTGCGGACGGCTGCATAAAATGTTGGTATAGGAACTATAAGGAGGAAAACATAATGCCAGAAAATATAATTTGCAGCGGCTGTGATGACTGCTACCCCAGCGACAAAATCAAAGAGGCGGTCTGCATCAATGCCTCACGCATTTATGATTCATGCTCGGACAAGGATTGTCTGGAAGATATGCCTGTACTGCTGACAAAGCCGGGACAGTGCATGATTGACAAAGCTGCCAATGTCCGTCTGAGTGATGTGAATGTGTGCAATGTTTCCATAGGCTTACAGCCTGTACCCTTTCATAAAGGCTTTTATGCCGTAGACATGACTTTTTATTTTGATGTGTGTCTGGATGTGTTCATGGCTCCCAATGCCATGCCGATGCCTGTCAAAGGCTTGGCGGTGTTCTCAAAAAGAGCTGTGCTGTTCGGCAGTGACGGCAGTGTAAAGGTTTTCAGTTCGGACGGAACCCCTGAAATGCCCGATTCTGTCAATGCCCCTGCCAGAACTTGTCCGAAAGCGATTGTACAGATTGCCGAGCCCATACCGCTCTCTGCAAGGCTTGTTGACCGTAAGACACCTCCCCCGATGCCACCGTTCCGTATTCCCGAGAGTATTGTCAGAAGATACGGTGATGAGTTTTCGTCAGCCGAGGCAGAAAAACAAGTGCTTGTATCAATCGGAATATTCACGATCGTTCAGTTGGAGAGAAATGTTCAGATGCTCATTCCTGCGTATGATTTCTGTATACCGCACAAGGAATGTGTCAGCAGTTCGGAAGACCCATGCGAGCTGTTCAGCAGTATCGACTTCCCGACAAGCGAATTTTTCCCGTCCAATATGCCCTCAGACCATAAGCGTCACAAGTGTGACAGCAGCAATGCCTGAGTAATAACGGCTCTGTATGCATAAGTGTATACAGAGCCGTTTCTTTGCAGAAAAAACACCCCCAAACAATGAGCGGGGACAGATTTTTGCAATTTTTTTGCTTTGGTTGTTGCAATGCATAGGAATCCTATGATATAATGGGGTTATGACATCGGATGTGAAAAAGAAGGGAGAACGACTTAATGAAAATTTCAACCAAAGGCAGATACTCTTTGAGAATGCTGATTGACCTTGCCATGCATGACAGTGACGGTTTTATCTCGCTGAAAGAAATTGCCGAAAGACAGCATATTTCCAAAAAATATCTGGAACAGATCGTGCCGCTGCTCAGCAGAGGCGGCTTGCTGAGAGCCAACAGAGGCTATCAGGGCGGCTATATGCTGTCAAAACCTGCCGACCAGTATACGTTGGGGGAGATTCTTCGACTGACAGAGGGAAACCTGGCACCGGTTGCCTGTCTGGAGAGAGAAGTCAATGACTGTTCCCGTGCGGGAGAGTGTATGACTTTGCCTGTCTGGCAGGGCTTGTATGATGTGGTGACACGCTATCTTGACAGCATTACTTTGCAGGACATTATCGACAAAAGCCCCTCTGCACAGGGAAATGACTATTGCATTTGACGGAGGGGAATATTATGGATATAGTATTGCTTATTACAAGCATTATTATCATTGTGTTGCTGGTCATTGTCATTGTGATGATGAAAACCGGTTCGGAACAAAAGGAAATTTCCTTTCCAAGCCTTGACAATGTGAAAACACAGCTCGAAAGTATGCAGAAAGACAACAGGGATTCTCAGGCGGAACTCAGACGGGAAGTCTCCGCAAGCTTGAAAGAAAATATGTCTTTTTTAAGCGAGCAGGTCACACAGGGCCAGAGCCGTGCAGGTGACGAACAGACAAAGCAGATTGCGGCTATGGCAAACTCACAGAGACAGCAGTTGGATATTGTGGGAAAATCACAGTTGGAACAGCTTTCTTCCATGCAGAAAAACATTGACCAAAAGCTGAACGATATGGACAGAAATCTGACCAATCAGTTGAAACAGTTGGAAGCACGTTTTGCAACACTCGAAGCGAATACCAATTCCAAATTGACGGATATCAGAAATGACAATACCGCACAGCTTGACAAAGTGCGTCAGACCGTTGACGAAAAAATGCAGACCAATCTCGACACGATGAGCGGCAGTATTGCCAATCAGATGAAATCTCTGGAAACACGCTTTGCTACGCTGGAAGCAAACACTACAGCCAGTTTGACGGACATCCGCAATGACAATGCCGCACAGCTTGACAAAGTGCGTCAGACCGTTGACGAAAAAATGCAGACCAATCTCGACACGATGAGCGGCAGTATCGCCAATCAGATGAAATCTCTGGAAACACGCTTTGCCACACTGGAAAGCAATATCGAAAACAAACTCCAGAATGTCAGAAACACCGTTGACAGCCAGCTGCGGGCGATTCGTGATGATAACAACAGACAGTTGGAGCAAATCAGGGGTACGGTGGATGAAAAACTCCAGAATACGCTTGAAACAAAAATGAATGAATCGTTCAGACTTGTCAGTGAACGTCTGGAACAGGTATATAAGGGACTCGGTGAAATGCAGACCGTTGCACAGGGGGTCGGTGATCTGAAAAAAGTCCTTTCCAATGTCAAGACGAGGGGGATTTTGGGAGAGATTCAGCTTGGTGCGATTCTTAAAGAAATCCTGACTTCTGACCAGTATGATGAAAATGTCGCAACTGTTCCGAAAAGTTCGAACAGAGTGGAATTTGCCGTCAAACTGCCCGGAGCAGAGGACGGAAAATACATCTATCTGCCGATTGACTCCAAATTCAACGGTGACAGGTTCGCTCACTTGCAGGAGGCGTATGAAACAGGCGATAAAAATATGGTTGCTGTCGCTAAAAAAGAACTGATAGATGCCGTCAAAAAGTGTGCCAAAGATATCAGTGACAAATACATTGAACCGCCTTATACGACACAGTTTGCCATCATGTTCCTGCCGTTTGAGGGACTGTATGCGGAAGTTGTCAACAGCAGCGGTTTGGTGGAAGAATTACAGCGTGTATACAAAGTCAATGTCGCAGGACCGTCTACCATGGCGGCTATGCTCAACTCTCTCAAAATGGGCTTCCAGACGCTCGCCATCCAGAAACGCAGCGGAGAAGTCTGGGAGGTGCTGGGAGCAGTCAAGACGGAATTCGAGAGTTTTGAAAAAGCTCTCACCGAAACCCAGGAGCGTCTCAGGAAAACAGAGGACAGTCTGGAAAAACTGGTCGGTGTGCGTACCCGTCAGATGAACCGCAAACTCAGTAAAATTGACAGACTCGATCCTGCCGAGACCTACAAAATACTGGGAAATGAGTAAAAAATGAAAAAAAATCTTGCATATTTGTTTATGATGTGGTAAAATATGTAATAGTAGTAATGATGTTAGTTGACAAAAGAGTGGGGCGACCCGCTCTTTTATCGTTAATGAGACAAAAATACTTTTGGGAAACGGAGATTTTTATGACAGACAAGAAAAAAAAGAGTAAAGGCAATACAGTGGAACTCGTGACACAACTTGTACAGCCAATCGTGGAAGAATTAGGTCTGACATTGTGGGACGTGCGTTTTGTCAAAGAGGGGGCTATGTGGTATCTGCGGATTTTTATCGACAAGCCGAGCGGTATTACCATAGAGGACTGCGAAAATGTGACAAGAGCCGTCGACAAGCCGTTGGATGACCTTGATCCCATTGAGCAGAATTACTGTCTGGAGGTGTCATCCCCCGGCATTGAAAGAGAACTTCTCAAAGAAGAACATTTTGATGCATTTCTGGGAGCACCGGTCATGCTCAAACTGCACCGCCCCGATGAAAACGGCAGTCGTGAACTGAAAGGAACACTGATTGCTCACGACAGGGAAACGGTTACTGTCATTCTGGAAAACGGCACCCAATCTGTAATAAATAAAAAAGATGCCGTATATATTAAACTAGACGATTTTAATCTTTGATGGAGGAATGGAAAGATGAAAAAGAAACCCGTAAAACAGCCGGAAACCAACAAAAATCCGGAACTTTATGAAGCTCTGGCCGCAATGGAAAAGGAAAGAGGCATTTCTGTAGAGTATATGCTGGCTCAGATTCAGAAAGCAATCGTGACAGCCTGTAAAAATACTTACGGCGGCAATGAGGATGTGCTTATCAGAATGGAACCCGATACAGGCGTTTTTGAGGTATTTCTGAATAAGGAAGTTGTGGAGGAAGTCCTTGATTCCAACCGTGAAATTCAGCTTGACGAGGCAAGAAAAATCAACCCTGCCGCTCATCTCGAAGATAAAGTCGGCATTAAACTCGATCCGAAGGATTTCGGAAGAATCGTGGTCCAGACAGCCAGAAATATTATCCGTCAGGGTATCCGTGACGGGGAAAAGGGACAGGCTTTGGCAGAATATCAGAGCAAACTCAAAGAAATTGTGACCGCTACCGTGGAACAAATCGACAAAGCAACAGGCAATGCTACTGTCCGGCTGGGCAAGTCCATTGCGATTCTCCCTAAAAATGAACAAGTGCCCGGTGAGGTTATCAACGAAAACGATCAGATCAAAGTTTATATTATTGATATCAAAACAGGCGGCAAAGAACCTCGTGCATTGATTTCCCGCACACATCCCGAACTCGTCAAGAGACTGTTTGAGTCGGAAGTGCCTGAAATCTTTGATGGTACTGTGGAAATCAAATCGATTTCTCGTGAGGCGGGCTCCAGAACAAAACTGGCAGTTGCCAGCCGTGATGAAAATGTGGATGCTGTCGGAGCGTGTATCGGTCCCAAGGGACAGAGAGTCAGCACTATTGTGGAAACACTTAACGGTGAGAAAATTGATATTGTGGAATACAGTGAAGATCCGGTGAAATTTGTTACAGCCGCCCTTTCTCCTGCGGAAGTGGTAAGGGTGGATATTGATCCCAACGCAGAAAAATCCTGCAAGGCAACGGTACCTGACAGTCAGCTTTCCTTGGCAATCGGCAACAAGGGACAGAATGTGCGTCTTGCTGCCAAGCTGACAGGATGGAAAATTGATATTCGTCCCGAAAGCGGCTTCTTCGGTGAGGAAGAGCAAGCAAAGGAAACAGACACACAAACCACAGCAGAAGAAATAACGGCTGTTCCATCCCAAGAAACAACCACCGAAACAGAAACTGCCGAAGAATAAAACGGGAAAGGGGGATACTATGCACCAGAAAAAAATACCGATGCGAAAATGTACCGGCTGCAATGAAATGAAGGAAAAAAAACAGCTTGTCAGAGTGGTGAAAGCTCCCGATCAGGTGGATGAAAACGGAGAAATACTCCAAAAAGGAGATATCTTTGTCGATATGACGGGAAAAAAATCGGGAAGAGGTGCTTATGTATGCCCGAATCCCGACTGTCTGAAAGCAGCCAGAAAAGCAAGACGCTTTGAAAGAGCTTTCTCCTGCAAAATACCTGATGAAGTGTATGAGCAGCTTGAAAAACAGTTAGGAGGCTGAATTTGGAAAAGCAACAGGAAATTCTTAACTTTTTGGGATTGGCAAGAAGAGCCGGAAAGGTTTCATTAGGTTTTGATGCGGCAGCCGAAGCCGTCACCAAGCACAAGGCAAAGCTGATTATTATTGCCTCTGATATTTCGGAAAGAACCCGTGGTGCTGTGCTGAAAAATGCGGAGACTGCCAATGTGAAAGTGATTGTGTCGGCAATACCGATGGAAAACCTTGGAACTGCTGTCGGCAAGCTGACGGGAATCGTTTCCGTCAATGATGAGGGATTTGTACGAAAGCTGCAAAAGCTTTTCGGTGAATGAGACAGGAGGAAAGTGTATATGATAAAATATAAGTTGAGTGATGTGGCAAAAGACCTGAATATGGAGGCAAAGGACCTGACGGATATGCTTAAGGAGCGTTTTAACAGTGTCAAAAAGCCCGGAACGTTCCTGACAGAACAGGAATTGAATTATGTGTTTGAAAAGGTAACGCAGAACAATAGCGTCAGCAGTTTTGAAAAGTATTTTGCGTCCAAGACCGCACCCGCAGAGCAGCAGACTCCCAAGGCGGAAAAAACAGAACAGCCTGATAAAAAAGAAAAAACAGATAAGCGTGAGAAAAAAGACCGTTCCGATAAACCCCAGGACAGACGTGATAAAAAAGACCGTTTCGACAAGCCGCAGGACAGACGTGATAAAAAAGATGTCAGAAAGCCTGAACAAAAAACGGAACAGAAAAACGATAAAAAACCGAAAAATAATCCGGATGTCAAAAACAAGGGCAATGATAAAAAGCCGAATCAGAAGCCGCAGCAGAAGCCTGCCGACAATGCCGCAGCCGAACAGGACGGCTCTTTTGAAAGCAGAAGCAGAGTGATCAATACCCGCCAGTCGCACGTGGATATTGAACGCTACAATGAAAAATATGACCGTCTTGCAAGTGAAAAAATGCACAATGTCAATACGGTCAGCAAACAGAAAATTACCCAGCGTTCCCAGCAGAAGGGCAAGCCCAAAAACTCCCGCAAGGAAACCGAACAGGAAAGATTGCGTCGTATTGAAAAGGACAGAAAAAATAAACCGCTTACTGTACAGATTCCCGATGAAATCACTGTCGGAGAACTTGCTCTCCGTCTGAAAGCAAGAGCCGGTGAAGTTATTATGAAACTCATGGGCTTGGGAGTGATGGCAACTGTCAATGACAATATTGACTTTGATACAGCTTCACTGGTCGCCATGGAGTTCCATGCCAAAGTGGAAAAAGAAACCATTGAAACCATTGAAGAAAAAATTATTGATGACAGCGATGATGATGATGCCAATCTCGTGTCCCGTGCCCCTGTCGTAGTCGTTATGGGACACGTTGACCACGGCAAGACCTCTCTTCTGGACAGTATCCGTCATGCACATGTTACATCCACCGAAGCCGGCGGCATTACACAGCATATCGGTGCTTATCGTGTCAACATCAATGACAGGGAAATCACTTTTCTTGATACACCCGGCCATGAGGCGTTTACAACCATGCGTGCCAGAGGTGCTCAGGTAACGGATATTGCCATTCTGGTCGTTGCCGCTGATGACGGTATCATGCCGCAGACAGTCGAGGCTATCAACCATGCCAAAGCTGCCGGTGTTTCGATTATCGTGGCCATCAACAAAATTGATAAACTCGGTGCGAATGTCGAAAATGTCAAACAGCAGTTAACAGAGTATGAAATCGTTCCCGAAGAATGGGGCGGTGATACACCTGTGATTCCTGTGTCTGCTCATACGAAAGAGGGTATTGATGACCTTCTGGAAATGGTATTGCTTGTAGCGGATATGAAAGAACTCAAAGCCAACCCCGACAGAGCCGCAAAAGGTACGGTGATCGAGGCAAGACTTGACAAGGGAAGAGGTCCTATCGCTACGATGCTCGTACAGAATGGTACATTGAATGTCGGTGATATTGTGGTAGCGGGTACAACGGTAGGACGTGTCCGTGCCATGACTGATGACAAGGGCAACAAGGTGAAAACGGCAGGTCCGTCAGTGCCTGTTGAAATTACAGGTCTGGATGACGTTCCGACAGGCGGTGACATATTCAATGCCGTATCGGATGAACGTCTTGCAAGAGAGCTTGTCCAGCAGAGAAAGAATACACAGAAGGAAGAACGCTTTAATGCCCGCACCAAAGTAACACTGGATAACCTCTTTGACCAGATGCGTCTGGAAGATATGAAAGAACTGAAAATCATTGTCAAAGCAGATGTGCAGGGTTCTGTGGAGGCTGTCAGACAGTCCCTCGAAAAGCTCACCAATGAGGAAATTCGTGTCAATGTCATTCACAGCGGTGTCGGTGCCATCAGAGAATCCGATGTGATGCTGGCTTCCGCTTCCAATGCGATTATTGTGGGCTTCAATGTTCGTCCCGATCCTGTGGCAGAGGAAAATGCCAAAAATGACGGTGTGGATATGCGTCTGTACAGAATCATCTATGACTGCATAGAAGAAATTCAGGCGGCGATGAAAGGTATGCTGGATCCGAAATTCAAGGAAACCATTCTCGGTAAAGTGGAAGTCCGTCAGACATATAAAATTACCAATGTCGGCTTGGTATCAGGTTCTTATGTCCTCACAGGTAAGGTTATCAGAGGGGCTCAGGTGAGAGTGGTGCGTGACGGTATCATTATTGCGGATGATACGATTGCCTCTCTCCAGAGATTCAAGGATTCCGTCAAGGAAGTGGCACAGGGCTTCGAGTGCGGTATTACTTTGGAACGCTTCTCCGATATCAAAGAGGGCGATATCTTTGAGGTATATCAGATGGAACAGATAAAAGAATAATTGACTTTTTCAGTCGGGGATCGGAAACGGTTCCCGACTTTTTTGTGCAACAAAACTGATAGAAAAATGTTGCTTATTTGAAAAACTTTTGTTATAATAGAATGAATAGTACGCCGTCAGAGAAAGGTTGGTCGTTGTGGGCGAAAAGAAAAAAGATGACAAAAAAACATGGAAAAAATCCAATAAAAATGCCGATGTCAAAATCAAAAGCACCAAAAAGGAAAAACAAAACAGCAATGCCCTTTTGAAACCTGTGAAACTCTGTTCACCGCCCGATTTCCCGTATCATAACAGGGAACTGAGCTGGATGGACTTTAACAGCCGTGTTCTGGAAGAAGCCTTTGAAAAGGAAAATCCTGTTCTGGAAAGAGTGAAATTCCTTGCTATCACGGAATCCAATTTGGATGAGTTTTTCATGGTCAGAGTGGCAGGCGTGATGGACAGGATGCACTCCAAACCCAATGAAAAAGATGCTTCGGGAATGACTCCCGTACAGCAGTTTGCCAATCTGACGGAAAAAATCCGTGAGTTTGTCAAAAAACAGTATTCCTGTCTGCACCGCTCCATTATTCCCGCTCTGAAAAAATGCAGACTGGAATTTCTCAAAATCAAGGAGCTGACAAAATCTCAGAGACAAACCATTGATACCTATTTTGATAAATTTGTGTTTCCTGTGCTGACACCGCTCGCAGTGGACACGTCAAGACCGTTTCCGCTGCTGGCAAACAAAAGCCTGAATATTGCCGTCAGACTGCTCAAAGAGGGAGAAGATATTTTTGCCGTGGTACAGGTGCCGTCGATTCTCGACAGATTCATTGAAGTGCCTTCGGAATCGGGCAGAGCCTTTGTCATGCTGGAAGACCTGATTATCAGCAAGCTTTCGGAACTGTTTGAACTTTATAAAATACAGGCATACTGTCCTTTCCGTATCACAAGAGACTCCGACTTGGATATTGATGAAGATGCGGATGACCTTCTGGTAGAAATCGAACACTCTCTCAAAAAGCGTCAGAGAGGCGATCCCGTCCGTCTGGAGATTATTTCCAAATGTGACGAGGCTTTGAAAAAATTCCTGATCGATATGCTTGACGTGGAAGATGAAATTATCCATGAAGTATCGGGACCGCTTGATTTGACATTTTTGTCAAAATTTGCAGGCATCGACAATGTGCCTGACGAACTCAAGTTCAAGCCTATTGTACCTGTGAATCCTCCGGCCGACTTTTTCGGCTATGACGACATTTTTCAGGCGATCCGTGAAAAGGACAGAATGGTGCACCATCCCTATGAGAGCTTTGAATCCGTGATTAAATTCATCAATCAGGCGGCAAAAGACAAGGATGTGCTTGCCATCAAACAGACACTTTATCGTGTCAGCGGAAATTCTCCGATTATTGCGGCACTCATCAAAGCCGCTGAAAACGGCAAACAGGTGACGGTGTTGGTCGAGCTGAAAGCACGGTTTGACGAGGAAAATAATATCGGCTGGGCGAAAAAACTCGAAAAAGCCGGCTGTCATGTGATTTACGGTCTGGCAGGACTCAAAACACACTGCAAAATTGTGCTGGTCGTCAGACGGGAACAGGACGGTATCAGACGTTATCTCCACATGGGTACGGGCAACTACAATGATATTACAGCCCGTTTCTATACGGATATCGGAATGTTTACCTGTGACGAAAAGTTCGGAGAAGATGCGTCCTCTCTTTTTAACGTCATTACAGGATACTCGACACCGCCTGTTTACAACAAAATGAAAGTTGCTCCCACAGGCTTGCGTTCTTTCTTTGAAGAAATGATTCGGAAAGAAACCGAAAATGCCAAAAACGGCTTGCCGTCAGGTATCACAGCCAAAGTGAATTCTCTGGTAGATCCCGATATTATCAAACTGCTGTATCGGGCATCACAGGCAGGTGTGAAGATTACATTGATTGTGCGGGGAATCTGCTGTTTAGTGCCGGGCGTTAAAGGAATCAGTGAAAATATCACTGTCAGGAGTATTGTCGGACAGCTTTTGGAACACAGCCGTATCTTTATTTTTGAAAATGCGGGTGAGCCTAAAATTTACATGGGTTCCGCCGACTGGATGCAGAGAAATCTGGACAAAAGAGTGGAGCTTGTCTTCCCTATCGAATCGCCCGATTTGATAGAGCGGTCTTTCGGCATGATTGACACTTTACAAAAAGATGTGCTCAATACCAGAATTCAACAGCCCGATACCACATACGTCCTGCTCGACAGAAGAGGCAAAAAAATCCATAATTCCCAGCGTGAATTTTCTGACAGTGCCAAAAAGGCTTTGTCTTCCAAGAAAACAATCGAGCAGGAGGAAAAACAGTTTATTCCGCTGACAGGCGAAAACTTCAAAAAGAATTTTGATAAAAATTTATGACAAAAATTTTCCTTGTTTTCTTGTAAATCTATGAAATATAGTGTAAAATAGTTGTCAGATATATATACAGCAAAGGAGTGCAATGAAATGAAACGAGTTGGAATATTGACAAGCGGCGGTGACTGTCAGGGACTGAACTCTGCCATCAGAGGTCTTGCCAAAGGCTTGTATGAGCATTACGGCAATCAGGTAGAGATTTACGGTATTATTGACGGTTACAAAGGTCTGATCGAAGGGGAATATCGTCTGATGAAACCCGAAGACTTTTCGGGAATCCTCACCAGAGGCGGTACGATTCTCGGCACATCCAGACAGCCGTTCAAACTTATGCGTGTAATTGATGATGAAACAAGTGTCGATAAAGTTGCGGCTATGAAAAAACACTACAATGAAATGAAACTGGATTGTCTTGTCGTACTGGGCGGCAACGGTACCCATAAAAGTGCCAATATGCTTTCCGAAGAAGGTTTGAATGTTGTCAGTATGCCGAAAACCATTGACAATGATATCTGGGGTACAGATGTTACCTTTGGTTTCCAGAGTGCCGTTGATATTGCCACGAATGTTATCGACTGCATACACACCACAGCAACTTCTCACGGACGTGTGTTCATTGTGGAGTGTATGGGACACAAGGCGGGCTGGCTGACACTGTACGCAGGCGTGGCAGGCGGTGCGGACGTGATTCTGATTCCTGAAATCCCCTACAAAATCAAGAACGTCATCAACTGCATCAAAAACCGTACCAAAGCAGGAAAAACTTTCTCGATTCTTGCGGTTGCGGAGGGTGCCATTGAAGAAGATGTCGCCAAGCTCCCCAAGAAAAAGAGAAAAGAAGCAATGGCTAATCTGATGTATCCGTCTATTTCGTATAAAATCGCCCATGAAATCGAAGAGGCTACCGGTCAGGAAACCCGTGTGACCGTGCCCGGACACTTCCAGAGAGGCGGCAGTCCCGATGCTTACGACAGATTTATTACCACCCGTTTCGGTGCGGCTGCGGCACAGTTTATCATTGAGGAAAAATACGGTTTCATGACAGGCATGGTCAACAATGAAATCGTTCCCGTACCGCTCAAGGAAGTAGCAGGCAAACTCAAGGAAGTTCCTGTTGACTGTCCTGTGATTGCTTCGGCAAAAAGCATCGGAATCAGTTTCGGTGACGAATAATGAAAAAAGCCCTCCTTTTTTGATGAAAAAGGGGGGCTGATTTTGGCTATCTCATTTTTCTCAGATCGTCAATGGAATAAAAACTGTATGGAAAAAAGTACACGTTTGTGCCTGTCGGATTGCCTTGTGCATAAAAATGGTTCTGCCATTTTACGATAACATAAGTGAGTGCACGCCATTCCTGTGTGCCGCCGTCTTTATAAATATCATAACGATACGGTGCGAACAGGACAGCACAGATGATCAAAGTCACAACAGAAATAATGATGCGTTTTTTCACAGAGATTTTCTTCTTCTTAGGCAGAGTTTCGTTCGTCATCACAAAACATCTCCTTTTTATTATATAATAACAAATGTTTTCTGTCAAGCGTATTGCTAAAATGCAAAATCTACGGTATAATTAGCGAAGAAAGGCTATTTTTTATTTTCGGGGAGGTTTTTTGTCATGACTAAAAAACAGGGAGAATATATCATGCGGGAAAGAAAAAGATGGGGATTTTTCGGAATTCCTTGGACATTTACCGTGTATACGCTCAAAGAAAAAAAACTCGTGATTGATACGGGATTTTTTACAAGTGTCAAAAATGAAATCCTGCTGTATCGTATTGTGGATATGTCGTATTCGAGAACGCTCGGACAAAAACTGTTCGGTCTCGGTACAGTGACCGTCTACTCAAAGGATAAAACCAATCCTACGCTTTTGATTAAGAACATTAAGCACTCCAATGACTTCTATGAAAGTCTTTCCGAGGCTGTCGAAAAAGACCGTATCCGCATGAAAATGCGTCAGAGTGAACAAATCACCATTGACGGTGATGATGACTTCTACGAGGATATGGAATGAAACTGACTAAAATTCGGAAACAGTATGTTCCTTTTATGAAAGCGGGTGTACAGACGCTGATTGCTTACAGAATGAATTTTTTCGGTTTTGTGATAGGCGGTCTGATATACTGCTTTGTGATGTATTATTTATGGAAAGCGGTGTTTCAGTCATCGGGCGGAAGCGATTTCATGGGCTTTTCTATGGTGGATATGACAATTTATCTGTTTTTGTCCAATATCACAACACAACTGACTTTCAGCAGTGTCAGCGGTGACATTGCCGAAGAAATCAAAGACGGCAGTATTGCCATGCGTTTAATCAAGCCTGTCAATACGGATTTGAGTTATCTGTTCAGTGAACTGGGCGGTTTTGGAATGAAACTGCTTGTTTTTGCCCTGCCGATGATTGTCAGCCTTGAAATTTACCGTTTCTGCACAACAGGAAACGTCATGTTTCAGCCGATGAATTTTCTGCTGTATCTGCTGAGTGTCATTCTGGCATATCTGATTGCTTTCAGAGTCAATCTTTGCTTCGGATTCATGGCGTTTTATGTAAAAAATCTCTGGGGAATGAATATCCTGAAAAACAGTATCATCAATTTTCTTTCGGGTACGCTGATACCGCTGGCATTCATGCCGGAGGTTCTGCGGAAAATTCTCGAATATATGCCGTTTTCATCCATGAGCTATACGCCCGTGATGATATACATGGGAAAATATGATACATACGAAATGATTTTCCGTCTTGTCATGCAGGCGGTATGGGCATTTCTGATATATGCCCTGTCAAAGATGATATGGCTGGGAGCCATTAAACGATTAAGCGTGCAGGGAGGGTGACGGATGCGTAGATTTTTTAAAATTTACAGAATACTGGTTGCCCAGAATCTCAAACGCCTGATGGAATATAAAGCGGATTTTTTTGCAGGTGCAGTCAGTTTTCTGATTGACCAGGCGATTGGGATTGCCTTTATTTTCATTATCTTTTCACAGATACCGCAGCTTTCGGGCTTTACCTTTGAACAGATTGTGTTCATTTACGGGTTTTCACAGATTCCGAAAGGCATAGACCATCTTCTGACAGACAATTTATGGTGTGTAGGCTATTTCATTGTCAAGAAAGGCGATTTTGACAAGTATCTGACAAGACCGATCAATCCGCTTTTTCATGTGATAGCCGAGACTTTCCAGATAGACGCTGTCGGAGAACTGGTTGTCGGAATCGGCCTGATGATTTATGTAGGGGGAAGTGTGAATCTGTACGTGACACCGCTGAGTGTGCTGTTGTTTTTTGTGGTTATACCGTTTGCCATGCTGATTTATACAGCAATTAAAATTGCCACGGGTGCACTGGCATTTTGGCTGAAAAGCAGCGGTTTTATCATTCAGATGGTGTACGGTATGAATGAGTTTGCAAAATATCCCACAACGATATATTCTCCGTTTGTGAAAATGCTGATTACCTATATCATTCCCTTTGCGTTCACAGGCTACTATCCGCGATGTATTTTCTGACAGGGGAAAATCCGTTGTTTCACATTGGCGGAACGGTGGCAATATCTGTTGTGTTTATGTCGATTGCCTTGTTGATCTGGCACAGGGGACTTTCTGCCTATGAAAGTGCGGGAAGCTGAACAATAATGGAGGCGTGAATGAATGCTGACGGCTATTCTTATTTTTCTGATTGCGGCGATAGTGGTAGGGTGTCTTTTGTTTGGCGTTCTGATGGCAATCCTGCCGTATCTGCTGGGAGGGCTGACAATTTTGATTGGAGCAGCTTTACTGTTTGGTGAGTTCGGAGACGTGATTAAAGGTTTTCTGAAAATTGTTTTTAAAATTGCTTTAGTAATCACGATTGCAGGACTGCTGTTGTATCTGGCAGATGGAGGGGCGTTGCTGTTGGCATGAATATTGTATGAAATTCCCGTATATGACCGAAAAGGTCATGTACGGGAAAATTTTTTTTTGCATACCTCTTGACAAATAATACTATGTGTAGTATAGTATTATACGAAAGGAGGTATTCGATGGATATACAAATCAAAAGAGGTTTGCTTGATGTGTGTGTGCTTGCCGCTATCAAAGACGAGGATTCCTACGGCTATCAGATCATCAAGGATATCAGACCGTATATTGAAATTTCGGAATCAACACTCTATCCGATACTGAGGAGACTGGAAACAGCGGAAATGCTTACCGTGAACTCTGTGGAACACAACGGCAGACTTCGCAAATATTACCATATCACTCAGTCGGGGCTTGACAGACTCAAAGCCTTTTCGGAGGAATGGAAGGAAATCACCGCTATTTATAACTATGTGACAAGGGAGAATGATGAGCATGAATAAACAGGAATTTCTCAATGACCTGTCGGAAAAATTGCAGGGTGTGCCGAAAGAGGACAGGGAAAAATCTCTGGAATATTATTCCGAAATGATTGATGACAGAATCGAGGACGGTCTGACACAGGAACAGGCTGTCAAAGCCATGGGCGGTGTCAGTGAAATTGCCGACAGAATTATCAGCGATATGCCTGTTGAAAAGCTGCTGAAAACAAAGGTCACACCTCAAAGAAAACTGAGTGCGTTTGAAATCGTACTGCTGACGATCGGCTTTCCGATATGGTTTTCGATAGGCATATCACTGATTGCGGTGGCATTTACATTGTACTTGGTATTGTGGGTGCTGATACTGTGCATTTATATCATTGCACTGTCATTTGCTGTGTCGGGTATAGCTGCAATTATCGCACTGTTTATGAGCTTGTTTAACGGTCAGGTTTTATCGGGAATGTTTATATTCGGCTGCGGGATGGTACTTCTGGGATTGGCAATCCCTGTATGCATGGAGGCAGGCAGAATGACTTTCGGCTATATCAGACTGACGGGGACGGGATTGAAAAAAATCAAATCGAAACTTGCTCAGAGAAAGGGGACTGAAAAATGAAGAAGTCAACCAAAATCAGCCTGCTGGTATCGCTGGCACTTGTCATCATCGGTGCCGTCCTGATATTTGTTTCACTCATGGTAGTGGGATTTGATATGAGAAAGTTCTCCAACATCAGCTTTGAAAAGAAAGTCTTTGATATTACGGACAGCTTTGACGGCGTTCATGTCAGCGAAATAACGGACGATATTGAAATATATCTTTCCGATGACAAAAACTGTAAAATCATCTGCTATGACAGTGAGAAAATTTACCATGAGTGCAATGTCAACGATGACGGACAATTAATGATTTTTTGCCGTGACGACAGACCTTGGTATGAAAAAATAGGATTTTTCTACAAGGAAATCGAAAAAATACAAATTTATCTTCCAAATGAATTGTATGAAGAAATTTATGCATACTCTACCAACGGAAATATTACCATACCGAAAGGCTTTACATTTGACGAAGCACATCTTTCCGTAGTAAACGGAAAAATTCATTGCAGTGCCGATGTACTGCAAAATCTGACAGCAGAAACAACCAACGGAGATATTGCCTTGGACGGTGAACTGAACGGAAAAATACACGCTCTTACCACTAACGGAAAAATAGTTGCAAAGAATATCAAAAATGCAGGTTCTGCGGATTTTACAACAACCAACGGTGATATTGAACCGGACGGAGAAATTATCAAATACTTTCAGGCACACTCCGTCAACGGCAGTATCAAATTCAGAGTGTCTGTTTCCGACAGGATGCATATGAATACCGTCAACGGCAGTATTACGGGAACGGTACCTGCCAATAAAAGCTATACTGCCCAAAGCACCAACGGTTCGGTCAATGTTCCCGACAGCGTTAATGATAACGGTGATTTCTATTTCAAGACCGTCAACGGCAATATTGATATTAAAAATAAATAACGGAGGAAACAATCATGACAAAACAGGAATTTTTAACGGCCCTGGAAGAAAGACTGAACGGTGTTTCGGAAAACAGGAAAAATGAATATCTGGACTACTATCAGGAACTTCTCGCTGACAAAATCGAGGACGGTCTGACGGAAGAAGAGGCTGTCGGACAGCTTGATGTCAATGCGATTGCTGACGGCATTATCAAAGAAGTATCTCTCGGCATTGAGGACGGTGTGACCTATGTGGAAAACCATTCTGTTATTGACTGCACCAACCGCTACAAGATGGACAACGGCAAATATAATTTTATGGTCAAGGTGCCTGAGGGTACAAAATGGGAAGATGTCAAGGTGGAAGTGACACAGGGCTTCAAGGGCGAACATCTTTTTTATACGAATCTGATGGTATTCAGTAATTCGGAGGAATGGAAGTCATCTGTTGCATTCCGTTACAATTATGCAGGCTCCGACTACTATGAACTTATCACAAACAGGCTCGCACCGAACGGCATGGGAATCAGACTCTATCTGAAATATCAGGATCATTACTATATGGCAACAGATACCGCTATCGGCAGTACGACTCCCGGACAAAGCTACTGGTTGGGAGCATAATTGATATAAAATTTGTACAAAAATAAAAATATAATATTGTGCAATTTTTCTTGATGTAACGAAAAATGAAAAAGCTGTTGCAATTATTACAAGTTTGTTATATAATGAGTGAGGTCTAAGAAAGGAAAGATTTTACTTATGAATAAAAATATTAACAAACTTTTAGCTTGTACGATGTCGGCATTGATTATTTCTGCCGTTCCTGCCCTGCCGTCTGCAACGGTAACGGCTTATGCTCCGACACCCTCAACGATCTTTGTTGCAGCAGAAAGCGTGTCTCTCAGCAAATCCGAAATTGTTATCGGCAATGGCGAAAGTTATCAGCTTGCTTCGGCAGTTGTTCCGAACAATGCTTCCAATCAGTCTGTTTTGTGGATGACAAGCAACCCGAATGTGGCCTATGTGAGCAACACAGGAAAAGTCACTGCCAAAGGTGTCGGTACGGCTACCGTTTCTGTTGTGACGCACAACGGAAAAAAAGCTGTATGCTATGTGAAAGTGCAGGAAGCACCGTCTAAAATTACCCTGAACTGTCATAACATGGAAATGGGTATCGGTGAAACTTATAAATTTTATGCGACTGTTCCCGAAAATACGACCGCCTGTGTAAGAAGTTACTCTTCCGGTGATAACAGCATTGTTTCCTTCGACTCCAAAGGTTATATGACAGCCAAAAAAGAGGGTACGGCAACGATTACCGTCAGGATTTTCAACGGCAAGACAGATACTTGTAAAGTAACAGTCAAAAAGGCTCCGTCGAGCATTACTCTGACAAAAAAAGTCCTCACGCTGGCAGAGGGAGACAACTATCAGTTCCATGCCTATACCCCTGAAAATACAGCTTCCCATGTCAGAAAATATGTTTCCGCTGATAACAGCATTGTTTCCTGTGATGAAAGAGGAAATATCACTGCCAAAAAGGCAGGCACGGCTGTGATTACTGTGACTTCCTACAACGGCAAGACAGATACCTGCAAAGTGACTGTCAAGAAAAATCCCGACAAAATTTCCGTCAAACAGGATTATGCCGAGCTTGAAACAGGTGATACTTTCAGAATCGTTTATTATTTGCCGAGTAACTCCTATCCCGCTAAGGTGACATACTACAGCAATAACCCAAACGTCGCCAATGTAGACGGAAACGGTCTTGTCACTGCCAAAAATGAGGGCAATGCAAAAATCACTGTGAAAACAGCCAACGGTAAAACAGCTTTTGTCAATGTCAAGGTCACTGAGCCTGTACAGATTTATGCATGGAGTTCCGATGATGACATCCTGAATTCCGCCAAGCTGAATCCCGTCAAAACCAATTCCAAGCTTTTGGACGATAAAATTGATAGTATTTTCGGTGATATCCTCTATTCCAAAATGACCGCTGCCCATAAGCTCAAGGCTTGCTATGACTATCTGGCAACCAATATCAATTATGCGTATATCAGTTATGATTATTCCCCCTTATATGGTATGAATTATGTCTCGGATAATGACAGAGAGATTGTTTTGTCAGCGTATTCCACACTGGTCAAAAAACTGGGCAACTGTTATGATTATGCGTGTACGCTTGCGGCAGTCATGCAGAGAATCGGCTATGATGCCCATGTTGTGCACGGACTGGTCGGCATGAGTGCAGGCGGCTACGGCAATCACTACTGGGTTGATGCGAACATCAACGGCAGACACTATATCTTTGATGCACAGGTTGAAAACAACAATCTGGGCTGGGGCAGCACAGTGAACCATTACTTCTATTGTTTAAGCCCTGACAGCACTTCCATGTATATCTATCAGAATACCTGGAGTACTTCCAATTTCAGAATATATTAAAATCAAAAACTCCCGTAATTGCTTACGGGAGTTTTGTTTTATTGAATGTACATGGAAATATCAAAAGCCTTGACGGAGTGTGTCAGTGCACCAACAGAAATAATATCAACACCGCTTTCGGCAACAGCTCGGAGCGTTTCATCTGTAATACCGCCCGACGCTTCCAGAATTGCCCTGCCGTTTGTGATTTCGACAGCCTGTTTCATGAGTTCGGGAGACATATTGTCCAGCATGATAATATCTGCTTTTGCGGCAAGAGCTTCATTCAGTTCGTCAAGATTACGTGTTTCGACTTCAATTTTGGTCATGTGGCCGATTTTCTGACGAAGTTTGGTGATAGCGTTGGTAATGCCGCCTGCTGCGTCAATGTGATTGTCTTTGAGCATGGCTGCATCGGAAAGATTGTAGCGGTGATTTTTGGCACCGCCTGTCATGACAGCATATTTCTGTAAGGGGCGAAGTCCGGGGAGTGTCTTTCTGGTGTCAGCGATAGTGGCATTGGTGCCTGCCACAATTTTAGCATATCTGTCAGAAGCGGTGGCAATGCCGCTCATGTGCTGAATGAGATTCAATGCCGTGCGTTCACCTTTGAGAAGGACAGCCGTTTTGCCTTTCAACGTAAGAATGACATCACCCTTTTTGACTTCTTCACCGTCCTGTTTGAGAATGGCAAAAGAAATGCTTTCATCAAGAATCTGAAACACTCTGACAGCGATTTCCGTGCCGCATACAATGCCGTCGGCTTTGGCGACAAATTTTCCGTCCCCCTCCTGTCCGGCAGGAATCAGATAGTCTGTTGTGACATCACAATAATTGATGTCCTCCAAAAGTGCGGTTTTGATAAGATTGTCCACATAGATTTTATTCAGTATCATGTTGATTCATAACCTCCTGCAATACAATGCAAGCCACTGTGGCAAGACTTCTTGCCTCTACAAAGTCCTGATTGACGGTATAGCCGCCGTTGTTGAGCGTGTCGAGAATTTCTTTGGAGCGTTTCAGACCGTCAGGCACTGCCTCAGGCTTGGGAATGACAAAATGACAGTCCTGCATGATTTTTCTGATTTCGGTTCTGAAACCGTGAGGAAGTTCTTTGCCGCTCAAATCTTCCTGTTCCGCAAAGTCGGGGAAAGGCGTATTGTCTTCTTTCTGAAGTCTTGCGGTGATGTCGTTGGCGGCTCTGCGGGAGAATACCAGTGCTTCCAATAAAGAGTTGCTTGCGAGCCTGTTGGCACCGTGTACGCCCGTATGGGAACATTCGCCTGCGGCATAGAGTCTGTCAACCGTAGTACGTGCATACAGGTCTACATCAATACCGCCCATCAGATAGTGCTGACACGGGAATACCGGTATCCATTGTTTGGTAATATCAATATTTTCTTCGAGACACTTTTCATATATCATGGGGAAACGGTTTCTGACAAACTCGGGATCTTTGTGAGTAATATCCAGATAGAATTTTTCATTGCCTTTGGCACGGGATTCCAGCATAATAGCATTGGAAACGACATCTCTCGGAGCAAGTTCTCCGCGAGAATCATATTTTTCCGCAAATCTTTCCCCGTCACAGTTGAGCAGTACGGCACCTTCTCCACGGACAGCCTCGCTGATTAAAAATCTTTCCCTGTCATTTTCAGCGGCAAAGGCAGTCGGATGGAACTGTATCAGACTAAGGTTTTTGATTTTTGCCCCCAGCATATAGGCCAGTGTAATGCCGTCACCTGTTGCAATGGCAGAGTTGGTAGTGTATTGATAAACTCTTCCGATTCCGCCTGACGCCATAATGCAGTAATGAGCAGCGATTATTTTGGAAGAACCGTCAGAGAAAATCAAACCTGCCAGAAATCCTTTGTCTGTCTTTTCGAGCTTGTAAAGGAGCGTGTGGTCAAGAATTTCGATATTTTTGTGCGTTTGCACCTGTTCAATCAGGGTTTCCACGATAGCCTTGCCGGTGGAGTCCTTGTGATGAACGATTCTGTGACGGGAGTGACCTGCTTCCAGCGTCATCTGGAGCCGTCCACGCTCATCCAAATCAAAAGCCACGCCCATTTCTTTGAGTTTCATAACGTCATCGGGACCTTCGGATACAAGTACCTCAATTGCCTGCAAATTATTTTTATATTTGCCTGCAATGAGCGTATCGGCAATGTGAAGCTTGAAATTGTCATTGCTTTTATCGAGAACGGCAGCCACACCGCCCTGTGCAAGAGAAGAATTCGAGAGTGTCAGTTCCCGCTTGGAAATCATCAGTACACGCACATTTTCAGGGAACTGTAAGGCGGCATATAAGCCGGCTGCACCGGAACCGACTATCAGGACATCATACTCTTTGTTCATAAAAATCAGCCTCTTTTACTAATTAAAATCGTGTTAGGAGTATTATAGCACAATTTGTCATAAATTGAAACAGCATTATCAAAAATCTTCTTCATCATAATCGGGATACTGTTCGGGAGCTTTTCCGACAGATTTCCAGAGAACGGCCTCGGGACATTCTTCCTCCGTTACGGAAAGAAGTTTGCATTGAAAACGCCACTCGTCACCAAAATCAAACAAATACAAAAACGGTTTTTTCTCTTTCAGTACTTCATAAAGGGTATGTTCCTGTGTCAGGGGATAGCGGTTGTCGATACCGTCACAATAATAGGCATTGTCACTCCATGCGTGATTGTCCGTGAAAAAGGCATAGGCATGGTCATTGTCAAAATCAAAAGCCTGTTGTATGGCGTTGTGCAGTTCTTCCAGTGTGGCATTGGCGGAAATTTTGATATGTCTGTAGCAGCCCTTGTCAACGGAAACGGATATTTTGTAAGTAAGCGGTTTGTCGGAATAGACCGTTTCGGAAGAGGCAGGCTCGGTGTCGGAAGAATCCATCAGATCGAAAAACTGTGAGAAAAAGGGCATGATTTCCTGAGCAAGTGACATAAGGGTATCTTGGGTAATACATTCGGGCATATTTTGTTGAAATGTCAGAGCGACGTTGATTTTGTCACAGAAATCCTTTATCAGCGTGTAAAATACGGGATGGCGGCAGATAATGGCAGAGGGTTTTCCGAATTGTCGGGAGAGATTCAGAATCAGGTCGGCACATTTGAAAGCAAGATTATCATCTTTTTCTATCTCAAGTGTCTGAAGCAGTTCTCCGTCTGCGATATCCACAGCATAAAATGCACAGGGAAAATGTGAACCGTTTTGAATGGGCACTTCAAACGGAGAGAGAAACGTATCCACAAATATTTGTCTTTTGGTGCTGTTCATTGCCTGAAGTTCTGCAAGGCTGTCGTTCTGTCGGAATGTGATACCGATTTTGGAATGAAATTCAAAGAAATTCATTTCAGGCTCCAATAAAAGAATCGCACCGTTGGAAGTTTTGTTGATGGTCATGCCTTTCCGATAAAGCTGTAAATCATAGCGTTCAAAAGCCTTTACCAGTGATTCCATGACATCAAGCAATAAGGCTGTTGTTTTTTTGTCTTCCACTTCCAGAATATAGCCGTTTCTGAATTCGTCAAATGAAAATATATCCTGATCGGGATCAATTTCGTTTCCCAATTCAATGTCCCATGAGCCTACAAAGGCGTTTTGCAGAAAGGAAATGGGAATGATACATCCTTCTTCTTTATCCGCCAGTATCTCCTGTGACAAGGCGTAATATTCTGCCGTGGTATACACGCCCAGTCCGTAAATACCGGAACATTCCCTGAAAACACGGACAAATGTTTCCTGACTGTTTGTATTTTTGACGGAAATATAGCTTTCTTCATTGAAAGAATCCCAAAAGCCGTCTTTCAGAAGTTGTGCAGCAAGTTGATTGATTTTATTTTCCATTTTTTGTGACAGACATCCTTTCGATTAAAAAATATTTCTCTTTCATATTAACATATATTTAGCATAATAACAATATTTTTATCTTTCTAAAAATAAAAAATTATGGTATAATGTTGATACTGTAAATTGACGAAAAAGGACAGTGATGCTATGGAAATGCATGAAAATGCCGAAAAAATACAAAGAGCCCTGTTAGTGGGCATTGATACGGGAGAATATGATGCGGAAAACTCCATGAAGGAACTGTATGAGCTGGTGAAAAGTGCCGGAGCAGAACCGGTGGCATCTGTCATGCAGAAGCGTGACAAGCCTGACGGAGCAACTTGTATCGGTTCGGGACGCTTGGAAGAAATCAAAGAATTTTGCGGCCGGAATGAAATTGACTTTATCGTGTTTGACACGGAACTGACTCCCACGCAAATCAGGAATATTGAAAATGAAACGGATGTCAGAACCATTGACCGTACCATGCTGATACTGGATATTTTTGCGATTCGTGCCAAGACAAACGAGGGTAAATTACAAGTAGAACTGGCACAGTTAAAGTATCTCATGCCGAGACTGTCGGGCAAAGGCAAGGAAATGTCCCGTCTGGGCGGCGGTGTCGGTACCAGAGGTCCGGGTGAGACCAAGCTCGAAACGGATAAAAGGCACATCCGCAGAAAAATCGAATATCTTAAAGAAGAACTTGCAAGAATGACCAACAGGCGTGAACAGCTCCGTGCAAGACGTAAAAAAGATGGGATTATTACGGTTGCGATTGTGGGCTATACCAATGCGGGAAAGTCCACTTTGATGAATACACTCACACAGGCAGGCGTTTTGTCGGAAAACAAGCTGTTTGCAACACTGGACCCGACTTCAAGGGCATTGAAACTGCCGAATGGTGTGTCTGTCATGCTGATTGATACCGTCGGCCTTGTCCGCAGACTGCCGCACCATTTGGTAGAGGCTTTCAAGTCCACACTCGAAGAAGCGGCTTTAGCGGATATCATATTGAATGTGTGTGATGCGTCAAGTGAGGAATTTGAACTGCATCTGGAGGTCACCGGCAAACTTTTATCGGAGTTGGGATGCAGTGACAGACCGATTCTCTCTGTTTTTAATAAATGTGATTTGGTGGGAAATCCCGATGATTTGCCGATGGGCAGGGAAAGTGTCCGTATCTGTGCCAAAACAGGCGTGGGAATGGGGGAACTTCTGAGAGCCATTGAAAGGAATCTGCCTGTCCGTCTGAGAAAATTCACGCTTTTGGTGCCGTTTGACAAAGCCTCTGTGATAGCTGTCCTGCGAAAAGCGGGTGCTTTGCAGTCGGAAGAGTATACAAGTGACGGCATAAAAGTGGAAGCCATTGTCGAAGAACCACTCTGGCATATGGTCGAGCATTATCAGACCGATTTTTAACCGAAAACTTACTTGACACAAATCAAAGATGGTATTATAATTTTATTCGTGTTTGATGGGGAAACATACAACAAAAAATTTGAAATTTTCTTTTTACATGAGGGGTTTTGTAGTGATGAAAATTTTTAATTCAAGGGAAACAGAATATCGGAGTCCTGTGGGAGCGATTCCATTCGGAACAAGTATTCATTTCCGTATCGTTTTGCCGAGAAATCTGAAATGTACGGGAGCCTTTCTGGCTGTCAAAGACGACAAGTACGGTGATACGGATAACTATGGAATGTTCTGGGCAGGCATGGTGGGGGATGACCACGAACAATGGGAATGTGATGTGAAAGTCGATGCAGTAGGTTTGTACTGGTATCATTTCGGACTGGACACCTGTCAGGGCAGACGTTACGTCATGAAGCAGGGCTTTGGTGAGGGGTATCTTGCCATGAGTGATTGTGAACCAAGATTTCAGCTTACCTGCTATGATGCCGATTTTAAAACACCCGACTGGCTGCCGGGCGGTATCATGTATCAGATTTTTCCTGACAGATTCTGTTTTTCCGGTGAGAAAAAAGAGGGAATCTATCCCGACAAGAAAATCCAGACAGACTGGAATGTGATTCCCGACTGGAGACCAAATGAGTTTGGTATGATTACCAATTCGGATTTCTTTCAGGGCGATCTCAAAGGCATTACCATGAAGCTGCCGTATCTGAAAAGTCTGGGTGTAAGCTGTATTTATCTGAATCCCATATTTGAGGCTTATTCCAATCACCGTTACGATACGGGTGACTATGAAAAAATTGATCCTGTACTGGGGACAGAGGAAGATTTTAAAGAGCTTTGCGAAGAAGCCAAAAAACTGGACATCAGAATTATCAATGATGGTGTGTTCAGTCATACGGGCAGTGACAGTAAATACTTCAACCGTGAGAACCGTTATCCGGGTAACGGTGCGTATAATTCCAAGGAATCCCCGTATTATACATGGTACAAATTCATTGAATGGCCCAATATCTATAATTCATGGTGGGGCTTTCATACACTTCCCGAAGTGGAGGAACTTTCCAACTCGTTCAATGAGTATATCAACGGTGAAAACGGTATTATCCGCAAGTGGATCAGATGCGGCAACAGTGGCTGGCGGCTGGATGTAGCGGACGAATTGCCCGATGAATTCATTGAATATATCCGTGAGGCTGTCAAGGCAGAGAATCCGGATGCTTTGCTTTTGGGAGAAGTCTGGGAAGATGCCTCCAATAAAGAAAGCTATGGCTCAAGAAGACGTTTCCTGTACGGAAAAGAACTGGACAGCGTGATGAACTATCCGTTCAGAGATGCCATTTTAGGTTTTCTGGACTGCGGAGACGGCAAGAATATGCTGGAAATTGTCATGACGGTAGTGGAAAACTATCCGAGACCGGTTCTGCGTTCTTTGATGAATCTGCTTGGTACGCATGACACCGAAAGAGTGATTACACTTTTGGCAGGGGAAAAGCAGTACGGCAGAGGCAGAGAATGGCAGGCGGCAACAAGACTTTCTCCCGAACAGAGAGAATACGGTCTCAGACGAATGAGGCTGGCAAGCGGTATTTTGTATACATTGCCGGGTGTACCGTGTATTTACTATGGTGATGAAGTCGGTGTGGAGGGTTACAAAGATCCGTTTAACCGTGCGACATTCCCTTGGGGACGTGAGGACAAAGGCTTGCTCCAATGGTATCAGGAACTCGGAAAAATGCGTCATGCCTGTTCATGCCTGTATGACGGTGACATTAAGGACTTTGGCTCTACCGGCAGAACGATGGGTTATATCCGTTCCGATGAAAAGGATATGCTTTTGTGCGTGTTCAATGCGGCAGATTATACGATTACGTTTCAAGTGCCGCAGGAGTTTGCAGGCGGTGAAACGTTCATGGGAACAAAGCTGGACGGTGACGAACTGACAATTCCCCGTGACAGTTGTGCTTTTGTGAGAGTCAAAACACCCGAAAAACCTGTTGTGATTGCAGTCGAATCCGAAGAACCCACAGCAGACGACAGCGAAAAAATTTCTGAAACAGAATAAATTTTAACAGCCTGTATGACGAAAATATCATACAGGCTGTTAAAATTTTTTGAAAGTCCTTGTATAGCCAGGCGGAAAATCGGGTATGCTATGATTGTACCAATTCACAGGAGGGAAACAAGTATGACATCAAAAGAACTGATTTATGTAGAAGATGCTCTCGGTCACGAACAGTACTTCAAAACACAGTGTTCCGAAACAGCCAGCCGTATTCAGGACAATGAACTGCGTGCCTTTGCACAGGAGATTCAGAGACAGCACCAAATAATTTTTCAGAACTTTTACGACTTGCTTTGAGGAGGAGAACGGACATGGACGACAGAAACTTAATGGAGAATATGCTTTTGCTGGAAAAGGGTGTATGTGACCTGTTCATGCACGGCACGATTGAGTCATCGAGTGCAGATGTGCATCAGGCATTTTCCGATTCCCTGAATACCGCCCTAAACATTCAGGAACAGATCTACAGCAAGATGGAAGCAAGAGGCTGGTACAAGTCCGAACAGGCTGACCAGGGCAAAATGGATTCCGTCAGAATGAAATACAGCAGCTGAATGAAAACTGCTCCGCAGGCTTTACGGAAAGTCTGCGGAGCAGAATTTTTTATGCGGCAAGTTTGCTCTGAGCAGTGATTTGGTCGGGAGAGGTGATTCGGGTGACGGTCATACCCTGTTTTTCCAGAAGACTGACAATGCCGTCATCTCCGAGATAATGAGCGGCACCGACTACCAGCATGACTGTCTGACCGCTTTTGCTGTATTCGGCAGCTTTTTCAGCCATGTTTTCATTACGGTTGATTAAAAGTCCGCTGTTGTATTCTTCAAGGAGCTTTTTTTCTTCTTCTGTTAATTGGGATTCGTCAAATTCCTCAGCATCTTCTGCTGTCATGGTGCCGGATTTCCAACGGGCATACAGCTCTTTTAATTCTTCCGCCTGTTCTTCAATGGAGGCATCCTCTACATATGCGGCAAGCATCATTTCGATTAACTCATCGGAAAAGCCATTGAACAGATTCATCTGAAAATCCATGGATTCGACTTCCATAATCTGTTTGCCGTCCTGTTTGGCACGGTTTGTCAGTACCATATCAACACCTTTTTCCGAGTTCAGCCCTGCCTGAGAAATGACAATATTTTCAATCAGCGATTCCCATACCAAAGGCTTGTAATAATCATAGAGAGAATTATAGACGTTATTGTCCCGAAGAAGCTTCACAAGTTTTTCATAGGTGTCCTCGGAGAGATGGTCTTTGATGGTAGTACCGTCCGTATACATCATATCGCCCATCATCTGTACAGCGGTTTCCATATCGTCCATCAGATTGGACATATCAATTTCAAAGGACAAAGCGTCACATTCGGCATAAGCTTTTTCAAAGTAGTCGGGAAGATGGTTCACGGCATCATCTGCCGCATGAATCGAGCCGAACAGATACAGATAACTGCCATCCGGGTTTTCCGCCTTCCATAGAGCAGGCGTGATTTCTTCGCTGTCATGGCTGTTTCCGGATGTCTGCACAGATACCTGTGATTTCTCGGCGGAGGATTCCACTTTAAAGAGCTCATCTTTTTCAACGTGTTTACAGCCTGACAGAATCGGGACAATCATTGTGACAGCGGCAAGGGCAGTGCATAAGATTTTTTTAAAATTCATGGTCAGCATCCTTTCATAAAATAGTTCTGTGATGATTATAACAATTATTCGGAAAGAGTGCAACTAAAAAATCGGACACTGTGTCAAACAGTGTCCGAAAAAAGATTATTTTTTATTTTTCTTGTTGCCGAGCAATGTCAGCAGCACAATGACAAGGGCAGCCACACCGATACCGACAATGGCAAGAATCAGTATCATGGAGTTATCGCCTGTAGCAAAGTTTTTTTCGGCAGCAGCATTGGCACTCACGGAAAATGCGGAAAATGCAGTTACAATCATGGACAGAACAGAAATGATTTTTGTTTTGATACTCATCAACATAAACCTCCTTGATATAACAACGGGAGCATTGCCGAATGACAATGCTCCCGTATGTAAAAAGCGGTTCACACAGAACGCTTTTTAATTATTTGGAATATTTCTTGGACTTGGAAGCAACCAGAGCTGTACCGAGAGCAGCAGCACCGATGATAGCGAATACGGCTGCTGTTGCAGCAGAATCACCTGTGTTTACACCGGGAGCAGCGGACTGCTGAGAAGCCTGCTGAGACTGCTGGGGAGCAACGGACTGCTGGGACTGCTGGGGAGCAACGGACTGCTGGGACTGCTGAGATTCCTGAGAAGGCTCTTCCGGTGTACCTGTCTTGGTAAGAACATAGTAAGAGAAGTGAGGAGCTTTGCAGGAAAGCTTGTTGCCGTCAGCATCAGCGAGTTTCACGAGACCGCTTGCTTCATCAAAGATATAAAGTGTCTCATAGGCAGTAGTAGTGGTTGTAACAGTCATGTCAACGCCTACACTGTTGAAAGATACGTTATTGCCGTCTTCATCGAGGAAGAAGATGTCGAGAATTTCAGAAGTAGCGACATCCGGAAGAGCTGCGACAGCTGCTTCGATATCAACATTTGTGATAGTAGCGGCACCGAAAGTAAGAGCTTCACCGGCTGCGATAGCATCGGCAGGAACGTCTGCATCGATAGATACATCGTTGATGTCAACGTGGAAATGGGTAACTTTACCGAGTTCGACAACAACGGTATCTTTAGCTGTAGCATCGGTTACGCCGGGGGCAATCGCACTAACAGATACTGCAGAAGCAGAAACGGCAACGGCTGCTGCAAGAGCAGCTACCAAGCATTTTTTAGTGTTCATGATAAACATCCTCCTAAAATTAAATATAATGATTCTGAACAACCATATCATATCACAACCGTTACAAGTTTGTCAATAATTATATCGAAAAATGTACGTTTTTTTATTTGGTAAAGACAGGAAAAAAATAAATTTAGATATTTGTGATATGAAATCGAGAATGATTATTGTTTTTATAGAGACAGAAACTGACGAATTTCCTTGGAACCGTCGAAACGGAGCCATATATCATAGGGAACGGCACCGTGGGCGTTTTCAAACAGACCGTAATAGAAGTGGAAATAGGACAGTATCAGAATGACGGTCAAAAAGCCGACAGCAAGGATTTTCTTTTGTTTGTCGGAGGTCAGTTCCATCGTTTTGCCGCCAAAGGATGCCTGAATTCCTTTGGCACAGAGGGAACGGTAAATGACAGGCACCAGCAGAATCAGAAAGATGACAAAGTAATAGGAAAGTCTTTCAATAATGCTGTGTTTGGACATGGTGACCATTAAAATCGTACAAATCAGAGAAAGATTGATAAGATACTTGTTTTCGTTTGTGACGTTGAGGGTTCCCCATTTCACAAGGAGAAATGCCGCCGCTGTCACGGCAAGCGGAACGATGGCATAAACGAAAGACAAACCTTCTTTGATGAAAACCGTGTTGCTGTATTCCTCATGGTAAAAGGTTGTCAGAATATTGATAAAGCCCTCGGATGCCATGTAGAACCACAGAATCAAATAACCGTATACAATCAGTTCTTTGAGTTTGGGCTGCATTTTAATCAGGAAGTAAACAGGCAGCATGACCAGAACGGTCTGATGGAAAAGAGATGCGAACAGAATGGTCACTGCAAAGGCAATGAATTTATTTTTTTTGATGAACAGCCATGCCAGCATGACAAAGGAAACCGCAATCATCTGACGCAGGAAGTTGAATTCCATAAAGAAAATAAACAGATTGATATAAAGAATCGTAGAAATCCAGGGGGTTTCGGAATTTCTTGCAATGAAGACAGCCGCAGGAATAATGGCAAGGAAACTCAGAAAACCAATATACCAGATATAGCTTGGCAGTATCAGTCCCAGCACCTTTGTCAGCAGGACAAAGCCGATTTCCCAGTCTTTGTAAGTCAGGCTGCTGAAACCCTCGGCGGAGATCTGCTGAAATCCTACCGCATACATATTGTAGTCATAGCCGATCTGATTTCGCAGCACCATGACCAGCAGCAGTTGTGTAAAGGCAATGCAGACAAAAACAATATTTTTGGTTTTGGAGGGCTTTTTAAAACAGAACAGCCACGCCCACAGCCATAAAAGCAAATGATTCAAAGTATAAAACAGCAACAAAAACAACTCCTGTCAAAACAAATCTAACGGGCATTTTTGGAAAAAATGCCTTTGGTGAGAGTCTTCAGCAAAATTTTGATGTCAAAGCCGACAGACCAGTTTTCAATGTAATATAAATCATATCGGATACGTTCTTCAATAGAGGTATCACCTCCACGCAGGTCGTTGACCTGTGCCCAGCCGGTAATGCCGGGTTTGACATAATGTTTGACCATATAGGAAGGAATGGATTTCCGGAAATGCTCCACATAGTACGGAATTTCCGGACGGGGACCGACAAGACTCATATCGCCTTTCAGGACATTGAAAAGCTGCGGCAGTTCGTCGATACTGAATTTTCGGATAAAGGCTCCGAAACGGGTACAGCGTTCATCATTTTTTTCTGTCATGGAAAGATCTCCCTCTGTTTCGACTCTCATGGAACGGAATTTGTACATGGTAAAGGGACGGTTGGACATTCCCACACGTTCCTGCTTGAAGATGACACTTCCGGGAGAGGTAATTTTGATAATCACTGCGGTGATCAGCATGAGAGGCGACAGAAAAATCAACATCAAAAAGGAAATAACAATGTCCAGTATCCGTTTGATGAATTTGTTGAATGTATTTTCAAGCGGCACGTTCCGTATGCTCAGCAGAGGAAGTCCGTCAAAGCTCGAAATATAGATTCTGGAAGAAAAACTTGCAAACATATTGGGCAGGATGGAAAATTTAATCCCCCAGTTTTCACATATCGCCATCAGATGGTCTAATGAAGGCTGGAGCTTGTCGGAAAGCATAATCACAGCTTCATCAGGCGGAGCTGTTTTAAAGAAAGAAGAAATCTTTTTGAAATTGCCCAGATAGGGAATTTTCAGTTGTGAGTGAGGAGCAGCGGCAAAATATCCCGAAAGTTCAAAGCCCAAATCAGGCGAAGTCTGTACTTTGTCGACGAAATTTTCCGTACAGTTATTGACACCGATAATGGCAATATATTTTTTATTGTAGCCCCGGCTTCTCATGTACTTGAGGATACTTCTCAGCACGGCACGGTAAAACAGTGAAATGAACGTATTGATAAAATAATAAATAATAATGATGATCTGAAATTGAAAAAGCCTTGCCGTAACAATCGCAATGAAGATTTGTGCAATGCAAAGCACGATCCCCGATTTGAGCACATTGGAAGCCTCTTCCAAAAAGCTGGTGGAACGATAGGAACGATACAGATCATACGCTCTGTTAAACAATATCTGACATACTGCTACCGCAGCGAGTACGGAAACAATGATTCCAATGTCATAGCCGTATTCATACAGCAGATCATTTCCGAAAATATACTTATAAGCAAAATACGAGGCAGTACAGCTTGAAAAACTGATAAAAATATCCATTGTCACATGGACAGCGTTGAGTTTTCCTTGATTTTGCTTGATCAATTCACTTTCACCTGCCTTTTCATGCGTACACATTCTTATTTTAATATATCAAATTATGATAGTCAACCCTTTTTCACGACAGAGAACAGGCAATTTTTTTGTCATAAATTATGTTAAAAAATATGATAGACAAGATTGCTTGATAATGTTATAATGAATTTGTATTATAAACTACGGGAGTTGGAAAGATGTTCACAAAAGGTATCAATGAATTTATGTATTATGTTCCTTTCCTGAAAGAGATTATCAAAAGGGACTTTAAAAAGAAATATTATAAATCCGTTCTGGGTGTCGCATGGTCCATGCTTAGTCCTCTGCTGATGATGGTGGTCATTACGATTATTTTTTCAACGCTTTTTAAGAGAGAGATTCCCTATTATCCGTCTTATTGGCTGGGAGGAAACCTGTTGTTTGCGTTTGCTATGGACGGCACCAACAGTGCGATGAACAGTATGGTCAACAATGCCTCCATGATTAAAAAAATGAAGATTCCGAATTATTTTTTCTGTATTTCCGGTGTTACACAGCATTTTATTACGGTCATTTTTTCACTTGTACCATATTTTGTCGTGTCAATGCTGATTGGTGTACCGCTGAGCTGGAAAATGCTGTTGATTTTCTTTCCGATTATACTGGTATATATCTTCACGCTGGGACTGGGAATGTTCCTTTGTGCCTACGGTACATTTCTGAGAGACCTCAATTATCTGTATCACATTGTAAGAAGAGTCTGGCTGTATGTGACACCGATTTTTTATCCGATTGACATTATCCCGGAACAGTTCCGCTTTTTGTTTGAGCTGAATCCTATTTATGTGTATATTTCCATTTTCCGTGATTTTGCACTCAATGATACCATGCCTTCGGAGAGAATGATTATTGTTGCTACTTTTTACAGTATCCTGACGCTGATTCTGGGCATTACGACATTCAGGGAAAAGGAAGACCGTTTCTTCCTGTATATATGAGGTGAAAAAATGATGATAGATATTTCAAGGGAAGCGGTAGAAATTGTCAATCCTGTGATTAACAGGAGTCTGAGAACGGATGATTTGGATGATGAGGAAATTTGTATTGATGTACGCAACGTGTCCGTACTGTTCAATCTCAGCAAAAACCGTGAAGACGGTCTGAAAGAATATTTTATTAACAGAATTAAGGGCAAAGTGGGCTATGATGAATTCTGGGCACTGCGAAATATCAGCCTTCAGGTGCATAAAGGAGATGCCCTGGCTTTTATCGGACGCAACGGCTCAGGCAAATCCACTCTGCTGAAAACCATTGCAGGCATTATCAAGCCCACACGAGGCAGCATTACAGTCAACGGCACAATTGCACCGTTGATTGAAATCAGCGGCGGTTTTGACCGTTCTCTTTCGGCAAGGGAAAATATCTTTCTTGTGGGAGCCATGCACGGACACACCAAAAAATATATGAAAAAGCGTTTTGATGAAATTGTGGAATTTGCCGAAATACAGCGTTTTGTAGATGTGCCGATGAAAAACTATTCTTCGGGTATGGTGGCAAGACTGGGATTCGCACTGGCAACCTGTGTCAATGCAGATATTATCATTGCAGATGAAGTCCTGTCTGTCGGTGATGCCAAATTCCGCATGAAGTGTGAGGAACGTATTCAGCAAATGCTGAAAGCAGGAACCACGATTTTATATGTATCGCACAGTGCCGCACAGGTGAAAAAAATCTGCCGTACAGCGGTATGGCTTGACAAGGGACAAATTATTGATACGGGTACGGCTGCGGAAATCAGTGATAAATATATGCAGTCTCTGAAAAAGGAATGATATAGTTTGAAAAAAATCCTGATTTGTGCATCGAGAGTGTCGCATATCCTGAATTTTCACCTGCCCTACATACAGTATTTTAAGAATAGGGGATATATCGTGGATATTGCCGTGCAGGGTATGACCGATCACCCGTTGATTGACCACTGCTATGATATGCGGTTTACCAAAAATCCTCTGTCGCCTGACAATCTCAGAACCATCCGTCAGCTCAGACAACTGATTGTTGTCAACGGATATGATATGATGTATTCCAATTCCACGCTTGCGGGAGCAGCAGCAAGGCTGGCTGTCAAGGGAATGAAACAGAGACCGTATTGTATACATATCTCACATGGGTATATGTTCAAAGAGCATGGCGGTTTAAAATCCCGTGTCTATTTGTATGCGGAAAAGCTGACAAAAAATGTTACGGATGATTTAATTGTGATGAATCGGGAAGATTGGACACTTGCCCGGAAATATCAGCTGGGAAAGAAGATACATTATATATATGGCATGGGATTGGATGAAGAAAAATTTCCTGTCATCTCACAGAAAGAAAAAAAACGTATCCGACACTCTATGAATATTTCCGACAGTGACAAAATGCTCCTGTGTGTGGGAGAATTTTCCGACAGAAAAAATCAGACTGCCATTATTACAGCTTTGAATGATTTGGTGAAAATACATAAAAATATTATGCTGGTGCTGGCAGGAGAGGGAAACACGCTGGAAAGCTGCCGACAGCTTGTACATGAATATGAATTGGACAGATATGTTCGTTTTCGGGGACAGGTGCAGGACACAGCACCGCTTTACAGGTGCAGTGATTTGCTTGTTACAGCCGCAAAAATGGAAGGCTTGCCGTTCAATGTCATGGAAGCATTGTACTGTGGGGTGCCTGTTGTGGCAAGCTCCGTCAAAGGTCATGCCGACCTGATACGCAATGGCGAAAACGGCTTGCTGACAGATCATCTTTTGCAGTCGCTTGACAGAATTCTGTCAGACAGTGCCTTGTATGAAAAACTGAAAGCCAATGCCTTTCTTGACGAAAAATATCTGCTGAAAAACGCTCAGCCTGCACTTTTGAAAATACTTGACAGGGAATACAGGGAGGAGATCACCGTATGAAAAAACAGCTCATCTGCATGGTTTTGATATTGGCAGCCGTTTGCTGTATGTTTGGTATCTGTGCCCATGCGGAAGAAGATCGGCTCACCATGAATATGGAAACCGTCAATCTTTATATAAACCAAAGCTATCAGCTCTGGGCAACGGGAACTACAGAAGAAGTTCTGTTTCACTCGGAAAATACCAAAATTGCCGAAGTCAGCGGTGACGGAGTCGTGACAGCTAAGGCTCTCGGCACCACAAAAATTATTGTACAGACCGATTCGGGAATGACAGCAGAGTGTACCGTCAATGTTCTCAACGGTGTTTCTCCGAAAGAACTGATACTCAATACACAGGATATTACGCTCAAAGAGGGAGAAAGCTACACTCTCAAAGCGGAAATCAAACCTGCCGAAGCAAGTCAGACAATGACTTTTACAAGCTCCGACAATGCCGTGGTACGGGTGGACAAGAACGGCTATATGAAAGCCCTCAAAGCGGGTGTGGCTGTCATTACCGTGACAACCTCCAGTGATGCCGTTTCCAAAAAGTGCATTGTCAAAGTCAATGCCGATACAGAAACCGAACAAACAGCCGTTACGGTCAAAGGTTCTCTATACAGCATTACAGGCGAAAAAAAAACGCAGATGTTTGTGGAACTCCGCAATTCAAGCGGATTCAAGCGTGTGGAAACAGATGAAAACGGTATGTTTTCCGTTCAGAAAGTCAGGCAGGGAGATTATGCTTTGCTCGTGTACAAGGGCGAAAAGGATGTCAACCCCGTTTCCAAAGCACAGATTTCCGTTGGCATCTATCATCTGAATATTTCCTGTATTATGAACGGCAGTGAACTGGTTGTTTTGTATCAGAAAAACAATACCGATTCGGAAATCAAGGAATTGATTCTCACTTCCAAAGAAGTGTCCCTGCATAAAGGGGAAACTTATGATATGAATTACTATGCACGTCCGTCAGGTGCGGTACTTCCCACCGTGATGGGCGTATCCCAGGATGAAACCATTGCAGCGGTAGATGCCGACGGACGTATTACAGCCCTTTCCGAGGGAAAAACAAGCATTACTTTTTCTACGCTGGACGGCAGACTCTCTCAGACGTGTCAGGTAGTTGTATCGGATTCCGACGGCAACCGATACAGCGGAGTGATAATTGCTGTGGAAAGTATACTGTTACTGGTGTTTGTGGGAGGGTTTCTGATTCGCTATCGCAAATTTATGAAACGCAGGGAAAAAGAAGAATTTGGTTTTGATGAAGGAGATGAATGACATGATTCTTGCAGGAATCGTGGCAGGCGGAACAGGCTCCCGTATGGGAAACAGTGAACTGCCAAAACAGTTTTTGGAGCTTGCGGATAAGCCTGTATGGATTTATACGACCGAAAAGTTTGTGCCATATACCGATTTTATCATCATTGGCATGAATCCCGACTGGCTGGAATATGCACAGGCACAGAGACAAAAATATTTCCCCGACAGTGCCCCAATCGCAGTAATTGCGGGGGGTTCGGACAGGAATGAAACTGTCGGCAATATGATCGCTTTTGCACAACAGAATCTGCATTGTCAAAACAACGATATTATTTTAACACATGACGCTGTCAGACCGTTTGTGACAGAAAAAATGATACGGGACAGTCTTTCTCTCATTGAACAGTGTGATATTTGTACGACAGCTATTCCTGCCACAGATACGATTGCCGTATCACATGACGGCAGTTGTGCCGACAGTTTCCCCGACCGTTCCGAAATGTTTCTGGTGCAGACTCCTCAGACATTCCGTATCGGTGATTTCAGCCGGATTTATGATACTCTTTCCGACGACGAAAAAAAAAGTGCGACAGATGTGTGCCGTCTGTTTCAGTCCAGAGGAAAAAAGGTCATGCTTACACAGGGAAGTCCCTCCAATATCAAACTGACCTATCCGCAGGACTATCAGACAGCTCAACTGATCGCAAAATCTTTTTAATACTTCCCAAGCCGGTAAAACTTGTATGGAATAACAAGTTTTACCGGCTTTCGTGATATGAAACAAGAATCATGAATAATATTTTAATATTATTTTTCAGACGTTGATTTTTGTTGAAAAATATGGTTTAATATAAACGGCATATTTTTTATTATCAGAAATCAGGGGAGGGAAATGTATGGCGAGTGAGCTTATCAAGGCAGTGTTGGAGGCTGAGGAGGAATGCAGAAAAAAAGAATCCGAGGCAAAAAAACAGGCTGAGATAAAAAAGCAGAATGCACAGCAAAAGGCTAAGGAAATTGTCGCTGATGCCGAAAAACAGGTGGAAAAAATGCTCAAGGATGACTACCGTGCCATTTCGGGCAGCAGTGAAAGGCAGTTGGAAAAGGAAAAGGCAAAAACTCAAAAAGAATGTGATGAGCTTTCTGAAAAAGCCGCTAAAAATCTCGACAGAGTGACCAGGCTTGTGATAGAAATGCTGACATCATAAAACAGCAAAAATCAATGAAATAAAGTGTGGTGATTACGATTTGTCAAAGCTGAAAATGAAAGCAGTCAGAATCATTGCTCTCAAACAGGACAGAAAACGTCTTCTGGAACATCTTCAGGACTCCGCTCTTGTCCATGTGAAGCATACAGAGGTACAGGACGGCTTTCAAAGAACGGATACCTCTTCACAGCTCCGACAGTTTGAAAAAAATGCGGAACTGATGGAAAAATCTCTCAAAATACTGGGCAATATTGCTCCCGAGAAAAAAGGATTTCTTTCAGGCTTTAAGGGCAGACGTGAGATTGACTCCGATGAAATCGGCAAAATTGCTCTCCAATCGGGCAGAATGATTGGAATATGCGGAAAAATCAGCAAGCTGGATGCTCAGATAACAGACAATACGGCAGAACAGGCAAGAATCAGAACTTTGCTTGCTCAACTGGAACCTTGGAAAAAACTGGATATTCCGCTCAATACGTCAGATACGGCTTCTATGGCGGTGCTGATAGGTACGCTTCCAAAGGAATATGATGATACCTCTCTTGCGGAAGTGCTGGCGGAAAAAGATCCTGAATTGGTGTTTGAAACGGAAGTCATCTATTCTTCCTCTAACCTGACAAGCGTTGTGGTGTATACTCCTAAACAGCAGAAAGACCGTGCGGAGCTGCTTCTCAGAGGAATCGGCTTTTCACGTCCCCTGAATCCGACTTCCAAAACGCCTCTTGACAAAGCAAAGCGTCTGACACAGAAAAGTGCGGATCTGAAAGAAAAAAATGAGGAACTGAAAAACGAGATTGCAAAATATGCCGAATATCGTGACAGTATCCGTGATACACAGGACTATTTTGAGCTTCGTGCCGAAAAGTACAGAGTTATTGCAGAGCTTGACCAGTCAGAACATATTTTTGTACTGAACGGTTATATTCCGGAGGAAGACTGCGGAAAACTGGAAACCATCTGTCAGAAAATACCGTCATGTGTCCTGGAATTTGAGGAAGCAGATGAAAATGCTCCCGTTAAGCTCAAAAACAATAAGTTTGCGGAGCCTGCCGAGAGTATTGTGACGATGTATTCTCCTCCGTCACATGACGATATTGACCCGACTCCCGTACTGGCATTTTTCTTTTACTTTTTCTTTGGCATGATGTTTTCCGATGCAGGCTACGGACTGTTGTTAGTCATTGCAACGGCTATCGGCATTAAAGTCTTCAAGCCTGACAAAAAAATGTATAACAATCTGAAACTGTTCCAGTATTGCGGTATTTCTACCATATTCTGGGGACTGATTTTCGGCAGTGTGTTCGGTGATGCCCCTGTCGTATTCTACAAACTGTTCACGGGCAATGAGATTACCATGAAACAGTTGATGCCATGGATGCTCGATACACAAAAGGATGCCTTGTTCATTATGATTATGTCCATTGCCTTCGGACTGGTTCATGTACTTGTCGGAATGGGCTGTAAGTTCTATGTGTGTCTCAAACAGAAAAAATATGCGGAAGCCTTTTTTGATACAGGCTTGTGGATGATGTTGTTGGTGGGATTTGCCATTCTGGCGGCAGGCATGGCGATCGGTCAAATATTGGTATACATTGGTGCAGGCATTGCGATTGCCTGTGCAGTGGGACTTGTCCTGACGCAAGGCCGTGAAAAGAAAGGCATTTTCGGAAAACTGATCGGCGGTGTAGCCTCTTTGTATGACATTACCAGCTATGTCAGCGATTTGCTGAGTTATTCCAGACTGCTGGCTCTCGGTCTGACGACAGGCGTTATGGCACAGGTTTTCAATATGCTCTCTACTTTGATGGGAACAAGTGTCATCGGCATTCTCTTTATGATCGTGATTTTTATTGCAGGTCACGCTATCACCATCGGCTTGAATGCACTCGGTTCGTATGTGCATACAATGCGTTTGCAGTATGTGGAAATGTTCAGTAAATTCTATGAGGGCGGCGGCAGGCCTTTTGAACCGTTCTCCCTCAAAAGCAAGAATTTTAAAATCAAAAATACAGATGATTAATTATTGGAGGTAATTTATTATGGGTATGATATTTACAATCGTTGGTATCGCAATCGCAACTGTTCTGGCAGGCATCGGCTCTGCCAAAGGTGTAGGAGCTGCTGCACAGGCAGCAATGGGAGTCCTTTCAGAGGATTCCTCTATGTTCGGTAAAATGCTGGTTCTGACACTTCTCCCCGGTACACAGGGACTTTACGGCTTTATCGTTGCCTTTCTGATGCTGATCGGTGCAGGCGTTCTCGGCGGGGGCGATACTGTTACATGGCAGCAGGGACTTGCTTATCTGGGAGCCTCTCTTTCCGTAGGTATCGGCGGTCTGGTATCGGGTATTGCACAGGGTAAAGCCGCTGTTGCAGGTATCAGTATGTGTGCAAAGGACGAAAAAAACTTCTCTAAAGCAATGGTTTCCATCACACTGGTTGAAATCTATGCACTTCTTGCTTTTATCGTTTCCCTGCTGACCGTTATTTCCATCCCCAACATTACATTTTAATCAAAGGGTGTGCATGACATGAGCAACGGAGAAAAAATCCTGTCAGGAATCCGACAGGAATGTGATGAAAAAATAGCCGCTGTCAATGCCGAAACAGAAACCGCCTGTCAGGAAATTCTTGATTCGGCAAAAAAGCAGGCAAAGGAAATTACAGAAAGTGCCCGCTATCAGCTGGAAGAACAGTCTGCGAAACTTTTGAAGGCTCACCAGAGCAAGAGTGCACTGGAAAAAAGAAATATGCTTCTCAAAACACGCAGAATGGAAATTGACAAGGCAGTTCAGGCAATTTTGGCATATATGATCAATCTGCCGGATAAAGTGTATTTTGAACTTGTCTATCAGATGACAAAGCACATCAGTGAAAAAGAGGGCATTGTGTATTTTAATACCAAAGACCTTGCCAGAGTGCCGAAAAACTTTGAAAGCCGTCTTGCCGAAACGGGAATCCATGCGATTGTTTCCAAAGTGCCCGATGACAGCATTGAAAGCGGCTTTATCCTCAAAAACGGTGACATTGAGGAAAATATGAGCTTTGCATCCGTCATAGCAGAGAAACGTGAGGAAATGGAAGACCTGATTGGCAGAGAGCTGTTTAAAGCATAAGGAGGGGACTATGGAATACGAATTTTCAATCGGTTCCGTAAGGGCAAAGGAAAAAAAATTGCTGTCCTCTTCGGATATAGACCAGATGCTTGCTTTTCGGAGTGAAAAAGAACTTGTGCGTTTTCTGAAGGACAAGGGGTTCGGTGACGGTGAAAGCATTGATGCACTGCTGACAAGCAATACCGACAATATGTGGAAGTATATCAAAAGTATTGCTCCTGATATGGGCTTGTTTGAACCGTTCTGGGTGCAGAATGATATTCATAATCTGAAAACGATCCTGAAAGGCGTGATGTCTGACAGAGATTATGCCCCTCTGCTGATTTTCCCTTGTACCATTGATACCCAAACCATGGTTCGGACAGTGGAAAACAGACGCTTTGACAAGCTTCCCGAATGGCTCGGCAGTGCCGCAGATACGGCTTACGGACTTCTGGCGGAAACCAAGGACGCAAGACTGAGTGATGCTGTGATTGACAAAGCTGTGATGCAAAAATTGCTTACGGAAAGCAAAAAATCCAAATCTGTTTTTTTACGGCAGTATATCAAAAGACTTGTCTTTTATGCGGATATCAAAATTGCACTGAGAGCCGCCAAAACAGGCAGTACCGAAAACTATCTCGAACAGGCATTGTGTGAAATTGACGGACTCGACAGAAAAAAACTGATGACAAGTGCGTCTGCCGGTACGGAAACCCTCATAAAATATCTGGAAAAAATCGATTTGTACGACTGCAAAAAAGCAGTTGCCCTATATAAAAAATTCCCGTCGGAATTTGAAAAATTCGTGGACAACGGAACCATGACACTGACAAGGGAATTGTGCAGATTTTCCTGTTCGGGACCGGAACCGTTATTGGGCTATTATATGGGCTGTGAGTGCGAACGGAAAATCATCAATATGATTGCGGGAGGCATCAAAACACAGACTCCTCCCGATAAAATAAGAGAAAGGCTGCGTGTAACCTATGGTTAAAAATATTGCCGTAATAGGCGACAGTGAAAGCATTAAAGGCTTCGGTGCAGTCGGAATTGATATGTATCTGTGTGACGAGCCGCAGGAATCCGGCAATCTGCTCAAAAGAATCGCAGAGGGGGAGGACTATGCCATTATCTTTATGACAGAGGAACTCTTTGAACTCTCCGCAAAGGAAAGAAGCAAATTTGCCGAAAAGACTGTGCCTGCTGTCATTCCCATTCCCTCCGCAGGAGGCAACAGGGGGATTGGTCAAAAAAGACTGTCCCTGTTTGTAGAGCAGGCTGTCGGCTCAGATATTCTCTTTGGAAATTGAGGTGTAAATTTTGACAAACGGAGTTATTACAAAAGTCGCAGGACCTTTGGTCATTGCCGAGGGTATGCGTGATGCAAATATGTTTGACGTGGTAAGAGTCAGCAAGGAAAGACTGATCGGTGAGATCATCGAAATGCACGGTGACAGAGCGTCTATCCAGGTCTATGAAGAAACTTCCGGTCTTGGACCGGGTGAGGCGGTGGAGTCTACCGGACATCCTTTGTCGGTGGAGCTTGGTCCGGGTCTGATTGGTGCTATCTATGACGGTATCCAGAGACCGCTGAGCGAAATTATGAAAGTGGCAGGCAACACTTTGACAAGAGGTATTGAAGTACCGTCCCTTGACCATCACAAAAAATGGCATTTTGTCCCCAAAGTCAAAAAGGGTACCGAGGTGTCGGCCGGTGATGTTCTCGGTACCGTCAAGGAAACCAATGCGGTTATCCATAAAATTCTCGTGCCGAACGGCATGAAAGGCACTGTCCTCGAAATCAAAGAGGGCGACTTCACCATAGATGATACGGTTGCCGTTCTCGAAAACGATGGAAAGAAAACCAATGTACAGATGGCAGTGAAATGGCCTGTCCGTGTCGGCAGACCTTACAAAAGAAAACTCTCTCCCGATATTCTTCTGACAACCGGTCAGAGAACCATTGATACACTTTTCCCGATCGCCAAAGGCGGCGTGGCAGCCGTTCCGGGTCCTTTCGGTTCGGGAAAGACCGTTGTACAGCACCAGCTTGCAAAATGGGCAGCCGCTGATATTATCGTATACATTGGCTGCGGTGAGCGTGGCAACGAAATGACAGACGTTCTCAACGAGTTCCCGGAACTGAAAGATCCCCGTACAGGCAACTCTCTGATGGAGCGTACCGTATTGATTGCCAATACATCCGATATGCCTGTTGCCGCCCGTGAAGCGTCTATTTATACAGGCATTACAATTGCAGAATATTTCCGTGATATGGGTTATACCGTAGCACTCATGGCAGACTCTACTTCCCGTTGGGCAGAGGCTCTGCGTGAAATGTCGGGCCGTCTGGAAGAAATGCCCGGTGAAGAAGGTTATCCGGCGTATCTGGGAAGCCGTCTGGCACAGTTCTATGAAAGAGCGGGACGTGTCATTGTCAACGGCAGTGATGATACAGAAGGTGCTTTGTCCGTTATCGGTGCGGTATCACCTCCGGGCGGTGATATTTCTGAGCCTGTTTCTCAGGCGACCCTGCGAATTGTCAAAGTATTCTGGGGACTGGATGCGGCTCTTGCCTATAAGAGACATTTCCCTGCCATTAACTGGCTGACAAGCTATTCCCTCTATACAGACCAGCTCGAAGACTGGTTTGCCGAAAACGCTTCTCCGGATTTCATGAAACTGCGTGCAAGATTAATGTCTCTGCTGCAGGATGAGTCTGAATTGCAGGAAATTGTGAATCTGGTCGGTATGGATGCTCTTTCCGCAACCGACAGACTCAAGCTGGAAACAGCCCGTTCTATCCGTGAGGACTATCTGCACCAGAATGCATTTGATTCTGTTGATACCTATACTTCTCTGAAAAAGCAGGTTCTGATGATGAGAGCCATTCTCCTGTGCTATGATAAGTCTGTCGAGGCACTCAAAGACGGTGCCAATACAGAGCTGCTCATTGGAATGTCCGTGCGTGAGCGTGTCGGCAGATTCAAATATGAGGAAGAAACCAATATCGACAGAGAATTTGATGCGATCAGTGCCATGCTGGAAAAGGAAATCAAAGACGTTCTGGAAAGGAGTGAGGACTGATGCCAAAGGAATACCGTACCATAAGAGAGGTTGCCGGTCCTCTGATGATGGTAAGTGACGTGGAAGGCGTTACCTACAATGAACTCGGTGAAATTGAACTGCCCAACGGTGACATCCGTCGCTGTCAGGTACTGGAAATAGACGGAAAAAATGCTCTGGTACAGCTCTTTGAGTCTGCCGCAGGCATTAACCTTGCCCAGTCCAAAGTAAGATTTATCGGACGTTCGATGGAACTGCCTGTGTCATCGGATATGCTTTCACGAGTATTTGACGGTCTGGGCAACCCCATTGATGACGGTCCCGCGATTATTCCCGAAAAAAGAATGGACATCAACGGTACGCCGATGAACCCTGCCGCCCGTGACTATCCGCAGGAGTTTATCCAGACCGGTGTCTCTGCCATAGACGGTCTGAACACTCTTGTAAGAGGCCAGAAACTGCCGATTTTCTCGGCATCCGGTCTGCCTCATGCGCAGCTTGCCGCACAGATCGCAAGACAGGCGGCTGTGCGTGGCAAAAATGAACAGTTTGCGGTCGTTTTTGCGGCAATGGGTATCACTTATGAAGAATCCGAATATTTTGTCCGTTCGTTCCGTGAGACGGGGGCATTGGACAGAACCGTTATGTTTGTCAACCTTGCGAACGATCCGGCGATTGAGCGAATCGCTACTCCGAGAATGGCACTGACTGCCGCAGAGTATCTTGCATTTGATTTGGGAATGCACGTGCTTGTCATTATGACAGACATCACCAACTATGCAGACGCTCTTCGTGAAGTCTCCGCCGCACGAAAGGAAGTTCCCGGCAGACGTGGCTATCCGGGTTATATGTACACCAACCTTGCCACACTTTATGAACGTGCCGGCAGACAAAAAGGAAAAAATGGTTCCATTACCATGATTCCGATTCTGACCATGCCCGAAGATGACAAGACTCATCCGATTCCCGATCTGACAGGCTATATTACGGAAGGTCAGATTATCCTGAGCCGTGAGCTTTACAGAAAAGGCATTACGCCGCCTATTGATGTATTGCCATCCCTGTCCCGTCTGAAAGATAAGGGTATCGGTGTGGGAAGAACAAGAGAAGACCATGCTGCTACTATGAATCAGCTTTTCTCAGCCTATGCGAGAGGCAAGGACGCAAGAGAACTGATGATCGTGCTTGGCGAGTCTGCTCTGACAGATATTGACAAAAAATATGCCGAGTTTGCAGAGGCTTTTGAAAAAGAGTATGTATCACAGGGCTATCAGACCAACCGTACCATTGAACAGACACTGGATATCGGCTGGAAACTGCTGCATATTCTGCCGAGAAGTGAATTAAAGAGAATCAAAGATGATATGCTTGACAAATACTATGGAAAGTAAGGTGTTGAGTGTATGGCAGTGATGAACGTAAACCCGACAAGAATGCAGATGACCAAGCTCAAAAAACAACTGCAAATTGCAAGGCGTGGTCATAAAATGCTGAAAGATAAGCGTGATGAACTGATGCGTCAGTTTATCGAGCTTGTCAGACAGAATAAACAGCTCCGTGAAAAAGTCGAAGCACAACTCGAAAACTGTAATCATCACTTTATCAATGCCAGTGCGGTAATGAGCAAACAGGCGATGGAATCGTCCCTGATGTCCTCCAAACATCAGACAGGCATTGATGTCGGTGAAAAAAATATCATGAGTGTTGATGTACCGCTGTTTTCACAAGTACACGGCAGTGATGATGAGGGAGAAATTTTTCCTTACGGATTTGCTTTCACATCGTTTGAACTGGATGATGCGGTGTCGTCTTTGAACAGTGTGCTGCCTGATTTGATAAAACTGGCGGAAATTGAAAAAAGCTGTGAACTGATGGCGGCTGAAATCGAGCGTACCAGAAGACGAGTGAATTCTTTGGAACACGTGATGATTCCACGTTACGAGGAGACTATCAAATATATTGCCATGAAGCTGGAAGAAAACGACAGAAGCAGCCGTACACGCTTGATGAAAGTCAAGGATATGCTGCTGGAAAAAGCTCATAATTACTCTGAGAAATATTGATTTTTTATGGGAACGGTTTGTAACAAGACCGTTCCTTTCTTTTTTTGCAATAATTATTTATCGTAATACGATAAAAATTTATTGACAAACGGGATTTTGAGGTGTATAATACAGGCAAATAATATTTTCGGAGGAAATTTTTATGAATCAGAAATCTTTGTCAAACCGGCTTAAAGCCATTATCATTGGTATGGGAATCATCGGACTGGTATTTTACGGACTTGTCGTGCCTGCACTCGGAAATGACCTTGTATCGCATTATCCCGAATACATTGACGGCTGTTATTTATGGCTGGGACTTTTATGGCTGACGGCTGTACCGTGTTATATCGTGCTGTATCTGGCTTGGAAAATATCCGGCAATATCGGCAGGGACAATTCTTTTTCAAAAGAAAATGCCGTCAGCATGAAACATATTTCCACGCTTGTGGCAGGCGACAGTATATTCTTCTTTGCAGGGAATATCATTTATCTTGTTATCGGCTTCAATCACCCGTCCGTTGTGCTTGCGGCACTTGTCGTTGTATTTATCGGAGTGTCGGTTTCCGTTGCGGCGGCAGTACTTTCACATCTCATTCTCAAAGCCGCCGCTCTCAAAGAAGAAAATGACCTGACAATATAAAGGAGCGTTATCATGGAGGACAGAATCGTTATTAATATAGATGTCATGCTTGCCAAGCGTAAAATGAGTGTCACGGAGCTTTCCGAAAAAGTCGGGATAACGCTTGCGAATATGTCTGTTTTAAAGAACGGCAAGGCAAAGGCAATCAAGCTTTCAACCTTGACAAAATTATGTTCCGCACTGGATTGTCAGCCGGGGGATATACTGGAATTTCAAAGAGGTGACCGGTAATGGGCATAGCAGAAATCATAGATACTGTGATAATCAGTATTCCTTTTATCTGCTTAATGATTTTGGGGATTATATTACTGGTCTGTCTGCAAAAGCTTGTGATGAAACTGAACGGAAAAATCTTTCATTTTGTGCCTGTCATATTTTATGCGATACAGTTTACATACGGTATTTTGAGAGCAAAAGGAATTATCATTTATTACACAGATATGTGCGGAGGGTTTGACAGTCCGGAGTGGCAGAGTGACGGCATTATATGTTGTTCTGTGTCGATATGGGGATTGGTCGTTTCATCTGTAATTCTTATAGCGGCATATTTCAAGCATAAAAAGTCCCCCGTTGTGACGGCAAAAAAATCCACTAAAATCTTTGCGGGAATTTTCACGGCTTTTCTCATTGCGTTTTCGGGAGTTTACTCTTACGAAATGATTGCATATCCCTACGGCACAAATCAAGATTTTCAAAATCAAAAACTGCTTGCGATAGGAAAATATATGTTTGACGAACTCCATAACGAAAATTTTGACTTGAACAAAAATATATATCATAAAAATATTGAAGATATAAAATCCAATGCATACGATGCCTTCAGATATACTCGTTTTGAGGAAGTATATTTTTTGGATAAGCACACGGTATGTATTGTTGATGGTGCATTTTTTGACAGCATGAGAGGGTATATTGTAACTGACGGGGAAAAGGATTATTCCGACAAATATAATAAAATCAACGGTTATGACAATTTGTATTCGTGGAGCGGAGAAACACGCCCCGAATATTGGTGATTAGGGAGACGGGCATTATGAGCAAAAATGTAAAATCAAAAATTCTGTTTGCATTGGTGTTGGCTGTTGGTATGCCTGTAAAAATAATCGTAAGCGTTACAGCAGGCGGTTGGATTTCTATGATAGCGGTTTTATATGTATATGGTGCAGTCGATTATTATTTAAACAACACACCATCCATTGTTTTGAGCGTTGACTTTTCGGAAGGTGAGGTAATCAACAGTTTTGATACTCATGGAGGTTTTCACGGTGACGGTGTCACATATCTTGAAATGAAAATGCCGTACTCCTTTGAAGACCAACTGGAATATAATGAGAAATGGCACAGTTTGCCCATGCCTGAAAATATACGGGAAATTTGTGATTTGAAGATAGACAAGCACAACGGCAAAAACAGTGAATCTACAGTTCCCGATGTTCGCAGCGGATATTTTTATTATCTTGACAGAGATACCCATAACTCATTTGATTTTCCGATGAATTTTACAGTGGCAGTGTATGATTGCGATACATACATGATATATTATTGTAAAATAGATACATAAAAAGACCGAAGTCAAAAAACTTCGGTCTGACGATTTTTAGGATTGCGAAAACCTTTTAAAAATTTGATAATTTAATGTTAAAATATTTAAAAATATAAATGAATAAAAAATCAGTAATTATCCTCATCTTCATCATTTAATCTGTCGGTATCTTGAAATTCTTTTGTGAAATCTTTGCGATAATCACAATCATTGCAATATAATTCAGCCCGATAATTATTGGGTGAGCCATCCGGCTCACAGTTTGTATCTAATTCCAATTCACCTCCGCAAACAGGACATTGCTGTGGAACATCTAATATATATCTATCCAATTCTTCATTATAATAAGGCATGGTATGACCTCCAATTGATTATAAATTAAATCCTAAAATCGTCATTACTATTTTAGCATACGAAGTAATATTTTGTCAATATAACTTTTAGAGTAAATTTTAAATTAAAAATAATGAATTGACAAACAGGTGCAATAGCTGATATAATTTTGTTATCGGAATAATGGAAAGGGTTGACGCAAATGAAAAAGGCTGTTGCATTGTCGATTGTATTGGGAATGGTATTGTGCGGCTGTTCCGCAAGTCAAAATAATCATGATACTTCAAGCAAAACAGAGGTTTCTGTTCAATCGGAGGTGAGCGAAGTTTCCAAGGAGGAAAGCAAACTTCCCGAACCTGAAAGCAGAGATATTTTTGCAATGGACACCTACATGGTACTCAAAGCCTACGGCAGTAATGCCAAAAAAGCATTGGAAGAGTCCGAAAAGGAAATACAGCGGCTGGAAAATCTTTTCAGCGTGAATATTGCCGACAGTGATATTGCCCGAATCAATGCCAACAGCGGTAATCCTGTCACGGTGAATGTCAGCACCAAAACCGCCATTGCCAAAGCCATAGAAATCGGGGATATGACAGACGGTGCCTTGGATATTACGGTATATCCTCTTGTGAGAGAGTGGGGCTTTACGACAGGTGATTACAAAATCCCTGACGAATGGCTGATAGACTGGCATCTGGGAAACGTCGGCTATCAGAAAATTGTGATTAACGGCAATATTGTCACCGTGCCGACAGAGTTTGAAATTGACTTGGGTTCCGTCGCAAAGGGCTATGCAAGCGATGCTGTCGCACAGATATTGGTTGAAAACGGCATTACATCGGGATTGATCAATCTTGGCGGCAATGTGTATGCTTTGGGCAGAAAGCCTGACGGCAGCAAATGGAAGGTTGGCATTGAGAATCCCACAGATACAAGCAAAATGATAGGCTATTTGGAAGTACAGAACAAAGCCGTTATCACTTCGGGAAACTATGAGAGATTTTTTGAAGAGGACGGTAAAAAATACTGGCATATCATTGATCCGAAAACAGGCAGTCCGGCAGATAACGGTATTATTTCGGCAACGATTGTCGGAGATAACGGTCTGGACTGTGATGCACTGTCAACGGCATTGTTTGTCATGGGTACGGACAAGGCAATCGAGTTTTGCAAGGCACATAAAGAAATAGATGCGGTTCTTGTGACCAAGGATATGAAAATTTATGCCACAGACGGTCTGGAAAAAAATCTGACCATGACAGACGGTCTGAAATGTGAGTTTATCAAGAGATGAAAAAGAAATATATAGGAGCGGTATGCATAGCGGCAGTCCTGATTTTGTGTATAATATGGATTGTGGTGCAGAACGTGACAAAAGTACAGGGAAATATTGCTGAAATCAGGGTAGCGAATGAAGTTGTACGGACGCTTGACCTCAGCAAAGATACGAAAATCACGGTACAGGGCAAAAATAATATTACACTGGTTGTCATAGTGAGTAACGGCAGTGTATATGTGGAAAGTTCGGAATGTCCCGATAAGATATGTGTAAATAAAGGCAGAATTTCCAATGAATATGAAACGATAGTATGTTTGCCTGCACAGACGATTGTGGAAGTGAGAGGAAGTGTATCATGAAAGACCACAGTAAATTTTATAACTGGCTGAGATTGATGGCGGTAGTCAATATCGTGCTTGGGGGATTTTTGCTGATATGGCTGATAGCGGGCGGAGCATTTGTTCCTCATGAAAGCGATAATCTGCCATCTGCGTTTTACGCATCACCTGCTCAAAGAAGAATGTCAGATGTGCTGATTTTAGTGGCAGGATTGTCGGAAATCGGTTTTGGTATGTGTGATTTCATGTACAGGCTGAAAGCGGTCGGTGTCTTTGCTATTGTAAAGGCTGTAAGTCTTGTGGGACTTTGCTTGGTTTATAGGTATAATCCCTTCATACCCGTTATTGCAATAGCATATTTTGTGTGCGGAATATATGCGTTCAAATGCAGTAGAGAGGAAAAAAATAACTTGAAACTGCAAAAGGAACCATCTGAAACGACAAATTTGATTTTGAATTAAAAAAAATAAACATCTCCGAGTTGTATGATTCGGGGATGCTATTATTGTACAGTGATATTTTACGGAGTCGAGTATATCATTCATAGTTCCAGTCCCCTTACGGGATACCGCAAAAATGCAAGCTGTCTGCGGATGTCTTCCGCAAGCAGGGGCTTCAGAATAAATCCACAGGCACCTGTCGTCCAGGCATCATACGAATAATTCATATATGCCGTCAGATAAATGACATTGGTATGTGGATTGATTTCCAAAAGCTCTTTGCACATTTGCAGTCCATTGGTTTTTCCCATCTCAATATCCAGAAACGCAAGTGCGACTTTGTTATTTTTGGCATACTTGACGGCATTGTCAGGTTCGGTAAATCCGATGACTTCTGCATGGGGCACGATTTCCTGTAGAATGGACAGTTCTCCGTTGAGAATAATCGGTTCGTCATCCACTATCATGACAATCGGTTTAGAACTGTCGGTCTCGGCAGAGACAAGCAAAACCGAGACGTCCACATCCAGACATTCTGCCAGACGGAGTACCATGTCAATATTCGGTACACGACGGCCGTTTTCCCAGTTGGTAACAGTGGAACGGTCAACATACAGTTGTCTGGCAAGCTGCTGCTGCGAAAGATTTTTCTTTATTCTGAGCCGACAGAGTGTCTCTGCAAAGCTTTTATTCATGATACTCACGCTTCTTTCTGTATATATTATAATCGATTTGCGATTATATAACAAGTGGCTATGTAAATGTATGTTTCATTCTGACACATCCCCTTGACATGGAAAAAGGGGAATTATTATAATATAAGGTGTGTTTGGTTGATATGTACAAAATAGATATTATTTTGCGAGCAATTTTACAAAAAAGGGACCATAAAATTCTGTGAAGAAAGACAGCAAAATGATGTTTTTTTACGATATGAAATATATTTCGTATCGTTTTCAACTACCAAAATAAGGAGAACAGAAAAATGGAGAAGAATGAAAATAAAAATCTGACAGGTTATCCGTCTGTGGATAAGCCCTGGCTGAAATATTATTCGGAGGATCTGATCAATACCCCATTACCGTCTGCGACGATTTATGAACATATGTATCAACAGAACCGTGATTATCCGCAGGATATTGCCATCAGTTATCTGGGACGGGAAATCAGCTATAAAAATCTGTTTCAAAATATCGAAAATGCGGCAAAAGCATTTATCACTGCCGGAGTGAAATGCGGTGATATTGTAACGGTTGCCCTTCCAAGCGTACCGGAGGCACTGTATTCTCTGTATGCCCTGAATAAAATAGGAGCGGTTGCCAATATGATTCATCCGCTGGCAGGACAGACTGATCTGATTTTTTACTTAAGGGAATCCGGCAGCAAAGTGGTTGTGCTGTTTGATGTAACGTATGAATCTCTGCGTGATGTTCTCAGCCGAACCAATGTCCGTCTGGCAGTTGTCGTATCGGCAGGCGATTCGCTGCCTTTTGGTCTGAAGCAGCTGTATTTTCTGAAAAATCCCAGAAAGTCTCTTCCGAAAGATGGTTCGGCAGTCTTATGGCAGTCGTTTATTCAGGCGGGAGAAAAAACACCTATTCCCCAAATACGTAAAGATCCCGAAACGATGGCGGTTATTTCACATACAGGCGGCACAACCGGAAGTCCGAAAGGTGTGATGTGTTCCGATAACAGTATCAATGCCATGATTGTAATGACGGGACAGATCCTTTCCCCTGTCAGACAGGAACGGGCAATGGCAGTTTTGCCGCCGTTCATTAACTACAGTCTGGTCAATTCTATGCTGGAGCCGATTGCCTTTGGCGTTACCTGTGTTCTGATACCGAAATATGAGCCCGAGCGATTCTTTGAATATATGAAAAAATATAAACCGAATTATATTGTTTCGATTCCGCCCTACTGGGAAGCACTGTTACAGTTGCCGGAACCTGCTTCATTGGATTTGTCGTGCCTGAAAGTAGGGATTTATGGCGGTGAGTCCATGGCAAAGCAGAATGAGACGGCTATCAATGAATTCCTGCTTTCGCATGGTGCAAAAAACAGACTGTCAACGGGCTTGGGAATGACAGAAGTGATTTGTGCGGCTACCCTGACATCTTTTGAGCATGATATGACAGGAAGTGTGGGAATTCCTCTTCCGCAAGTGACCTGCAAAATTGTTGTTCCCGAAGAAGAAACAGAGTGTTCCTACGGACAGGACGGAGAAATCTGTTATGGAGGACCTACCCTGATGATAGGCTACTATCACAATCAGCAGGCAACAGATGATGTTGTCAAAGTTCATAAAGACGGTATCCGCTGGATTCATTCGGGCGACCTGGGACACATTGATGAAAACGGTATCCTGTATATTACCGGACGCATCAAGCGTATTGTGATGACAAAGGGCAAAGACGGGAATATTACCAAACTGTTTCCGGTTCGTATCGAGGAGGCTATCAATTCTCATCCGGCTGTGCGTGTAAGCTGTGTGATCGGTATCAAGGATGAGGAACGTGTGAATTATCCCAGAGCAATCATTGAACTGAATGATAATTTTACGGCATCGGAGGAGTTGTCGGAAGAGATCATGGAGCACTGCCGAAGACATCTTCCGGATTATTCATTGCCGGATGAAATTGTGTTCAGAGAGACACTTCCCCGTACTCCGCGAGGCAAGGTTGATTACCGTGCCCTGGAAAAAGAAGTACTGCTTTCCGAAGGATAAGCGGATTTTATGGCAAAAAACAAACAGCAGGGAGATTTTTATCTCTCTGCTGTATTTTAATTTATGAGGCAATATGTAGAATCATGGTAACGATTCTCAAAGCGAACAGGGCAAAAGATACCCACATAATCGGATGAATCTCTTTGATTTTTCCCATGATGATTTTGAGAAGCACCCATAAAATGATACCGAACATAATCCCTGTTGCGATAGAGCTTGTGAAAGGCATCATAATGATGGCAACAAATCCTCCCAGTGTGTCAGCCATATCCTTTTCAAAATCCATTTTGGTAATATTCTTGACCATGAGCAGACCGACAAAAACCAGTGCGGGAGCTGTGGCAAATGACGGAATCGCCAGAAATACCGGATAAAAAGCAAGTGACAAAAGAAACAGCAATGCGGAAACCAATGCTGTCAGACCGGTTCTTCCTCCGGCGGCAACACCGGTAGTGGATTCCACATAAGAAGTGACAGTGGATGTACCCATGACGGCACCTGCTACCGTTCCTACGGCATCCGCCATGAGAGCCCGGCCTACTCTGGGCAGATTGCCGTTTTCATCCAGCATATCACATTCCTGAGCCACGCCGATCAGTGTTCCTACGGTATCAAAAAGGTCAAGGAACAGGAAGGCGAATACGACTACTGCAAAATTGATGGGGTTTTCGATGACATAACCGAAATCAAATCTGAAAAATGTTTCTGTTGACATGGCTTGTATGGGGGCGAACAGATTGTAGCCGTCAAAGTTCGGGATGACAGAATATACACCTGCTGCTGCATCAACATGATACCAGCCTGTCAGTTCAGCCACGATCCCCAGTAACCATGTGACAACAATACCGATCAGAATGGCACCCTTGACTTTATAATGCCATAGTGCGGCAATTAGTACGATTCCGATGATAGCAAGCACTACCTGAGGAGAACCGATATCTCCAAAGCCTGTCAGATTGGCAGGATCGGCAACAATTATATTGGCTCCCTTCAGACCGACGATCACAATAAAAAGACCGATACCGGATGAAATACCGAGTTTCAGATTGGCAGGTACTTTGTTGACAAGCGTTTCACGAAATTTCACGAATGAAAGAAGAATGAAAATGATACCTTCTGCAAGAATTGCCGTCAGGGCAACGTGCCAGGGGTTTTTGATACCCTGCTGGGCAAGCTGAGGAACAACAGAATAGGCAAAGTACGCATTCAGTCCCATGCCCGAAGCCAGAACTACAGGATAATTGGCGAAAAATGCCATGATCATAGTAGCGAAAGCGGCAGAAACAGCAGTAGCCGCAAATACGGCTTGCTGAGACATTCCCGCATCTGCCAATATTCCCGGATTGACGGCAAGGATATATGCCATTGCCAGAAATGTCGTAACACCACCGATGATTTCATTTTTGACAGTAGTGTTGTTTTCTTTCAGCTTAAAGATTTTATCCATTTTTTAACCTCCGTTTTGTTTGATTGTCGGTATGTTTAAAAAAACATATCTTTGTGTATTATTATAGCATAATTTGTTTAGGCATACAACTATGATTTGTAACGATTCTTTTGTCAATGTGCTGTAGTCCGTGCAATAGTCAAAATACCGATGCAGAATGATTTTTTCTGCATCGGTATTTCTTTCCGCAATCATTATAATCCGTTTATCAAATCGGATAAATACTGATCCCAGTCGTATTCGGTCAATCGTTCAAAGTAGTCAACATATCCGGAAGAATTGATACATTTCAATTCCTTACTTTCGGCGATATATTCAAATATATCTTTTCGGCTTGTTATCTCACCATATGTATAAGTAACTGTCATACCATTGATGGTATAGGTGCCTTCACTGAAAACATGACTGCCCTCATTTGAGATACGAGCTGTTCCGTCGGAGCGGAAAATATATATCAATGAGGAGGTATCTACCTTCATATCTTGACCTTGTGAGTTAATAAAATGTGTCATCATCCATGAACCGACAATATCTGATTGAGACAGTGTTTCCTGAATAGTGGAATGTTGTTGGTAGTAATCTTCATAGTAGGAAGATGGTCTTTGATAGCCGTTAAATGATGATTCCTGATTGTTGATTTCGGAAGTGGTTTGAGAGCTTTCCGGTTTGCTGATTTCGGAAGCAGTTTGAGAGCTTTCCGGTTTGCTGATTTCAGAATTCATTTGAGAGTTTTCTTCTATATCGGGTATGTCAGAAAAAACAGAAATTTGTTCGGAAATTTCCTTGTCATTTCCGCAGCCGGATGTCAGGGTACATGAAAGCGTACATACCATTAAAGCAATTATTATCTTTTTCATGATTTTGTCTCTCCTTATTATTCAGAAAAATTAAATTTTTTCTAACAATACTTTCTTTTTTTCGTTGAATTCCTCTTCTGTAAGAATCCCCATTGTTTTTAACCGATCCAACTTTTCAAGCTGTGCAAATATATCATTTTCTGATGAAGTTTCCTTTTTGGTGTTTTGAAATTGTTCGGTAATATTATGCTGTCGGAGCAGTGCCATCAACTCACGGCACGTGGCGGCCTGCTGATAGATATTGATACCTGTCATCATTTCTATTCTTAAGGTAAGCTTTTGTCCTTCTGCGTCTGTATAAAAGATACAGATCACATTTTCCTGCTGCTGGTTGGCATTGTCTCCTGCACCAAGAAGAATTTCTTCTGTACTGATGGTTCTTTTTTCGATTGTCAGCTCTGAAATCTGATGGTAGGGAATATCGTAATCGTTGAACCAGTCTTTTGTTCCGATTGTTGGCCTGAAAGCGAAGTGATCAGGCATGATGTTCATACCGATAAATCCGGATTTCTTTTTAGGGTATGCCGGAATACCGCCAATATAGGCAACGGTATATCGTTTGATAGCTTCCTCTAACGGCTGTGCCAGTTCTTTTCTTGTACTGTTCCATTCCTTCATTTTAGCGGAACTTTCACCAACGGATTTTTTGACGGAATCCCTGACAGAGGAGAATTTTTCGGAAATCTGATACTGTTCTGAAAAATTGGTTGCTTTTTCCTTTGCCTTAGAAGCTGATTGTTTGATTTTGTCCATGAATCCCATAGATGATACCTCCTGAAATTTTTTTCAATTCCTATTATAGCAATCCATGCGGACATTTATATGTCCCTCTGAAATATTGTTGGCAGATAAAAAATCCCCCGATGACATACATTGCTGTATGTAAAATCGGGGGATTTTTGAAAGGGGGACTTGAACGGTAAAAGTCTCCCTTTCCGAAGTTAATTATATGAACTTTTTTCTTTGTGTGAGATGATCCTATCAAAGTGTGCCATCAATTTCATTGTGACAGTACAACATTTTTCAGGTCAGTGCTTTGGCTTGTCTGATAAGCTTGTTCTTCAAAGGAATAATCGGCTTGGTCGGGATTACGGGAACTTTTTGTTTTAACCAGCAGTTTTCTGATGAGATAATCGGTCAGCTTGGGATTTCTGACAAGCAGAGGTCCTATTATATAGGTAAGAAGAAAGTTATCTTCCAGAATTATTTTTTCGTCACAGTCAAGAGTGCCTCTGTGATTTTCAAAACCGATAATATTACTGTCAAACAGGGGTGTTTTGAGGCAGACATCACAGACAGTTCTTTCTTCCGGATAAGTAACGGTATAATCAAAGATACCGAGAGCAGATTTTCCGAAAAGTTCAATACTGTTGCCTGTTGCCACAAGAAAGCCGCCATTTGCTTTGTATGCAGCAATGTCTTTTTTGTAGGGGAGAATATCTTCCAGAGCAAGCTTCAGATTATTTTCCGTACCTGAGCCGACAAATACAATGTCGTAATCAGCAAAATTGATTTTGTCACCGAAACGGAGTTTGTCTAATGTAATTTCTTCACCGATTTCACACAAATGATAGGCAAGTGCTTTGACATTGCCCGTATCACCGTAGAGATTCAGCAGGTCATCATAAATATTTGCAATTTTTATCACGGAAAATCACCTCATTCTATTTCATTCACAGAGTTGATGAAGGGTTCAATATAGTCAAAGTTCAGGATACCGTAAACATTTCCCTTTGTCTGTTCCTCAAAGACCTTTCCTGCATGGTCGAGATTGTCAAGGATAATGATTTTGTCTTTGGGAATCCCTGCCAGCATGATTCTTGCGGCAAAGTCAAACCGATAGGGACCGGCACAGACAACATTTTGCAGAGTATCATCATTGAGCAGTTCAAAATTGATGTCATACAGCCATGACAAATCAAAGAAAGTATATCTTCTGCTGATTTCACGCAAGCCCAGGACAATCGTTTTCGGAGACTTGTCAAGAGCCGTATGTATGACAGCCAGATTATAAGTCGCATTGTTTTCGGCTTTGCAGTTAAGGGCAATGTATTTGCGGTCTTTTTTGACGATTTCCTGATAGATTTTATTTTGGATGTGCTGGGCATTGAGGGAAGAAGCAATCTTATCTTCCGTGATTCCCGCAAGACTTAACACCGCATAAGCAGCGGCCATATTATACAGATTGAAAAGAATCAGTTCATTTGCTGTCATTTTGACTTTGTTGTTGACGGTGATTTCATTCGTATCTTTATTAACAGAGGTGATGCAGAAATCGGGAATATTTCTTGCAAAACCGCAGTTCGGACATTTGAAATCTCCCACACTGCCGTAATGCCTGTAAGAATAGGTAAGCCTTGCATGACATTTCGGGCAATAGTTTCTGTCACGGACATCATTCAACTCATTATCATAGCTTGCAAAAAACCTGTCAATGCCGAAATAGGTAATATGTTCCTTATGCAGAGAAAAGCTTTTTGTGACAGGATCATCCCCGTTGACAATGAGATGGGTGCTCTCAGGGATGCCTTTTAAGATTTCACCGGCTACAATATCAAAGTCGCCCTGTCTGGGAGGCTGGTCACGGGTGATATTGTTGATTACAAGATAGTCGGGTGTAATATATTTGGTAATGAGTTTCAGATAGCGTTCATCCACTTCCAGAACAAGGGATTCCTGCTTGAGCTTGCCTGAAAAGGAGATGTGCTTAATCACGGTAGAGGCAACACCATTGAGCAGATTGGAACCCTCCAGATTATGAGCCACACTTGTACCGTTTTCACGCAGAGCATCTGCAATAATTCTTGTGGTAGAGCCTTTTCCGCAGCTTCCCGTCACCATAACGGTGAGTTTCGGATATTGTACGGTTTTGAGATAGCCGGGGAAAACTGTCAGAACAGCTTTTCCGGGGAAACTGCTTGCATTTTTATGCAGGAGTTTTTCTGCCAGAAAGACCGCCTTTCCCAAGAGAGTGCCTAAAAATCGTTTCACAAAATATCCACCCTTTTTTAATCAGATAACAGATTATACTATAGCACAAAATCAGAAAAATTACAGTAACTATTCCAAAAAAAAAAGCAAAAATTTTGATACGCTGCCTGCCAAAATTTTGTTAAAAATATTTGACCGTTGCGGATTGCCGTGAGGGATTTTTGAAAGGACTGCCTGAAAAATCGCTGAACAATATTGACAATAAAACTAAAATATTATACAATTATTTCATATGTGCAGCATATTGTACTGTATCATTTTTAGAAAGGACGTTATGGAATGATTACGTTTGAAGCAAAAATACAAGACAAAACCGTGAGAATGTATGCGGAATACCCTTTGAAAAATGCAGCAGGTGCCATTTTTAATACTCTTACCAAAATCAGCAAAGAAGCCAAAGTGAATATTTTTGATGAGAAATTTGTTATGGGATTTGGCTGGTCGTACTTCTACACCAGCGAGAGAAAAGACAACAACGGCAATACGTTCTATGTTGTGCAGACTAACGACTACAAGAAAAATCCTTTTACTACCCGAACAGATGACGTGACACTTGCCCTGCTGGTGCAGAATATGCAGGTAGAAACGGTCAGAGTTGCCGGTGTGCAGCCGGAAGCATCTATTTTCAAGGATACCATCCTTGTTCTGAAAGAAGCCATCAATTCTCCCGATGTCTATATGAACAGAACCGATCCTGCCAAAGAAGGGGATTCCGGCTGGTATTTCGGACTGCTGAACGATCCCAACGAGGAAACACATACTTCTGACGAATATCAGAAAATTCCTGCATTTGAATTGTTCAAATTCCGTTCGGAAGCTCTCAGGGTACTGGAACTGCCTGTCGGAACAGTGGCAGTGTTCCACAACAATACCATGACAGCTCTCGTTGACGGCAACGATCAGCCGATGAAGTTTACGACAGAGGAAGAAAGAAAAGTTCTGGCTGAAAAACAGCGTGCGGAGTTTGAAGCAGAAGTTGAGGCTGCCAAAGCAAGAGCAATGGAAGCTGCCAAGGCGCAGGCTGCACAGGAAGAGAAGAAAGATTAATGTATCATCTGATCAAACAAAACGGTAAAGCAAGACGTGGTGAAATTACCACGCCTCATGGTGTGATACAGACACCTGCCTTTATGAATGTAGCAACCTGCGGAGCCATTAAGGGAGCCGTGTCGGCATTGGATTTAAAAGAACTGCGTTGTCAGGTGCAGCTTTGCAATACCTATCACCTGCATTTGAGACCGGGCAATGAAACCGTAAAAAAACTGGGCGGTCTGCACCGGTTTACACGCTGGAACGGTCCTATCCTGACGGACAGCGGTGGTTTTCAGGTATTTTCACTGGCAAAGCTTCGGAATATCAAAGAAGAGGGAGTCACATTTGCCTCTCATATCGACGGTCACAAAATCTTTATGGGACCGGAGGAAAGTATGCAGATACAGTCTGATTTAGGTTCTACCATTGCGATGGCGTTTGATGAATGTATCGAAAATCCGGCTGAATATCACTATACCAAACAGTCCTGCGACAGAACATACAGATGGCTTTGCCGCTGTCAGAAAAAAATGCAGGAACTCAACCGTCTTGACGATACCATCAACAAACAGCAGATGCTGTTTGGTATCAATCAGGGAGCTACTTATGACGATTTGCGTATGGAACATATGCAGAGAATCCGTGAGCTTGATTTGGACGGCTATGCGATAGGCGGTCTTGCTGTCGGAGAATCGGCAGAGGAAATGTATCATGTGATTGATGTGGTAGAAGAGTATATGCCAAAGGATAAGCCACGCTATTTAATGGGTGTGGGAACGCCTGTGAATATTCTGGAAGCGGTTCACAGGGGAGTCGATATGTTCGATTGTGTGATGCCTACCAGAAATGCCCGTCATGCAAATGTGTTTACATGGAGCGGCAGAAGAAACATGATGAATGAAAAATATGCTCTTGATGAAGAACCGCTGGATAAAGAGTGTGATTGTCCTGTATGCCGAAATTTTTCAAGAGCCTATATCCGCCATCTGTTCAAAAGCGGTGAAATGCTGGCAATGCGTCTTTGTGTCATGCACAACGTATATTTTTACAATACCCTGCTGATGAAAATCAGAGATGCCATTGATCATGACACATTTGAGGAATTTTATCGGAAATATGTCCCGATTCTTGACAAAAGAATCTGATTGGCACTTGCAAGAAAAAAAGAAACTTGCTATAATGGTGTTATTAATTTTGAAAGGAAGAGGAAAAAATGTCTTTTGGTATTTTGGACACAGCCGCAGCCGCTGCTTCCACAGCAGCCCAGTCAAATCCCTGGCAGATGGTAATGATGCTCGGTATATGGGCAGCGATTTTTATAGCTGCCTATTTTCTGTTCATCCGTCCGCAGAGAACCAAGCAGAAACAAGAGGAAGAACTTCGCAACAGTATTGAAATCGGTGATGATATTACCACCATCGGCGGTATTGTGGGCAGAGTCATTGCCGTGCGTGATGATGACGAGACAATCATTATCGAAACAGGCAGTGACAAGACTCGTATGAGATTCAAGAAATGGGCAATCTCATCTGTTGACACTCCCGGCAAGCAGCCGAAAAAAGATGATGTCAAAAAGTCTGACAATGACGACAGAAAAAAGAAAAAAACAGAAAAATCAGAGGACTGATTTTTCTGACATCACAGAGGACTTTCCTTAAACGGTCAGTCCCGATAGTGTTTTAAGTAACCGCTGTCTTTGACTGAGGGGCGGTTACTTCTTTTTGCATGAAAAAGTTATATTTGCTGCCCACCGGGAATAAGTATTTAGAAAAGTTTTTGGAATGGAGAGATGATTTGATGAAAGGCGAGGGCAGTAAATCCGTACCAAATCTATCTAAAATGATGAAATGTATCGGTTTCGGTGCAGTGGCAGGAATCATTCTGACATTGCTGTTTACATTGCTGGGAGCATTCGCAATGGTGAAAATGGAGACGGTGATGTATCCGGCAGTCATGCCTTTGGCAGTGGCAGCAGTGTGTCTGGGAAGTTTCGGGGGCGGCTATCTGACGGCAAGACTTCATCAGAGCATGGGAATGGCTGTGGGAGCCTTATGTGCAGTGGCGGTATTTGTCATTTTTTTGGGACTGGGAGCCGTGTTTGGCAGTCAGTTGGGAGTCGTTTCGCTGCTGAGAGCAGTGCCGGCGGTGATTTCGGGAGCAATCGGCGGAATTTTGGGTGTCAACAGGCGAAAAAGAAGAAAATAATGTTTGAATTTATCGAAAAGATATGGTATGATAAAGATGTATACTACCGGCTGCTGAAAAAATGTGTTCGGGGCTGTGAAGAAAGGGTGATTTTCGTGAAGGCAACAAAGCATATCAAAACTTTGAACAATGCGAATCTGAAGGAGTCCGCTGTAAAGGGCGGCTGCGGTGAATGTCAGGCTTCCTGTCAGTCAGCCTGCAAAACTTCCTGCACAGTTGCAAACCAGAAGTGCGAGAAGTGATTGTAAAGACAAAATGCAATCTGAATGTAAAAGGCGGATGGTTTTGTCCGCCTTTTATAATTGCCGATTTAGGGGGATTTATAAAATGATACACAAATATCAACTGAACGGATATAATATATGTCTGGATGTACACAGCGGAGCCGTACACGTTCTGGATGACATAGCGTATGATGTGCTGGACTACTGCGGAGAAAATATGACCGAAAAGGCACCTGAAATCATGTATACCGAACTTTCGGAAAAGTATGACAGGGACGAACTGACGGAAACCTATGCGGCTTTGTATGAGCTGTATGAAATGGGACAGCTTTTCTCACCCGATGATTATGAGCAGTTTGCCGATCTGATGACAAAAGCACCTATCAAGTCCATGTGCATTAATATTTCTCATGACTGCAACCTGAGATGTGAATACTGCTTTGCGGCAAAGGGAGATTTCGGTCAGGGAAGATGTCTGATGTCGTTTGAAACGGCTAAAAAAGCCATTGATTTTATCATAGCCAATTCGAGTACAAGACATAATCTGGAAGTGGATTTCTTTGGCGGTGAGCCGCTGATGAATTTTGAAGTCGTGAAACAGACCGTTGAATATGCAAGGAGCATTGAAAAACAGCACAACAAGAATTTCCGTTTCACGATCACAACCAACGGACTTCTGCTGGATGATGAAAAGATTGATTATATCAACAAAGAAATGTCCAATGTCGTGCTGTCGCTTGACGGACGAAAGGAAATCAATGATAAACTGAGAGTCACTCCGAACGGAAAAGGCTGTTATGATATTATTGTTCCGAAATATCAGAAATTGGTTTCCGAAAGAGGCGACAAAGATTATTATGTGCGTGGCACGTTCACGACTTTCAGTGAAGATTTCACGGCAGATGTTATGCACATGAAAAGCCTTGGCTTTGACCAGATTTCCATAGAGCCTGTTGTGTCTGATCCGAAGCTTGATTATTCTATTAAATACGAGGATTTGCCGAAAGTGTTCAATGAGTATGAAAAGCTCGCCAAAACGGTTATCGAAACAAGACAAAAAGGCGATTTCTTCAATTTCTTCCATTTCATGATAGACTTGAATCAGGGACCTTGTGCCATCAAGAGATTAAGAGGATGCGGCTGCGGCAATGAATACGTTGCAGTGACACCGCAGGGAGATATTTATCCGTGTCATCAGTTTGTCGGACAGGAAGAATATAAAATGGGCAATCTGAATGACGGCACTTTTGACAATGATATGAAATTGCGCTTTGCGAAAGCCAATGTCTATTCCAAAGAAAACTGTAAAAACTGCTGGGCAAAATTCTATTGCAGCGGCGGCTGCAATGCCAACAACTTCCAGTATGAAGGCGATATTCTGAAATCCCATAAGGTCGGCTGTGAACTGGAGAAAAAGCGTCTGGAATGTGCTATCATGATAAAAGCGGCACTGGCTGACAGCGGCGTCGAAAATGCATCCTGCGACGGTGAAGACTGTTTTGTGGAGTGCCATTAAAAATTAACAGCAGGCTATTGACAAAAATGTAAAAATATGATATAGTAGGCAGGTAAAACAAAGTAAAGCTATGAGCTTTCACCTGTAGGGTGTCGTCTGTTACAGGTCAATAGTATGGGAAATATCGGCAAAGGGGTTTGCCGGTTGCTTGAAACTGTTGATAATGCACGGACGATCAAACAAAGTCCGTGCTTTTCTTTATATATCAAAAAATTTGTTGGAGGTGCTTTAAGATTAGCAAGCAGGAAATTCAGATTAACGAGGAAATTCGTGATAAGGAGATCAGAGTCATTGATTCTGACGGCAGCCAGCTCGGCATCATGTCTGCATCACAGGCACTGGACAAGGCCGCTGCCAAAAATCTTGATCTGGTGAAAATCGCACCGCAGGCAACTCCGCCTGTATGTAAGATTATGGACTACGGCAAGTATCGCTTTGAACAGGCAAAGCGTGAAAAGGAAGCAAGGAAAAATCAGCATATTGTTGATATTAAGGAAATCAGGCTGTCACTGAATATTGATACGCATGACTTCAACACCAAGCTCAACCATACGCAGAAGTTTATCAAAAGCGGTGACAAAGTCAAAGTGTCCATTCGTTTCAGAGGCCGTGAGATGGGACATCCCGAACTCGGTACCGAAATCATGAAGAAATTTGCCGAAGCCTGTCAGGAGTTTGCAGCAGTCGAAAAACCTGCAAAGCTGGAGGGACGCAGTATGCTGATGTTCCTCGCACCAAAGCCAAACAAATAAGCAACAAAAAATTCAAGGAGGTTTCTTAGTATGCCTAAGATTAAGACACACAGCGGAGCTAAAAAACGCTTTAAGCTCTCTAAAAACGGAAAGGTAATTCGTGCACACGCAAATAAATCACATATCCTCAACAAAAAGACCACCAAGAGAAAAAGAGGTCTGAGAAAAACGGTTGCTGCCGATAAGACAAATGTAGCAGCTATCAAGAAGCTCATTCCGTACAAATAATGGAAGGCTTGTTCCCGCTTAAAAAATAACGATTATCGGAGGTATATACTATGGCACGTGTAAAGGGTGCGTTGGCAACACGCAAAAGAAGAAAAAAGGTTTTAAAGCTCGCTAAAGGCTACTGGGGTGCTAAAAGCAAGCACTTTAAAATGGCAAAAGAAGCCGTAATGAAAAGCGGCAATTATGCATATATCGGCCGTAAGCAGAAGAAAAGAGATTTCAGAAGACTCTGGATCACTCGTATTTCTGCAGGCTGCAAGGCTAACGGTGTGAACTACTCCACCTTCATGAACGGTCTGAAAAAGGCAGGCATTACTCTTAACAGAAAGATGCTTTCCGAAATTGCGATCGCAGATCCCGCTGCTTTCACAGCTCTTGTTGAACAGGCAAAGGCTGCTCTCTAATTAAACCGACAAATGCACCTGAGTGAAAGCTTGGGTGCATTTTTATTGAGAGTGAAAAATGGAAAATGGAAAGTGGAGAGTGCAGTGAAAAAAGAAAATATTGTTTTGATAGGAATGCCCGGCTGCGGCAAAAGTACGGTTGGCGTGGTGCTGGCGAAAATGCTGGGCTATCGGTTTATGGATTCCGACTTGCTGATACAGGAAAGTGAAAACAGGCTTTTAAGCGAGATTATCGAGCAGGATGGTCTGAACGGTTTCAATGCCATTGAAAACAAAATCAATGCGTCTATCAATGTCAAAAGGAGTGTCATTGCAACAGGCGGAAGTGTTGTCTATGGACAGGAAGCGATGGAGCATTTAAAGGAAATCGGTGTGATCGTCTATATCAGGCTTCCGTATGAGAAAATCAGGAAGCGTCTCGGCAACCTTGCCAAAAGAGGGGTTGCCATTCAGAAAAATCAGACATTAAAGGATTTATATAACGAGCGTGTACCGCTGTACGAAAAATATGCAGATGTAATCATTGATGAAAGCAGCATGGATATTTCACAGACGGCATCGCTCATAAAGGAAAAATATGATGATTACAAGCAAAGATAACGACATGATCAAACAGGTATCAAAACTGTTGTCGAGTGCCTCTTACAGACGGGAAACAGGAAATTTTGTGGCAGAGGGAGCAAGACTTTGCAGTGACGGCGTTTTGTCGGGAGCAAAAACGGATCTGTTTCTGTATACCCAAAGGGCAAAGGAAAAATATCCCGAAGAATTTGCACAAGTGATGGCGGCTGCCAAAAAAAGCTGTGAAATCAGTGAACCGCTTCTGAAAAAAATTTCCGATACCAATTCCCCTCAAGGATTTTTGTGTGTTTTTCGGACACTTGACAAAAAAAGTTTATCGTATAAAATAAAGAAGAAAGAACGCTATGCAGGACTGGAAAATATACAGGATCCCTCGAATATGGGAACCATTCTGCGAACAGCCGAAGCACTGGGCATAAACGGTGTGATTGTGTCAAAGGACTGCTGTGATATATACTCTCCAAAAGTCGTGAGAGGAAGTATGGGAGCGGTGTTCAGGGTTTCTGTCATCACAGCGGAGAATTTCACGGACTATATCGCACAGCTTACAAAAGAGGGAATCCTTACATACGCCTCTACACCGAGAAATGCTGAAAATATCGAAACGGTTGATTTTTCGGAGGGAGGTGTGATGCTGATCGGCAATGAGGGAAACGGTTTGAAAGAGGAAACGATCCGTGTATGTTCCGGGCGTGTCGGAATAGAAATGAAAGGCAGAGCAGAATCTCTCAATGCAGCGGCAGCAGCAGCAATTTTGCTGTACAGGTTTCAGGGATAGGACGGAAAGAGGTGTCGTCTGATGAATGAACGGTTGAATGAACGGTTGATTGTATGGATATGGCTTCAGGAATGTCTGGGATACGGCAGGACAGGAATTCAAAAAATTTTCAGTGTTTTTGAAAAGCCTGAGGATATCCTGACGGCAAGTGAAGCAACTTTGCGTGAAACAAATCTTTTTAATGAGCATACACTGTTAAAAATCCTGTATAAAGATTTACGGTATGCCAAAAAGGTTTATGATGACTGTCAGCGTTTGGGCTATGACATCATTTCCGTACTGGATGAACGCTACCCCGAAAATCTCAGAAAATTGGATGATTTACCGCTTTTGCTGTATGTAGAGGGAACTCTCCCCAAAACCGGCGGAATTCTTTGCACAGCGGTTGTCGGCTCAAGAAAGGCAACGGATGAAAGTAAAAAAATAGCTTTGGATATTGGTGCGGGGCTGGCAATGAACGGAGCAGTTGTGGTCAGCGGCGGAGCAGACGGCGTTGATACGCAGGCTCACAGAGGTGCTTTGAGTGCCAACGCTCAGACAGTCTGTGTGTTGGGCTGCGGACTGAATTACAACTCTCTCGTCAAAGATGTGCAGCTCAGAAAAGATATATCCCGTTCGGGAGCGGTCATTTCGGAATACCCTCCCCATGTGACATCCCAGAAGCATACATTTTTACAGCGTGACAGGATTATTGCCGGAATGTGTGAGTGTACGGTGGTCGTGCAGGCAGGAATCGGAAGCGGTTCGCTTGCTACCGCTGATTTGGCGATGAAATACCGGAGAAAAGTGTTTGTTATGAAAGATACACCGGATACCCCTGCCTTTGCGGGACTGAAATATCTGATTCGTCATGGTGCCGATACCATTCAGACACACACCGACCTTTTGCGTTGGTATCGGAAAACAGAGGATATGCCGGCTGTCGAGGAAGCTGTTTCCGATCAGGCACAGCAGGAAAAAGAACTGCATTTTGAATATCGTACCCGCAAAAGGAAGTCTCAGCCGTGTACAATGGAGCAGACGGAAAAGAAATTTTTGTCTGAACAGTTGACAGAAAACGCAGTTATGGTGTATCATACAATTTCAGAGATACCTGTTGACACGGACGACATCAGCAATGCCGTTGATTTGGATATTCCGTCTGTCACAGCGGCACTGACGGAGCTTGAAATGATGGGCTTTGTTGTTCAGATAGCAGGAAAAAGATATATCAGAAAATAATTTTGTCGGAGGAAATTATGTCGAAACTTGTGATTGTGGAGTCGCCTGCCAAGGCGAAAACCATAAAAAAATACCTTGGTTCGGGTTATGAAGTAGTGGCATCCATGGGACATATCAGAGATCTCAATCCCAACAGGCTGAGTGTGGATATTAAAAAGAAGTTTGCACCGAAATATGAGATTATCCCGGGAAAAGAAAAGCTGGCAGATGAACTGGTGAAGCTTGCCCAAAAAAGCGAATATGTTTATCTGGCAACGGACCCTGACCGTGAGGGAGAGGCGATTTCATGGCATCTTGCCTATCTGCTGGGACTTGATTTGGATGATACCAACAGAGTGACTTTTAACGAAATTACGAAAACGGGTGTCAATACAGGAATGAGTGCCCCCCGTAAAATTGATTTGGATTTGGTCAATGCTCAGCAGGCAAGAAGAATTCTGGACAGACTGGTGGGCTATAAACTCAGCCCGTTTCTCTCCAAGAAAATCAGAAAAGGTCTTTCGGCAGGTCGTGTGCAGTCTGTTGCCGTGAGAATCGTGGTTGACCGTGAGAAAAAAATCAGAGCTTTCAAACCCGAGGAATACTGGAGTATTGATGCCAAATTTGTTCCCAAGGGAAGCCGCAAAGCCTTTTCGGCGTCTTTCTACGGAAACGCTCAGGGCAAAATGAAAATCGGAAATCAACATCAGGCACAGGAAATTCTGGACGCTGTGAAAGATGCACAGCCGTTTGTGGAAAAGGTTAAGCACGGTACCAGAAAACGTCAGCCTGCCCCACCCTTCATCACCTCCACGCTCCAGCAGGAAGCTTCACGCAAGCTGGGTTTTCAGTCAAAGCGTACCATGAAAGTAGCTCAGGAACTGTATGAAGGTATCGACATTCAGGGAATGGGGGCGGTCGGTCTGATTACCTATATGAGAACAGATTCTCTGCGTCTGTCGGAGGATGCCCTGAATGCCGCAGAAGAATATATTAAAAAAACATGGGGCAGCGATTATCTGCCCAAGGACGGTCACCGTCATTTTAAATCCCGTTCCAATGCACAGGATGGTCACGAGGCGATTCGTCCTACAACCGTAGACCTGGATCCTGCCGGTATCAAGGACAGCCTTACCGGTGACCAGTATAAGCTGTATAAACTGATATGGGAGCGTTTTATTGCCTGTCAGATGGCGGAATGTATTCAAAAGACAACACAGGCTGATATTCATGTAAATGACTATATTTTCAAGGCATCGGGCTATGTAGTGGATTTTGACGGCTACACGGTGCTGTATGTGGAAAGCAGGGACACCGCTGATGAAGAAAAAGAATCGGAACTTCCCGAACTCAAAAAGGATATGCCTTTGAAAGTAAAAGAAATGATTCCGAATCAGCATTTTACACAGCCGCCTGCCCGTTATACGGAAGCATCTCTCATCAAGGCAATGGAAGAATATGGTATTGGTCGTCCGTCTACGTATGCCTCTACGATTTCCACCATCACTTCCAGAGAATATGTCAAGCGTGAAAATAAAACCCTCTATCCGACAGAATTGGGAGAAGTTACTACTCGACTTATGGAAGAGCGTTTTCCGAAAATCGTCAATGTCAAATTCACTGCCCAGATGGAACAGGAACTGGATACCGTAGAAGAAGGCGAATGCAGTTGGGTACAGCTGCTGACGGATTTTTACGGAGACTTTATCACAACGCTGAAACAGGCAAAGGAAGAAATGAAAGATGTCAAAATCGAACTGGAAGAGGATAAGACCGATTTGATTTGTGATAAATGCGGCAAACCGATGGTTGTCAAATTCGGCAGATACGGCAAATTTATTGCCTGTTCGGGCTATCCCGACTGTAAAAACATTGTCAAGCTGGCGGACACGCTCAAAGACATTCCCTGTCCGAAATGCGGCGGCAATGTGATTGTCAGAACCACCAAAAAGGGAAGAACCTTCTATGGCTGTTCCAATTATCCGGACTGCAATTTTATTTCATGGTATCAGCCGACAACCGAGAAATGCCCTCAGTGCGGCAGTACGCTCTTTAAGAAAAAGGGCAAAAAACCCCTTCTGTTCTGTACAGCAGAGGGCTGCGGCTATACTGCGGCAGATGAATCGGAAGATACAACGGAGATCATCCGAATGATTGTCCCTCAAAAAACGGAATCCGAAGAACCGATCCGGACTTCGGAAGTCAATGAATAATCACGATGAAAAAATAAAAATGAAATTTCGGTTTGGGAGTAATATCATACAATGTATCTGAAATCAAAATGGATATCGGTTTTAAAAATCAAGAATATTTTGTTTCTTTTATTAGGACTGTTTTTCACAATCATGTCGGTATGGGATATCGTATCTCTTATCATCTATTATTGGGGGGACTGGGATACGGTTCTGCACGCCCGCTCCACGCCGGAATCTGTCTGCTTATTTTTCATTGGCTGTATGATGCTGATTTGTATGAAGGTATCAGCAAACGCAATCAAAAAATCCAACTTCTATTCAAGCTATTTTGAAACAGAGCTTTACAGTGATGTGGGATATGATGAACTGTCACAAGTGACAGGCTATACGGCGAAAAAAGTAAAATATGATTTGCATATTTTCAGAAAACTTTATATGAAACGTTTTTCGTTTGTGCAGGATCATGACGGAGAACACGTTGAATTGTACAGCAAAACGGTTGAGTGCAGCTGCAAAAACTGCGGTGCGGTCATAGATAAGAAAATATATTTTGCGGGTATCTGCCCTTATTGCAAAACATCCGATGTATTTGCTGCGGTCATAACTGACAATAAAGTGTACAGTATTACAAAAGATACGTCTGAAAATAAAAAAAATTCTGGATATTACCTGCAAAAAACTTTTTGGATAAAAATGGCGGCAGGTATCATAGCCTTATCGTTGTCAATCGTTACTTTTTTCATTTTGTTTGGTGCGACGATTGATCATACCGTCAAATATAATGACCATGCATATCTTTTGGATCTGGTACTGTCCGGAGAGGGCTATTCATCAATAGAACGAAATCAAAAACAAATACTGAATTTTATCATATTTGATATATTCTTTGCATTGTTTTTTTTGGCAATTGTATTTATCTGTATCAAAAAACTTTCCCTGATGAAACAATCGGGAAGTTTTGCGTGTATTTTTGCACATTCCGACAAACCGTTCTTGAATTTCAGCATTCTCAAAACGAGAAAACCTGCGGCATCTTTGCGAAAAGCGATTCAGAACGGATATATCAGACACTGTACGATAGAAAATCATGAAGGCAAAATGAAAATAGCCCTTGCAAAGAAAATCGTCAAAGACAGCTGTCCGTCATGCGGAGCCTCTGTTACGGGAGTCGTCAATGAAGATTATATATGTCAGTTCTGCAAAAACAGAATTATCAAAGTGATTGAGAAAAAATAATGAAAATCAATGTATTTGATTTTCATTGAGCCGAAATGAATCAAAAACGCTGTGCTGAAATCAGATTCGGCACAGCGTTTCTTTTTGGTGTGTTGGTCAGGTTGAAGAGAGGGTGGGTGTTGTGTCCTTTTCTCTGAACAGCAGAGAAATACACCAGATGGCTGACAACGCAACCAGTGTATAAATAATTCTGCTGACGATGCCTGTCTGTCCACCGCACAGCCATGCAACAAGGTCAAACTGGAAAATGCCTACAGAACCCCAGTTAAGTCCGCCTATAATCAGCAGAATCAATGAAAGTTTATCCAGCATCATTCATTACCTCCTTTTCAATCGGGATAATCATAGTTTGGACAGAATTTTTGATTTTATTCAAAGATACTGACTGCATTTTTGCAAAGTACGGACTGCCTTTTTAAGATGTTTATAGACAGTTGTAGGCTGAATTCCCATTCTGAGTGCAATTTCCCTGACGGAAAGATTTTCCAGATAACGCATGGAAATACAGTCATGCTGGCGTTGTGTCAGTTCGTTTTTCAGAGCAATGCGGACAATTTTTTTCATCCGCTGTACTCTCGGATCAGATATATCCTGCTGATATAGAAAATGATTCCAGGATAATTTTTCAAGCGATGTCGGTTCCATTGAAATTTCTCTTTTCAAAATGCGATCCCCTTTCTTTTTTTGAGAGTGTTGCCGATGTTTACACAGTCCAGATACATCTGATACAAAACGGATATGCGGAAATTCATTTCTTTCAGCTCTCCGACAGGAGCGGTTGGAAGCTGTTGTTTGATGGCGTTAATGTTGCCTTTGATACGGTCGGCATTGTCAAAATATTCCTGTGCCCACTGAGAATAGGTCATGTCCGGTCTCCTTTCTACACATAATGTGTATTCAACGATTAAAAATATAAGGCACATTATCACACGATTCGTGTATGATTTGCCTGTAATTAACAGTATAGCTCATTTTTTCAAAAAATCAAGAGGAAATCGAAAATTTGTTTGATTGACTAAAAGAGAATCTCCAAATTCGTTAAAACGCTGAAAATGCATCATACCTCTTGAAACTACACAATATGTGTGCTATAATGGCTGGAAAGTATTGTAAGAAAAGACGGAGGCATACTTATGAAAATTTATCTGGGACAAAAAATCAAAGAACTGAGAAAAAAAGCCAATATCAGTCAGGCAAACCTGGCACGCAAAATCGGTGTTTCACCGTCTGCTATCGGAATGTATGAACAAAACAGACGAACTCCCGATAATGAGACTATGCTGAAACTGTGCAGTTTCTTTGATGTCAGTCTGGACTATCTGGTCGGATCGGCGGTCAATTATGAAAGCTTTTCCGAGTATAATGATGTTGCGGATATGCTGGATGAATTTGCAAAAAAACTCTGTGAGCAGGAGGGACTGATGTTTGACGGCAGTCCTTTGAACAGGGAAGAACGGATACAGATTTTGCAGGCTATCCGTTATGTTTCCAAAGTGGCGGAAAAAATGAAATATGAAGACGGAGGAATTTGATGAACAAAATTCAAAAAACAGTGAATGAATTGATTGCAGAGTATAAAACAGCCAACCCTGAGGATATTTGCGAAAATATGGGAATAATAATTTTAGATTGGGACTTGCCTAAAAGAGTCAACGGGTTTACAATAAGAAGAGAAGGTATTTGGTTTATTGTATTGAATAACTGTCTGGATGACAACAAGAGATCTTTTACCACGGCACACGAACTGGGACATATTTTGCTGCACAAGGGAACCAACTCGATCAATCTCAGCTGTAATACCGCATGGAGTGTTTCCCGATATGAGCAGGAAGCGGATCGTTTTGCTGTGTGCCTGCTGCTGAGAGCCGCAGAGGATCTTGCAGCATACGAAACATTGACTGTCAGGGAAATCTCTCGTCTGACACATATCCCGGAATCAAAGGCGGAACAATTATTTTTTTAGGCGGTGATGATGATGAAGCTCTTTCTGAAATATAATGGCGGCTACGGTGATGCAGGCTTTGATGTTCTGGACGAAACAGCCTGTCTGAAATACAGCGTCTCCGTGCAAACCGAAAAAAACAGGCAGAAAATCATCATAAAAAACCTCAATCAACAGATTGTTGCCGAAATTTTTAACAAAAATCTGGTTATCCGTTATTTTTCGGTGCGGTGCAGCGGACATTTGTATGTATTGGTTCCTATTATCAAAGAATGTTTTGCATTTATTATCTATGGAAGTACTTACCGCTTTTTAGGGGATATTTCCGCAGGCAGTTTTTCACTGATAGACGTGGACAAAAGTCCTGTTATGACACAGAAAAAATGCTGGAGCTCTTTTGGTGATGGCTTTGAACTTCATATTTTTAATGCCGAACAGGAATTGTTTGCTGTTTCGTGTGCGATTTGTGCCGCCATGTATTTATCAGCCGCTGACAGCAAGCCGCAGATGGTAGGCGAAGGATAATACAATGCATCATTCCTCATGTTCCGTACAGCATGAATTTTTTGGATTTTTCCTTGACATTATTGGCAATCTATGACAAAATAGAGGTGGTGGGTGGATTTGAAGAACATCAGGCTGTTGTCAGTCGTTTTTAAAAGTACGGCTGAACCCTATCGGAACATCATTTTTCCTGTGTCGGCAGGTGCCAAGCTCTATAATAAAGACAGCGTTGTTCTGCCCCTGCGTGATGATACAGGCCAAAATATTTCCGATAAAAATGCAAGCTATTGTGAATTGACTGTGCAGTACTGGGCATGGAAAAATTTACAGTGCGATGTCTGCGGCATTTTTCATCAAAGGCGTTATCTTGACTTTTCGGGGAAAAACTGTAAGCGTCCCTACAGAATTTTTGATGTTCCCGATGAAAGAACCATGCAGGAAATTGGTATGAAGTATCAAAATATTTCGTCATGGACGGACAAGTATCTGATTATTGCCAATCAACGTGAAAATCTCTATGAAAGTGTCGAAGATTTTTATAACAGAAATGACCGTCAGTCATTTGATGATATTGGTTTGCTGAAAGAAATTATTGCGGAAAAATATCCGGAATATGCTGCCTCTGCGGAAAGCTATTTCAAGGGTACATACTCTTATTTCTGCAATGTCTTTGCCATGGAGAAAAAACAGTTTGACCGTTACAGTCAGTGGCTGTTTGATATTCTTTTTGAATATGAACAACGCAAGCCGGAAGCACTGTTTTATCTCAGAGAAATGGGAAAATTAGGCGAAAGACTTTTCGGTGTGTACATGACATATATCATCCATGAAACGCAGATACCATGGACAGAACTTCCGCGGGCACATTTTGCCGGTGTCAACGGTGCGACTTTGAAAAATCTTTCCTTTAACCGATATTTATATCCTATCTGCCCTCCGGGTACAAAAAGGAGAGCATTTCTGCGTAAACTCAAAAAGTAAGAAAGCACGTTTCATTCTGCATGGTGTATGATGAATCGTGCATTATATAGAAAGGGTTGTTGAAATATGTATGATTATTTGGTAGTTGGAGCAGGTTTGTTTGGTGCGATTTTCGCACACGAAGCAAACAAAAGAGGTAAAAAAGTGCTTGTCATTGACAAGAGAAATCACATTGGCGGCAATATTTACTGTGAGAAAATCGAGGGTATCAATGTACATAAGTACGGTGCCCATATCTTCCACACCAATGACAAAAAAGTATGGGAGTATATCAATCAGTTTGCCGAGTTCAATAATTATATCAATTCACCTGTTGCAGTTTACAAGAATGAATTGTATAATCTGCCGTTCAATATGAATACGTTCAGCCGTCTCTGGAATATCAAAACACCTGCCGAGGCTAAAAAAATCATTGCCGATCAGATCGCAGACCTTGATATTGAAGAGCCGAAAAATCTGGAAGAACAGGCTTTGAGCCTTGTCGGAAAGGATGTCTATCAAAAGCTTATCAAAGGTTATACCGAAAAGCAGTGGGGACGTTCCTGCACAGAGCTTCCTGCCTTTATCATCAAGAGACTGCCTTTGAGATTTACTTTTGATAATAATTATTTCAATGCAAGATATCAGGGAATTCCTATGGGCGGCTATACTCCCGTTATCGAAAAAATGCTTGACGGTATCGAGGTGCTGACAGATACCGATTACTTTGAGTGGATCAAGACCAACGCCGACAAAGTGAAAAAGACTGTTTTCACAGGTCAGATTGACCAGTTCTTTGACTATCAGCTGGGTGTTCTGGAATACCGTTCTGTCAGATTTGAAACAGAAGTGCTTGATACCGATAATTTCCAGGGCAACGCAGTTGTCAACTATACCGAAAGAGAAGTTCCCTATACAAGAATTATCGAACACAAACATTTTGAGTTCGGTACACAGCCCAAAACCGTTATTTCCAGAGAATATTCTTCCGAGTGGAAACCCGGCATTGAGCCGTATTATCCCGTCAACAATGACAAAAACAATGCTCTCTATGAAGAATACAAAAAACTTGCCGATGCCACACCCAATGTAATATTCGGAGGTCGTCTGGGCAATTACAAGTATTATGATATGGATAAAGTGATTGATGTTGCCCTCACAGCAGTAAAAGATGAATTCGGGGAATAATATTTTAAGAAACATTCTGTTTCCGAAAGAGCATATCTGTCCCAAAGCTGACCTGTATTACAGGTCAGCGGAGGGTGTGCTTTCGGGAAATCAGCTGAATATCCGTGGAACAGCAGTCTTTGATACTTATTTCAACTCTTTTCCGGTCGGAAAATATAAGGAATACTGCACATTTTCAGGATTGTTTTTAAAACTGAAAGTATGCGGTATTTTTGTATTGAGAATTTTCGGAGTGAAAAAAGCGGGGGGAAGTTTTGAAGAAATGCTCCTGCTGGAAAAAAATATCTGTGCGGAAAGTGTTTCCGAAGATGTTACGGATATTTCCTCCGTGCTGGAAAGCGATTTTGCACAGGTTTATTTTTCTTTGGAAAGCGAAAACGGTATTTTGTATGGGGGAAATTTTTCATGCAGTGCCGACAGTGTGAATGATGTTCGTATTGCCGTTGTGATATGCACGTTCCGGCGTGAAAAATTCCTGCTGAGAAACCACCGTGAAATTGGTGATTATCTGGAAAATCAAACAGTGCTGAACACGGACAATCTTCATTTTTACATTGTCGATAACGGAAGAACGCTTGACAGAGACAGTCTTGAAAATGACTTTACAACGCTGATTCCGAATCGCAATACAGGCGGAAGCGGCGGTTTTACAAGAGGGTATTATGAAGCCCTGCACAGCGGCAAAAATGACACGCATATTTTATTTATGGATGATGATATTGTGCTGGACTGTGAAATGCTTCTGCGTGTGTACAGCCTGCTGAGAGTGGCAAAAGACAAGACGCTTTCTGTTGGCGGTACGATGATAAAATTGAGTGACTTTGTGACACAGCATGAAGCGGGAGCATTATGGGACGGCAAAAGGCATATTTCTCTGGGAAATGGTGCGGATCTGACCAAGCGTGAAAATGTATTTGACGTATCATATTATCCGAAAGCCGATTATAACGCATGGTGGTTTTACTGTTTTCCGTCGGACTGGCAGGAAAAGCATGGTTATCCCCTGCAGTTCTTCATTAAGGAAGATGACATTGAGTATTCTTTGCGATGTGCGGAGAAAATAGCCGTTTTAAACGGAATCGCTGTCTGGCATGACGATTTTGAAGGGAAATATGATGGTTTTCAGGAGTACTATATCAAACGGAATGAACTGATTTTGACATCTGTGAATCATCAGAAACCGTATGCGTTTTTTCAGGTGGAAAAGTTAGTGAAATGTGTCATGCGTCAGGTGGCATATCAGAGATATTTTCTTGCCGATATCGTGATAAGAGCCTATGACGATTATTTAAAAGGCTGGGAGCATTTTAAACATACCGATACGGAACAGTTCAACACCGTATTGATGAATTCGTGTCAGGCACTCCTGACCGATGAACAGTTAAAANNTAAAAGAATATGGTGTTTATTTTGACGGGGAAAAATACGATACGGCATTGAAAGAAAAAAAACAGCTGCCGAAACAAGTCCTGACATTCAACGGCTATTTTATTCCCAAACGCTTTTATCACAAAGATAAAGATGGCTTTGCGATTGTACCGCTGGCAGGATGTAAGTTTGTGAATTTTTATAAGCATCAAAAAATTCTGCATTATGATCCTGCAAGAAACAAAGGTTTTGTGACGGAAATCAAAAAAAGAATGTTCTGGAAATACTGCTTTTTGCTTCTGGGAAAAAGTGTGAAATTCCTTGTGAAATATCCGTCTGTACGCAGAGGCTATCGGGAACATCTCAAAGAACTTGCAGAGTTTGAAAAATAAAACAGTTTTGTCTTTGATGACAGACAGGGGAGGTTGCATTTGTTATGCTGGAAAGGCTGATCGAAACGGCACAGGAACGGGAATTGCCCGATCTGGTGCTGAAAAACGGTAAAATCGTCAATGTGTTTACGGGAGAAATTCTTGACGGAGATGTTGCCGTTACAGACGGTGTGATTGTCGGAGTGGGAGCGTATCACGGCAAAAACGAAAAGGATTTGCAGGGAAAATATGTTGTGCCAGGATTCATCAACGCTCATCTTCATGTAGAGTCCTCTATGGTGACACCGCCTGTCTACTCGTATGAAGAACTGAAATGGGGGACTACGACTGTCATCACCGATCCGCATGAGATTGCGAATGTAGGTGGTATGCCGGCACTGGAAAATATTTTAAAAGCAGCCGAACACTGTCCGGTGAATTATTACGTCATGCTGCCGTCATGTGTACCGTCAACCCCCTTTGAACATTCGGGGGCGATTCTGAAAGCGAATAATTTAATCCGGTTAAAGGATAATCCTCATGTATTGGGATTGGGAGAACTGATGAACTGTGTCGGAACACTGGACTGTTATCCTGAAATCATCAAAAAAATAGAGAGTTTTTCCGATCAGATCATTGACGGTCATGCTCCCATGCTCACGGGAAATGCCTTGAATGGCTATGTAACGGCAGGTGTACATACCGATCATGAAAGTATCTCCTACAAAGAAGCAGCGGAAAAATTACGCTGCGGGATGGCAGTACTGGTGCGGGAGGGTTCGGCATCAAAGAATCTGACAGCAATCATCAAGGGTGTTGTGGAGCATGGCATTGATACGTCAAGAATGGCATTCTGTACGGATGACAAACATCTTGCCGATATTCGCAAAGAAGGAACGATTCGTGCCAATATCAAAAAAGCCGTAGAATTGGGCTTGTCACCTGTGAAAGCCATTCAAATGGCGACGATCAATGCGGCCAATATTTACGGCTTGAAGAAAATCGGTGCCGTTGCCTGCGGCTATCGGGCGGATATCACGATATTGGATGACTTGAAAGAATTTCATGTTTCGGACGTCTACAAAGATGGCATTGCATTGGAGGATATTCCCGAACCTATGAATGTTCCCTATGAGAAGAGTCTGCTTTCTTCGGTGAATGTTGCGGATGAGATAGATGAAAGTATTTTTCGGATTCCTGTACAGTACAAATATCCTGTCATTGGCATTATTGAAAAGCAGATTGCAACAGGAAAATTAACACTGTCACACCGTCAGGTAGAAAAAGGTCTCGCTGACGGCACAATCAGGAAAATTGCTGTCATTGAAAGACATCATGCAAGAAATTTCCATGCGTGTGCGTATATCAGCGGATACGGCTTGCAGCACGGTGCGGTAGCTACGACAGTTGCCCATGATTCGCATAATATTATCGTGATAGGCGATAATAATCGTGATATGCTGAAAGCTGTCGAAACACTCAAGAAAATCAACGGTGGTTATACGATCATAGCGGACGGCAAGGAAATTGCTTCCCTGCCGTTGGAACTGGGGGGACTGATGAGTCTGAAAAGTGCGGATGAATTCATTCCCATGCTTGACAGTATTATTCATAAAGCCTATGAAATGGGAGTCAACAGGAATATTGACCCGTTTATTACACTGTCGTTTATGGCATTGCCTGTCATACCTGAGATTCGTATCACAGACTGCGGATTGTTTGATGTCACAACATTTGAATTTATATAAAGGAAAGTGAAACATGAAAAAAGGATTGCTATTTGTAACAATGATGGGATTGGTGTTTGCTCTGTCTTCCTGCAGTGAAAACACAGATGTTTTGCAAGCCGCAAAGGAAATGTCAGTCGTTTCCGTCTCGGAGGAAGAAGTCAGCAAAACACCTTTCATACCTGAGTCAAATATACAGGAAATCAGCAAAATAGAATTCAGTGGTGTACAGTATGACAAGCCTTATCAGACTTTACAGGAGTGCATTGATCATTCCGAGAGTATCAAGAACATGATTGAAGCTCTTTCCAACGAAGAAAATGAAAATATCGACAGCAAAGTGCTTGTGGAAAATGATACGAAACTGGTCTTTGAGAGAACGCTCAAGGAAAATACGGTTTACAGCGATACCTTTGCGGAAGATACGGAAAAATCTCTGGAAGAAAAGAAAGCGGATTTTGTAGAAGTAGTGAACCTGTTTGAGTGGGGCGTGGACAATGACAATATTACGGTTGTTGTGCGTTACAAGGACAAAGACGGCAATGTGATATTTGAAAAGGAATTTGATAATGAGGAAGCATGAGAGATTTTTTAAAATCATAATTGGTTTGTCCGTGAGCCTGTGTGCAGTAGGTATGGCGGCTTGTGAAGAATCCGAAAACAGTATTCATACTGCCGAAACCGTCATGGAAGAACAGGTACAGGGTACGGAAATTTCTTTGGAAGAAATCTCTCTGCCGTTTGAAACGAAAACGGAATTTTCCGCAGAATCCTCTGTCGTATCACAGAAACCGAGTATTGTTTCCAAGGAACCGTCCGAAGAGCCGTCTAAAGAGGTTTCCAAAGAGATAACCGATACAGCACAAGTCAGCAGTGTGCAGCAGTGGTTCAAAATGTCTCGGGTATCGGAGAATATGCAGCTGTTGGCAGAACAGATGTCCAACGATACCCAAACAACCAAGATATTCCCTGAAGGTGATACAACCATTGTGCTGGAAATTACAGCCTTTCAGACATTGGAAGGAGAGAACAGCGAGGTCAGAGCATCACTGGAAAAATCATTTGATGCTCAGAAATCCATGTTCATTCATACAGCCCAAATGTTTGAACAGATGACAGGGATTCGGAAATTGGTTGTTTCTGTAAGATTCAAAGAGGCAGGCGGTGCCCTGCTTTATCAGAAAGATTTTACAGCCGGTATGCAGGAAAACAGTCAGCCGTCAGAAACAACCGTCAGACCGTATGATTCCCTTGAAGAATATCTCGACAGTCCTGCGGCATACACGCTAAGAAATGCCGCAGCCTCTCTGTATGATAATGACCAAATGGAACTGTATGTTTTTGTGGAGGACGAAACAAAATTGGTTTATCAGTATCAGTTGATTTTAGACAATCAAAAGGATGTTTCCCAAAATCTGGAGGACAGTCTCAAAAAAGCCGAATTTCTTTTTGCCTCTCAGGCGGCGGATTTGAAAAAATACATGGAAACGGAAAATCTTTCGGTTGTGGTGCGGTATATTGACCAATATTACAATATGCTGTATGAAAAGGAATATATGGCTTGATTTTTGGAGATAAAGTACAGAAAAAATTTGTAAATAACGCAAAATATGTATTGAATGTTTTGAAAGAATGGATTATAATGGTATCAGGAGTTATACTTTTATACTAAAATGAATGGAGCGATGATATGAGAAATGTTTTATTTGTGGCATCGGAATGTTATCCGTTTATCAAAACGGGAGGACTTGCCGATGTAGTGGGAGCTTTGCCGAAAATGCTCAATAAGGAGCAGTTTGATGTAAGAGTAGTCGTACCGAAGTATATGTGTATTCCGTGGGAGTACCGTCAGCATTTCAACTATGTGACCAGCTTCTATATGGATTTGGGTTATATGCCGAATCACGTGTATGTCGGCATCATGGAGTATATGTTTGAGGGAATCCACTATTACTTTATTGACAACGAGGGTTATTTCGGTGGAGACAAGCCTTACGGTGAAATCAAGTGGGATATTGAAAAATTTACATTTTTCAGTAAAGCTGCATTGGCAATTCTTCCGGTTGTAGGCTTCAAACCTGATATTATCCACTGTCATGACTGGCAGGCAGCATTGGTGCCTGTATTCCTCCGCACACTCTACAAGGATAACGGTTTCTTCTGGGGAACCAAAACGATTATGACCATACATAACCTGAAATTCCAGGGTATCTATGACATCAAGACATTCAGATATCTGACAGCATTTCCGGAATATGTGTTTACCCCGAACAACATGGAATATCATAAAGATGCCAATATGCTGAAAGCCGGTATTGTATTCGCTGACTATGTGACAACTGTCAGTGATACCTATGCAGGCGAAATTCAGATGCCGTATTACGGTGAAGGTCTTGACGGCTTGATGCGTCACAAGAATCATTCCCTTTGCGGTATCGTCAACGGTATTGACTACAATGTCTATGCTCCCGAACATGATATTCAGATTTACGAGCATTACACGCCTGACAGCTTTGACAAAAAAGTACTGAACAAGCGTGGCTTGCAGCAGGAGCTGGGCTTGCCTGTTGATGACAACAAGTTTATGATTGCGATTATTTCCCGCCTGACAGACCAGAAAGGTCTTGACCTGATTAACTATGTCATCGAGAGAATCACAGACGAGCATACCCAGTTTGTTGTACTCGGCACAGGTGACGAAAAATATGAAAACCTGTTCAGACATTATCAGTGGAAGTACCCCGAAAGAGTATCCGCCAATATTTACTATTCCGACAACAGAGCCCACAAACTCTATGCGGCGTCCGATGCGATGCTCATGCCGTCAAGATTTGAGCCCTGCGGTTTGACACAGTTGATTGCACTGCGTTACGGTTCGGTTCCGATTGTTCGTGAAACAGGCGGTCTGAGAGACACTGTTCAGCCGTACAACTGGTTTGAAAACAGTGGTACAGGTTTCTCCTTTGCGAACTACAATGCAGAGGAAATGCTCAATGCCATCAACTATGCAAAGACCGTTTACTTCACCGACAGAGAGCGTTGGAAAGAGATTGCCATCAGAGGCATGAGAATGGATTACTCCTGGAACAACTCTGCAAGACGCTATGAAGAACTGTACTATCGCCTTACGCCATGGTATTGATTCATCATTCATAAATTAGAAAATCAGCCGATCCCGTACGGTAAAAAGTATGGGATCGGCTGATTGTTTTGACGAAAAAGGGCAAAATTTATTTTTGATTGGAGATCATTTTCATAAAGACAAACAACTCCTTGAAAACCGGATAATACAACAACTCCCCTTGTCTGTAGGATATACAGACAAGGGGAGTTGTGGATTTTATAGGAAAGTATTAGGATTATTTGTAGTACTTGTCTCTTGCAACATAGGATGTATGCAGATAATGATGTGCTTTTTCCTCGCCGGGAGCCTTAAAGTACTCGTCATAAATCATCTTGATAATCGGGCTGTCATCGCAGACTCTGAACTCGGAAGTTTTATCCTGATCATAGAGAGCCTTGGAACGCAGGGCTTTGAAATCAACATAGTTGCTGACACTGTCACTTCTTGTGGGCTGACCGCCGCCGTTGATACAACCGCCTGGACAAGCCATTACTTCCACCATGTTGTAGTCGGCTTCACCGCTCTTGATTTTCTCAAGGAGCTTACGGGCATTGCCGAGACCGGATGTAACAGCTACTTTGACAGTAACGCCTGCTACTTCATAGGTAGCCTCACGAACAACCTCAGGACCACGAACTTCTTCAAAGTCGATTTTCTCAAAGTTGCCGTCAAGGATTCTTGCAGCAGTACGCAGAGCAGCTTCCAGCACACCGCCTGTTGCACCGAAGATCACACCGCCGCCTGTTGCCTTGTTGAACGGAGCGTCGAAGTCTTCCTCGGGAAGTGATGCAAAGTCAAGACCTGCACGTTTGATCATTCTGGCAAGTTCTCTTGTTGTCAGAGCAACGTCTACATCATCAAATTCCGGATTGGAACGGAGCTGCTCACGAGTAGCCTCGAATTTCTTTGCCGTACAGGGGATTACGCTGACAACAAAGACATCTTTCGGATCAATGTTGTTTTTCTCGCAGTAGTAGCCCTTGAGAACGGCACCGAACATAGCCTGCGGAGATTTGCAGGTTGACAGGTTCGGGATAAACTCAGGATAGTAATGCTCAACGAACTTCACCCAGCCGGGGCAGCAGGATGTGAACATCGGGAGAGTGCCGCCTGTCTTGATTCTCTGAACCAGCTCGTTAGCCTCTTCAATGATGGTCAGGTCAGCCGTAAAGTCCATGTTGAATGCCTTTACATTTTCGCCCAGTCTCTTGATAGCAGCAGCCATTTTGCCTTCTACGTTTGTACCGATAGGCATATCGAAGCTTTCACCGAGAGTAGCCTTGATGGAAGGAGCTGTGAAGAACAGCACTTTCTTTGTCGGATCAGCGATAGCTTCCCATACTTTGTCTTCCTGCGGCTTCTCTGTGAGAGCACCGACAGGACAGCTTACAACGCATTGACCGCAGCCAACGCAGGGAGCATTGTCCAGACTCTTGTCAAAAGCACTGCCGACGTGAGCATCAAAGCCACGTCTGATAGCACCGATAACAGAGATAGACTGCACGTTCTTACAAGCGGCAACACAACGCATACAGTTGATACATTTGTTGTTGTCACGAACGATATAGGGTGAAAGGTCATCTATTTCATAGATAGGATCTTCTGTCTGGAATTTGTCCTCATCAACACCGTATTCCGCAGCGAGTCTCTGGAGTTCGCAGTTCTGGTTTCTCACGCAGGAAAGACATTTCTTGTGGTGAGTGGAGAGGAGCAGTTCAAGAGTCGTTCTTCTTGACTTGATAACAGCGGGAGTATTGGTGAATACTTCCAGACCTTCTTCTGCCGGGTAAACGCAGGCTGCCAGCAGACCTCTGCGGTTTTTAGCCTCTACCATACAGACACGGCAGGCACCGATACAGTTGATGTCCTTGAGGTAGCAAAGAGTAGGAATCTCGATATTAGCCTCTTTTGCTGCCTGTAATATGGTATATCCCTTTGGAACTTCAACGGGAATGTTGTTTATTTTAAGATGTACAGTTTCCATTAATATAGCCCCTCCTTATACAGTATGAATAGCACCGAACTTACAGTTGCTCATGCAGACACCGCACTTGATACACTTGGTCTGGTCGATGACGTGCGGATTCTTGACTGTACCGCTGATAGCACCGACAGGACATTTTCTTGCACAAAGCGTGCAGCCCTTACACTTGTCAGCCATAATCTCATACTTGATGAGTGACTTACAAACGCCTGCTTCACATTTGCCGTTGTAGATGTGGTCGATGTATTCCTGTTTAAAGAATTTCAGAGTAGAGAGTATCGGGTTGGGAGCAGTCTGTCCGAGGGCACACAGAGAAGATTTCTGCATATGCTGAGCAAGCTCTTCGATCTTTTCGATGTCACCGTCTTCGCCCTTGCCTTGTGTGATCTTTTCAAGATACTGGAGCAGTCTTCTGGTACCGACACGGCACGGTGTACATTTGCCGCAGCTCTCATCAACGGTGAATTCCAGATAGAATTTTGCAATATCAACCATACAGGTATCTTCATCCAGTACGATCATACCGCCTGAACCCATCATGGAACCGATCGCCAGCAGGCTTTCATAGTCGATAGGAGTATCAATGTATTCGGCAGGGATACATCCGCCGGAAGGACCGCCTGTCTGAGCAGCCTTAAACTTCTTGCCGTTGGGAATACCGCCGCCGATTTCCTCAATGATTTCACGGAGAGTAGTACCCATCGGGATTTCCACCAGACCGACGTTGGTAATTTTACCGCCAAGTGCGAACACTTTTGTGCCCTTACTTGTTTCGGTACCCATAGAAGCATACCACTGGCTGCCTTTCAGGATAATCTGAGCAATGTTGGCGTATGTTTCAACATTGTTAAGTACAGTAGGTTTGCCGAACAGACCTTTGACAGCAGGGAACGGAGGACGGGGACGAGGCTCGCCGCGATTACCTTCAATAGAGGTCATCAGAGCAGTTTCCTCACCGCATACGAATGCACCTGCACCGAGTCTGATTTCGATATCGAAGCTGAAACCGCTGCCGAGAATGTTCTCACCGAGGAAACCGTATTCTCTTGCCTGTTTAAGAGCGATTCTGAGTCTTTCAACAGCGATAGGATATTCTGCACGGACGTATACGAAACCACGGCAGGCACCGATAGCATAACCGGCAATGGTCATAGCCTCAATGATACACTGGGGATCGCCTTCCAGAATGGAACGGTCCATGAATGCACCGGGATCGCCTTCATCGGCATTACAGCAGACATATTTAACGTCTCCTGCGGAAGCCTTGGCAAACATCCATTTTCTGCCTGTCGGGAAGCCGCCGCCGCCTCTGCCACGCAGACCGGAGTCAAGTACTTCCTTGATAACATCGTCAGGACTCATCGGTGTCAGGAGAACTTTTGCAAGAGCCTGATAACCGTCGGTTGCGATATATTCGTCGATATTTTCGGGATCGATGACACCGCAGTTACGCAGTGCAATACGGAGCTGTTTCTTGTAGAAGTTGGTCTCTGAAAGAGAGATGATAGAGCCGTCATCATGTACTGTTTCCTGATAGAGAAGCTCTTTAACGACATTACCTTCTTTGAGGTGTTCTTTAACGATTTTCTTAACGCCTTCGGGAGTAGCCTGTGAATAGAAAACGCCCTCGGGATAAACGATCATGATCGGACCGAGTGAGCAAAGACCGAAGCAGCCTGTACGAACAACCAGAATTTCATCTTTGATGCCGTTTTCTTCCAGAGCCTCGTCAAGAGCAGCCAGCACCTTTTTGCTTCCGGAAGAAGTACAGCCTGTACCGCCGCACACAAGAACCTGTTTGCGATAGCCGGTTTCTTTGGCGAGTTTTTCGCCCTCTTCAGCGATTACTTTACGGACTTTGACAAGATCTTCACGTTCTTTTTTTATTTTGTTGAGTTCTTCGATTGTCATTACTGATTTCCCCCTTCTTCTGCGATATATTTGTCAAGAATGGTATCAACACTTGCGGGGGTAAGTTTACCGTAAACTTCCTCATCAATCATCATGACAGGTGCGAGACCGCAAGCACCGACGCAACGGCAGGAGTCGATTGAGAAAAGACCGTCGGCAGTACATTCACCGCTTTTGATACCAAGTTTTTTCTCAACTTCTGCGAGTACCTTGTCGGCACCCTTTACATAGCAGGCTGTACCAAGACAGACACTGATCTTGTGTTTGCCCTTCGGTGTCAGGCTGAAGCGGGAATAGAAGGTAGCAACACCGTAGACCTCACTGAGTGAAATGCCAAGTCCGTCGGCAACCATCTGCTGCACTTCTATCGGAAGATAGCCATAGATTTCCTGTGCTTCGTGAAGTACGGGGAGCAATGCACCGGGCAAGTCCTTGTTTTGAGCGATAACTTCAAGAAGCTTTTGTTCCTGTTCTTGAGTTCCCTTGAAAGGGGTATTATCTGCCATTAATATTCCTCCATATCTGAAATAAATTTTTTAAATACACCGCTTTCCGCAGAAAACAGCGAAAAAGCGACATACTTCTCTGACACTATTATACTAATTTTTTTGTTCAAATACAAGGATTTTTCGTAAATTTCCTCTTAATTTTTTTGTAAAAATATTAAAAAATTGTCAGAATGAAAAAAATTGCTGTTATGGACAAAAAAATGCCGAAATTTTGTTGAATAAAAGCCAAAAAAGTTATATGCTTATTTTATCCTAATGCGGCAAGAA
>DEFH01000063.1 GCA_002350705.1 Ruminococcaceae bacterium UBA2857
AAGATGCCTCTCAAGGGCTTACCCACCATAAACTGCGAAAGACCGAATTTGTTTACTAAAGTGAACTACCCATTGTCTAAAGCCAATGGGCTTCCTGCTTCATCGTCCTCGTAACCTACTAACTCCACAGGCGTAAAATCGGGCTGTACCATCCCTATTGATACTAAATTATAAAACAAAACTTTCGTTTTGTCAACCTTAACCCACCGTCTAAAGTCAGTGGGATTGCGGTTGCCATTGTTTCAACAAACATATATTCCATGTTATATAATAAAATCACATCAAAGTATGTTGTACTTTACCTTTCCCATCGGGAATTGATACAAAACTCTATAGAGCCAAGTGCTATGACGAAACTGCCTTTACCTTTCCCATTGGGGAGAAAAAAATAAACTCCAAAACGATTGATGTTTTGGAGTTGTTTTTACTGCAAAAAAGAAAACCCGAACTGACAAGAAAAATCAGTTCGGATTTTTTGTTTATGGGTGTTTTGTGAATGAGGTGGAAAATGTCATAACTCCACTCTCCACTCTGATAAAATTATTCTTTGGAATCTTCAATGACTTTCTGGGCGACCATGGCAGGAGCTTCTTCGTAGCGGACAAACTCAAAGGAGAAATATCCTCTGCCCTGCGTACACTGACGGATGAATGTGGAGAAGTCGCTCATTTCAGCCTGAGGAACTTCGGCTTCAATGGTCTGCATACGGTCTTCGGAGGGGTTCATGCCGAGAACACGACCTCTGCGTTTGGTGATTTCGCCCATAATATCGCCCATGTTTCCGTCAGGCACAGTTGCTTTCAGCATACCGACAGGCTCCAGCAATACAGGGCTTGCCTTTGGCATACCGTCTTTATAGGCAAGAGCGGCGGCTGTCTTAAAGGACATTTCGGAGGAATCTACAGGATGATAAGAACCGTCGTACAGAGTGGCTTTCAGTCCCACAACAGGGAATCCTGCCAACGGTCCTTTGGAAATACTGTCACGCAGTCCTTTTTCAACGGCAGGGAAGAATCCCTTTGGAACGGCACCGCCGACAACTTTCTCTTCAAAAATCATATCGTCACTTTCACACGGTGAAAATTCAATCCATACGTCACCGAACTGACCATGACCGCCTGTTTGTTTCTTGTAGCGTCCCTGTACTTTGACAGGCTTTCTGATGGTCTCACGATAGGCAACTTTCGGCTTGGACAGAACAACGTCTACACCGTATTTGGATTTCAGTTTTGACACAACAACATCCAAATGCTGTTCACCCATACCGCTGACAAGCATCTGATGGGTTTCGTGATTGGTTTCAAACTTGATGGTAGGATCTTCTTCGCAGAGTTTCATAATACCCTGAGCCACTTTTTCTTCATCGCCCTTTGTTTTGGGAGCGATAGCCATTGTGAGTGACGGAGCAGGATATTCTACCGCATCAAGCACAACCTTTCTTGCAGGAGCACACAGGGTATCACCTGTATTGGTGGCAGAGAGTTTTGCTACCGCACCGATATCACCTGCACCGATATAGGAAGCATCTTCGAGCTTTTTGCCTTTGATGGTCATTACTTTTGCAATACGTTCGGTGTTGCCTGTTCTCATGTTGACGAGCGGAGAATCCGCAGATACTTTGCCTGAAACGACTTTGAAATAGGACAGCTTTCCGACAAACGGATCGGCAATGGTTTTGAACACGATAGCCGCAGGCATAGCACTGTCATTGACTTTCAGTTCCACAGGGTTGCCCTCTGTATCGAGAGCCAGTTCGGCCGCCTTGTCCTCAGCGGACGGAGCAAGCCAAATCAAACCGTTCAGAAGCTGTTCCACACCATAAGTCAGCAAAGCATCTCCGCAGAATACAGGACTAATCGTACCGTTTTTAACACCCTGACTAACACCTACAATAATTTCTTCAGGGGTGAACTCCTCACCGGAGAAGTATTTTTCAAACATTTCATCACTTGTTTCGGCAACCGCCTCATTAATGGCGGTTCTCAGACCTTCCAGACGGTCTCCCATGTCGGGAATCGGCACAACATTGACTTTTCCGTTGATATATTTATAGGCTTTATATTCCAGAAGATTCACATAGCAGTCTGCCTGACCGTCCACGATATACGGAACGACAACAGGACAAACAGACGGTCCGAAAGAAGCCTTCAGGCTTTCAAACACACGGTAGAATCTTGCACTTTCGTCACACAGACCATTGACAAAGAATACTTTTGTCAGACCTCTTTTATCAGCAGCCTTGACAGCCTTTTCCGTACCGACACTGACACCGCCTTTGCCGGATACGGTAATGAGCATGGTATCAGCCGCTCTTGCCGCCTCACACAGACCGCCTTCAAAGTCAAACAGACCGGGAGCATCCAGCAGATTGATTTTTTTGTTTTTCCATTCGATAGGAGCCACGCAAGCCTGAACAGAAGTTTTTCTTTTGATTTCTTCGGGATCGAAGTCACAAACGGTGTTTCCGTCGCTGACCCTGCCAAGTCTTTCAGAGCCGTTGCAAAGATAAATCATAGCCTCTGCAAGAGAAGTTTTACCGGAGCCGCTGTGACCGGCAAGTGCAATGTTCAAAATATTTTTTGCGTCATACTGTTTCATAGGGATAGTTTGCCTCCTTAAATTCAGATAATCATAAAGTACAATATTTTTTACCAACTGTAAACAATTATATCGTAACTGCACAGAAAATACAAGTCTAATTTTGAATATTTATGATTATTTTTTCATCCGGTGCAAAGATTTTCATTTCCGTAAAGAGAGGCTCTTTGTGATGTCGGCACTGCGGATTTTCAGGACGCCTGTTTTTTTAATGAAGTACTTGAAAATCACTTGAATCTTGTCACATAATGTTTTATAATAAGTAATCGGCTTTCAGAATATGAAGGTCGCTTGTTTTTATGATATCGAATACAACAGGTGAGAAAATGAAAATAGGAAATGTGGAAATCAATGGTTTTGCGGCTCTGGCTCCCATGGCAGGCGTATCCGACAGGGCTTTCAGGGAACTGTGTATGGATTTCGGAGCGGCTTATGTCGTCAGCGAGATGGTCAGTGCAAAGGGAATCACCTATCACAACGACAAGTCACGGGAACTTCTGAAGCTTTCCGAAAAAGAACACCCCGGAGCCGTTCAGCTGTTCGGCTATGAGCCTGATGTGATGGCAGCGGCTGCGGAAACAGCAATGCAATATCAGCCGAATATCATTGACATTAATATGGGCTGTCCTGCTCCCAAAATTGCTATGAACGGGGCCGGCTCGGCTTTGATGAAAAATCCGGATTTGTGCGGTGAAATTGTGGCGGCAGTGACAAAAGCAGTGCCTGTGCCTGTGACTGTCAAGATACGCAAGGGCTGGGACAAAAATTCTGTCAATGCTGTGGAAGTCGCCCGAATCTGCGAACAGGCAGGAGCCTCGGCTGTTGCCGTTCACGGACGCACCAGGGAACAGCAATATATGCCTTCGGCCGACTGGGACATCATCCGACAAGTCAAACAGGCAGTAAATATTCCCGTGATCGGCAACGGTGACGTGACAAGTGCCGCACTTGCAGCAAAAATGATGGAAGAAACCGGCTGTGATATGGTGATGATTGGCAGGGGAGCTTTGGGAAATCCTTGGATATTCCATGAAATTGCCATGCTTCTCGGACACGACAGACCATCTTTGCCGATTTCCAATGCGGAAAGAATTTCGGTTCTGCTGCGTCATGTGCAAATGCTTTGCGAATACAAGGGCGAAAATATCGGTATGCGTGAGGCAAGAAAACACGCTGCATGGTATCTCAAGGGAATGCACGGTGCGGCAGCTCTCCGCAGACAGGCAGGAACACTTTCAAAATTTGAGGATTTAATTGATTTGTGTAAGATGATAGAAAACTAATCCGAAAAAATGACTTGATGCGGCAATTTTTATAGATATTTTTCTTTCTGTGAATTGTAATTTATGCAGAAAGGTGCTATAATAGGAAACATCTTGTTATTTAGATGGAGGTTTTTGAAGATGGTAAACACCAGACGCTCAACAAGAGCATTTGCCGGATTTCTTGCACTGATAATGCTGGCAGTGTGGCTGACAATGATGTGTTTCACAACAGCCGTGTCTGCTGCTGAGGGTGAGAAAAACAGCACGATTAACGGAGCGGATGACCTTGTCGGAAAGACAATCGGTGTCCAGCTCGGCACAACAGGCGATATTTTTGCGACGGACTACGAAAAAGACGGTACTGCAAGGATAGAACGCTACAACAAAGCCGCTGATGCGGTGCAGGCTCTCAAACAGAAAAAAATTGACTGTGTGATTATTGATGAACAGCCCGCCCTTTCGTTCACGGCAGTCAATGACGACATCAAAATTCTGGAAGAAGAATTTGCCGTTGAAGAATATGCTCTCTGCGTGAAAAAAGGCAATTCCGAACTTCTTCAAAAAATCAACGACGCCCTGAAAAAAATCAAGGCTGACGGTACTGTTGACAAAATCAATACCAATTATATCGGTACGGATGAGGAAAAAGGCACGATGCCCTATCAGAAAAAAGATGTCAAAAGAACCGGTGATTTAGTCGTTGCCACCAATGCGGAATTTCCGCCCTACGAATATATCGAAAATAATCAGATTGTCGGCATTGACATGGATATCATGCAAGCTATCTGTGATGAGCTTCAGATGAATCTTGTCATTGAAAACATGGCATTTGATTCCATTCTTCCCGCTATCCAGTCAGGCAAGGCCTCTGTCGGTGCGGCAGGCATGACCGTTACCGAGGACAGAAAGAAAAATGCCGATTTCTCCGACTCCTACACGACCACCAAACAGGTTATCATTATCAACAAAGGTACCTCTGCCATTTCAGACGGCAACAAAGAAAACAGAAAAACGCTTTCTTTCACGGATAAACTCCGTCAGAATTTTATTGATGACAACAGATGGCAGTATATTTTATCCGGTCTCGGCAATACCATATTGATTACAATATTTGCTATCGTGATCGGCTTGGTGATCGGCACACTGGTCGCCATCGTCAGAACGGTTCACGATCAGAATCATAAACTTAAAATTCTCAATTTCCTCTGTAAGATTTACCTTGCTGTCATCAGAGGCACTCCTGCCATGATACAGCTTCTGATTATCTACTATGTTATTTTTGCGTCTGTCAATGTCAATAAAGTATTGGTAGCCGTTGTCGCATTCGGACTGAATTCCGGTGCGTATGTCGCAGAAGTCATCCGTTCGGGTATCAATGCTGTGGACAAGGGACAGTTTGAAGCAGGAAGATGTTTGGGACTGAATTATCGTCAGACCATGTTCAGCATTGTCATGCCGCAGGCTTTCAAAAATATGCTCCCTGCTCTCTGCAATGAATTTATCAGCCTGCTCAAAGAAACAGCCATCAGCGGTTATATCGGACTCCAGGATCTCACCAAAGGCGGTGACATTATCAGAAGTCAGACGTTTGAGGCATTTATCCCATTGGTAGCGGTTGCCCTGATTTATCTGGTAATGGTACTTCTGCTGTCCTATGGCGTAAGCAGACTGGAAAGGAGATTGAAACAGAATGAAAGCAGATAAACAAACCAATGAAATATTAATCGAAGTACACGGTCTGAAAAAGTCTTTCGGGGAACATGAGGTTCTCAAGGACATCAGCACGACTGTCAAAAAAGGAGAAGTCATTGCCATTATCGGCCCGTCAGGATGCGGCAAATCCACTTTCCTGCGTTCACTGAATCTTCTGGAAGAGCCGACGGGCGGCACGATTAAATTTGAGGGTACGGATATTACCGACAAATCGGTTGACATCAATAAAATGCGTGAAAAAATGGGCATGGTGTTCCAGCAGTTCAATCTGTTTCCGAATATGAGTATCCGACAGAATATTATGCTTGCCCCTGTGAAACTCGGCAAGATGACAAAAGAAGAAGCCTCTCAAAAGGCAGAGGAACTTTTGAAAAGAATCGGACTTTCGGATAAGGCAGACGCTTATCCGAACAGTCTTTCAGGCGGTCAGAAACAGCGTGTTGCGATTGTCAGAGCATTGGCAATGAATCCTGATGTCATGCTGTTTGATGAGCCGACATCTGCCCTTGATCCCGAAATGGTAGGAGAGGTTCTCTCTTTGATGAAAGAACTGGCACAAAGCGGCATGACAATGGTCATTGTCACACATGAAATGGGCTTTGCAAGAGAGGTTGCCGACAGAGTCATGTTTTTCAATGACGGTGTGATTGCGGAGGAAAATACACCGAATGAAATCTTCTCCCATCCCAGGAATCAGCGTTTAAAAGATTTTCTTTCCAAAGTTCTGTAAAAAAGATATGATAAAAAAATCCTGATACCACCGTCAAACAATGGTATCAGGATTCATTTTTTCATTTTGTTCCTCAACGACAGTACCGCTCGCAATCAAAGTATCAACAGACTGCAGAAGTTCTCTGTATTTTTTCAGCATAACTTTGAGATATTCTTTTCCGGAGTCTGTGATGGCATAATAATTTCTGGTGCGGTGATTTTCGGTAATTTCCTGTGAATATTCCGTCACATAGCCCTGTTCCTGCAAGCGATACAGCACAGGATACAAAAAATTCATTTTATAGGTATGGTTGCTTCTTTTTTCCAACTCCTGCGAAAGCTTATACACATACATTGGTTTTTCGTTCAGAAGGAGCAGCGTCATCATGGGACTCGTTGCTCTTTTGAAGTACTCTTCAAATGATTGTGATGCTTCCTTGTTTGCCAGCCTGCTCATTCATTATACGCCGCCTTTCAAAAAATACGGAAAATCCGCATCCTTATCATATCAGAAAATATTCCAAAATTCAACGCACAAGTTGTAAAAGTTTTGTTACGGTAACATTGAATTTTTTTAAGAAAGACAGCAATTTATCACAGGATTGTTTCCGTTATCCCCTTCTCAGACAGAAAGCCTGTCGATATTTTCCGTTGCCTTGAAGCTGCACAGCAGATAACTGACCGTATTCAGCAGCAGCAGGAATATAAAAAGCATCATGATAATCATCAGCGAACCCAATGCCGTAAATTTAAACAGCAGATACGCTCCCGCACAGGTCACACCCTCTAACAAAATGGCAACTGCCATATTGAAAAAGACATTGTAATTGCCTCTCAGAGCATTGAGCTCGTCATCCCAGATTAATTTCGGGTTAACGGAATCCATGAAGATGCCGAAGTACGATACAAACGACACAGACAAAAGACTTATCAAACAGCAGAACACTGTCATTTTCATTCCCAAATCGAGATAAATGGCAGCAGCAATGACATAAATCACCATGCCCAAACCACTGATGATAATACTGACAAGTGCTTTGACATTGATTTGTGCGATATAGGACAAGGGAATGTATTTGACAAAGGCAAAGTGTTTTCCCTCACGGGTCAGGGCTGATGAGGCGATACAGTTGGCAGCCGTAACCAGTACGGATACAGCCGAAATGCCTAAAATCAGCAGCAGAACAGTTTCTTCATTGCCCGTATGGATACCATAAACGAAGTCATCCAAAAAATTGGTTTTTCCGTTGAGAAGATAGACAATATACAAGAATACCGGCCATATCAGATTAATTAAAATACAGTTGGTAAAATAGGCAGGTGTCCTGAACAAAAGACGGAATTCTTTTTTCAGATAGGTCACACAGGGATGATGCTGTCTGAGAGAAGCGATGATTTTGTCTTTGCTTTTGTTTTTAGCGGAAACATGGTTCATCCCGACAGCCGTTTTAAAATAAATTGCCTCTGCAATGAGCAGAAAAACAGCAATCGCTCCGCCGTTGACAGCTATATAATACAGCAGATTCAGCAGGGTATTATTGACCATGGCACTGACCAAAAAATGCACCTGCGGAAAAATCAGATTCATCACATGAACAAGCTGATTATTCGGATCGGAGAGAGCTTCGATCAGATGTTCCGTATCAAAACCGCCCATGTTGGAAATAAGAATCGCAATCCCCACCACAACGGCAAGTGTCAGAAAACCTGTCATTTTGTTGACGGTGTCCTTGTTTCTGATAAAACCTGTGATAAGCATGACAAGCATACAAAGCACCGCACAGTAAATCAGCGGCACAATAGGCAGTGTCAACATTCCGAAAACAGCGATAAGCCAGGAATAGAACGGTCTTCCCGATGCAAGGATATATCCTGCAAGGGCGGCTATAATCACAATGAATTCCATAATGCTTTCACTGATAAGGGCGGCTGTAAATTTGGAACCGATAATCTGATAGGATTTCAGCGGAAGCGGCAGGAGATTTTCAATATCCCCCGAAAAATAGAACACGCTGAAAATGACGTTCAGTCCGAACACGAATGAAAAAACGGAAATCAGGTGCAAAAATAATTCCACGGCATTTTGTCCTGCCCCCATATCCACCAATGGTGAAGTCAGGGCATAGATGACAACGCCTACAAAAAACGCCATCGGGAGCATAATGCCGAATATGGCAATAAAGCCCATGACATTGTAAAAGACTTTTTTATATTTTTTTTCCTGAGCACTGGGTTCGACAGTAGAAATCAGTGCTTTGACAAGTTTCAGGTAAATACTCATTTTTCAGTCAGCTCCAGGAAGATTTTTTCAAGAGATTCATTCTTGTTGGTGTTTTCAAGCTTTTCCAGTGTACCGTCATAAAGGATATTTCCCTTTTTGATAATAATCACACGGTCACAGAGTTTTTCCGCCACCTCCAGAACGTGTGTCGAAAAAAATACCGCATTGCCTGCTTTGGCATGGTCACGCATCATCTGCTTGAGTTCAAAGGCAGATTTCGGATCGAGTCCCACCATTGGTTCATCCAGTATCCATACAGGCGGATTGTGCATCAAGGCGGCAATCACCATAATTTTCTGCCGCATACCGTGAGAGTAACTCATAATCGGAGAAGACAGTGCTTCACTGAGTTCAAAGCGTTCCGCAAATTCCTTGATACGCTGTTGTCTCTTATCCGTGGGAACACGGTAAATATCCCCTATCAAGTCCAGAAATTCCGTACCTTTCAGACGAAGAAACATATCGGGACTGTCTGCAATATAGCCAACGGATTCTTTGGCTTTGAGCGGTTCTTTACGGACATTGAAGCCGTTGACGGTAATTTTGCCGACATCCGCCTTGATGATACCTGTCAGCATTTTCATGGTAGTAGTCTTGCCTGAGCCGTTCGGACCGATAAAACCGACTATCTCACCGCCTTTGACAGTAAAGCTGATGTCATCTACTGCACGAATCGTTTTATTATACACTTTGGTAACATTTTCAAACTTAATCATTCTTTATCGCTCCCTGTTCCTCATTATCCTATTATCATACACATATTTTTTGTCAGTTACAATGTTTTTTTGTTAATTTTTTGTAAAATTTTACTCCCTGACAGTCACAATCTTTTCATTTTTTTGACAAATTACATTGACAAAATAATGCAAAAATAGTATCATTATTTTAAAGATTATTTTCGTTTCGGAGTGAAAGGAGTTTTAGATGTGAACACCGTCGGACAATACCAATATGCGGAAAATCAGCGAAATTTTTTGGAAATGTCTGTGATTCCGCTGGCGATTTTCAGCATTCTTGACAACAAAGTACATACCCTTCTTGTGTCTGACGGACTGTGCCAGTTAATGTGCAGCGACAGGGAAAGTGTGTTACGCTGTCTGGAATATCCCATTTATGATTATGTGCACAGAAAGGATGTGGCACAGCTCAAGCAGGACTGTCACAGCTTTTTCTTCGGTACAAGTCAATTAAGTACCTCTTTTCGTGTCAAACTGAAAGGTGACAAAGACTTTCATAATATTTTTCTCAGCGGTAAAAAAATTTCCTCCGAACAGGGAGAACCTCTCTTTTTGATGTGGTACAATGATATTGAAAAATATGAGAAATTCAATCCCGAACAAGTTGATGAATTCCATGACTTTCTCAAAGGCCGTACCAATTCCCTGCCGTTTCATACATTCGGATATCAGGGGTATTCTGTCTGGAATATCACAAAAGACATATTGGTGCTGGAATCCGGTTTGGGATATTTTGCGAATCTGCTTGGAAAGGATTTCGGATATCGGGATTACTACAGTCTGAATCAGGGCTGGCTCTGTGAAACAGAAGATACGGATTATTTTCGGGAGCTGTCTCCCGAAACTATCACGGAGAATTTTCAGAAAGGCGTTTTCCCTGAAGAGCATATCTTTACGTTTGGTTCCTCTCTCGGACAAATCAGTCTCAAAGTGATGCCCTCTGTTACGCAGTCCCCCGAAACAGGCGATATCTATCTCAAATTGCAGGCTGAAAATGTCACAGACAACGTGGTTTATGAAACCATGCTCCAGTCCTCTGCGAAAACTTCCGAGTTCATGGCTCGCATTGACGGCAGTGCCGGCAGTGTTTACTTTGTGAACACTCATGAAAAATTACAGGACGGCTATGCAAAAGTACCGTTGACAGGAATGCTGCCGATTCTCTCGGTGAATCTGGGACAGGAATTCCATACCTCCGAAGAGCTTTTTGCGTTTATCGACAAAAAATGCCGCAATGAATCCAATGCGACCATTATCAACAGACTTTCTCATGACTGTATCAAAAGTATCCGTCTCGAAATCGTGGACAAAGCCGAAAGACAATATTTTATCTGCGGTTCGGACGTGACTTCCCTGATGAAAATGGAAGTCAATTCGTATTATGACGCACTGACAGGTTTGCCGAATATGGCGGCATTCCGTATCATCGCACAGCCCGCCATGGAAAAAATGCGGAGTGAGGATCATGTTCCTGCTTTGATTTACTTTGACCTGCGTGATATGAAAGCTATCAATGAAAAATACAGCTTTGAACGGGGTAACGGCATTTTAATCGGAACAGCCTATATTTTAAGGAATGTGTTTACAGGTTATCCTGTTTCCCGGCTGGCGGAAGACCATTTTGTGGTGCTGACGGAAAGAGTGGGCGTGGAACAGAAAATTGAAGCGGTTCATGAACAGGTGCTCAATAATCCTGTCGGAATTCCTATACAGATTTGTGCAGGCATTTACGTGGACAACGGACAGACGCTGGATATTGCGGCTGCCTGTGACAGGGCCAGACTTGCCTGCAAAAGCTTGAAAGGCGACTATAATCGCAAATACAAGATTTTTGACCGTCAGATGTTTGACGAGTATCATCAGAGGAGACATATCCTGACACACTTTGATGAAGCTCTCGAAAAAGAATATATCAAAGTGTATTATCATCCCATTGTGAGAACACTCACCGGCAATATCTGTGATATGGAGGCTCTTTCCCGCTGGTTTGATCCTGAAAAGGGAGTGCTTTCTCCGTCAAAATTTATTCCTGTTTTGGAGGAACACCGTTTAATCAGCAAACTGGATTTCTACATGGTCAGAAAAATCTGTGAAAATCTGGATATGCAGAGACGTGCCAACCTGCCGTTAGTGCCTGTGTCAGTGAACCTGTCAAGAATCGACTTTGAAATGTGTGACGTGGTGGAGGAAGTGCTGAAAATCGTAGATTCTTACCGTGTGCCACATAAGCTGCTTACGATTGAAATTACAGAGAGTGCCTTTATTCATAATGAACATTTTCTGAAAAAACAAATTGACCGTTTCCGTGCGGCAGGCTTCGATGTATGGATGGATGATTTCGGAAGTGAATATTCTTCTTTGAATGCTTTGCAGGAATTCAGTTTTGACTTCATCAAACTTGATATGAAGTTCATGAAAGATTTCAGCCTAACAGGAAAGAATGTTTCTATCCTGTCATATATAACAGGAATGGCTTCGGAACTGGGAATGCATACACTGGCAGAGGGGGTTCAAACCAAAGAACAGCTTCATTTCCTGAGAGATATCGGCTGTGAAAAAGCACAGGGATATCTGTTCAGCAGACCTATGCCTTGTGAGTACTTTTTGAATAAAGAATCGAGAAATGCCGGTCTGGAATATGATGATTTCAGCATTTCGCAATATTATGATAAAATCGGCAGTATCCGTCTGGATAATACGCTGCTGTCGGAGTACCGTATCAATACCAATGATATGATGGTAAATGTTCCGGCAGCGGTGGTAGAGTATCGCAAAGGAAAGTTCAGAATTTTGAAAGCCAACCAGTCATATAAAAAATTTCTGAATAAAATCGGTTTCAGCGAACAGTATGTAGATGGTGAATACTGTGAATGGCAAAAGCAGCCCTCCAAAGAATACACCCGTGCGGCTATCAAGTGCCTTGTGACACACAGCAGCGAAAGAATTTCCAATGATATGGAAAATGGTCGTCGTGTATCAGCCACACTGATTTGTATTTCCTACAACTTTATAACAGACGTGGGAGCCTTTATCACCGTAGTCGAAAAATACTTTTAATTAAATCGAAAATGGAAAACAGAAAATTTTTTCAACTCTGTCATTATTCACTTTTTCAATAATATAACCGAAACGGCAGCTCTCCCCTCGGTAAAGGAGAGCTGCCGTTTGTGTTGCTAATATCATAGCAAGTGCGACTTGAAGTTCCGGATATAGAAACAGCCACGATGATTTATTTTTTATAATATACCGTATTCATCCCACCGCCTGATTTGAGCAGCAGACCTTTTTTGACCATATCACGCAGAGTGTTTATTGCCGTTGTCTGCGAGCATCCAAGTTTTTCCTGTATAATGCTTCTTGTAATCATTTCCTGTGTATCAAACAATTTTATAACCTCAGCTTCACGCTTTGTCAGGTTTTTATAGGCGATCTCCGGCAAAGCTGAATTGTTTTTGTTCGGGAGAGTTATCTTGAAAGCATTGTCAGTCACTTCGATTTTCGGCTGAACAGGGAAGTCAGAATAGCACTCCTTGATCTTCGTAAGTCCTATTCCATAAGCCTCGATCAGATGAAGACGATAGAATACATCTGCAAGGTTTCTGTTACGCAGAACGGACACCCCAAGCAGAATATCATCCTTTGTAATACCACGCACCAGACCGCCTGTAGTGATAAGTTCCATACGGTCAGAGAATATACTTATCATTGTGCCGGAAAAGAATGCGTACTCCCTGTGGACAACGGCATTCAGCAATGCCTCACGGATAGCCTCCGGAGGATAATCACGGTTATCAATGCGGTCAAGACCTCTTATCTCCGAATGGGTATGGTTAAATTGGTCGATATACGCAAAGGCATCCTCCAACTGTTTCAGCAGCGCTCCTGTGAATTCTTTCCTGTCCTCGAAATCGGATTTTGTCGTACCGTCAAAGACAGCTAATTTTATCGTATGGGTGCACTGATCGGACAGCAATAACGCAAGATTGGTATAGGTATGATCTTCACCGATCAACTTCAATATCCTTTTCTGTTGTTCGCCAAAGGGAATGTTTTTCTTCCTGAAATATTCCTCTGCCTGAGTAAATGAAAGCTGCTGTTCAAGGGAACGTGCATCCTCATAGTGATCTCCGGCGGTTTCACGGATCATGGCGAGTATTGCTGTTTCTGTTGACGGAGCATTTGACGCACCCTGACGGATATATACTCCCTCCGGTCTGATACCCTTTCCGGCTATATAATACGGTCTTGCAGTGCCACGCTGAACGGTGACAGCAATAACAGACTTTTCCTCCATTGTCCGGACATCGACATCTACAAACAAAGATACATCCGGTTTTATTGCGTCTCTGAGCATATTGGTAACTCCGAGCATGGTATCATCCGTATCGGCAACACCGCATACTGAGCCGTCATCATTCACACCGATATACAGCGTTCCACCATCGGTATTTGCGAATGCAATAATGGTTTTGCGAATATCCTCAATATACTCTCTTTTATACTCGGTATTCTTATTTTCCGGCATAAGCTCATCTCATCCGACTAATCTATCAATAATCTAACAGATATCTAACAAAATAATTGTTACTAACAAAATTATATCAGACAGGCATCAGAATATCAACGAGAAACAAGTCAGAAAAGTTTTTAATTAAGTTACATTTATTCATTTCTGTTGGTAATATGGGGACACCTTTTCATTGCGGAATTGTATTTTTTCCGCAACTGTCCCAAAAACGGAAAAACGGCAAAAAAACATGCAGCTTTCAAACCCTGAAAGCTGCATGTTTACTATGTTTTTCTGGAGCTGATAACCAGATTCGAACTGGTAACCTCATCCTTACCAATTATACCGAGGTCTGTTTCAGCTTATCAGGGATTACAATAGTTTTTATCTTAAAACCCGCATGAATACTGGACTTGACACAAGCTATTGCATTAGCTTGTGATAACTTTTCAAGGCGTTTTTTCTATTATTTTAGCCTGTGCGTCTGTACTTCTGTCTGTACTTTTCAAGCTGATTTTCTTGCCGGATTTCTTCGACTGAGTTTATTATACAACATTGAATTGCAGTAGTCAATACTACCAGAATAAATCCGGAACATTCGATCTGCATGATCCGTAAGTAAAAAATAGGACCAGTGCGTACACCAGCCCACTAAAAACATATAGTTTTTATGCTACGTTTATATTATATGCCAGCAGTTTCCAAGTTTTGAAAA
>DEFH01000012.1:0-6942 GCA_002350705.1 Ruminococcaceae bacterium UBA2857
TTTTACTATTTTTCTTGCAAATGGGGTTCTGAAGGGAGTGGCGGATAACTGACCTCCGCAGGAGGTCGCAAGCATAGATTTTGCCCGCACAATGTGCGTACAAATCGCTTGTTGGTGAAATCCCCACACCCCAGACCAACTTCTGCCAATTTTCAAAATCGGGCAAAAGTCAAAATCGCTCCGCTCACCATAAAAACGGAAATTGAAGATTTTCCGAAAATATTGATCTGAAAAAATTTCCGACTTATCAAGCAGACTCCAGAAATTTTTTTCAACGATGATGTCGTTCAGTTTTATCCTGTCGTCGGTATTTCTGAAAAAGTCTGCTCTTTCCTCATCGGATAGTCTTACTGTTTTTTCTCAGTTTTCGTTATCCTCACAGATTTTCTTGATAGCATCATATACCCAGTCCGTACTTCCTGTGGCTTCCTTCAGGGCTGCCGTTTTCTCTTCGGCTGTCAGTTTATCTGACAGCATTTTGATAACTTCTTGTGTTGTCCGTTCTTTGCCGAGCGACTTCAAAGACTGTTACTTCTTTGCCATTTCTTTACCCTTTCAGAGCCGCCAACTCACACTGAAGGCATTTGATCTGTTTTATGGTTCAGTCTTACCTGAATCCGTGAAACTGCCCAAAGAATAAAGTTCGGTGCGTGGTCTCGCCTGTCGGCTCGGTCGGTGCTTCTGCTTCGCAGAGGTCTCCACCGGAGACCCGCACCCCCGCTGGACGAGTTCGCGCTGACAGTCAGTCTGAGCCGTGACATCTTATCCGCGAACAAAGCATATTCGCGGGAGACAACTATCCCTCACTCGTTCAGAGCGGAACGCAGTGAAGCGAACCCCGCGAATCGACACCGGAGGCACTCCGGCGCGAATCGGGAGCGGCAGCTTGCCGCCGCGGGAGGCAACTACCCCTCACTCGTTCAGAGCGGAACGGAGTGGAGCGAACCCCGCGAATCGACACCGGAGGCACTCCGGTACGGTTGCATTTCCGATAAAAATTTCCTGATATTTGCAACCGCTCCGGAACATCCGGAGTTTTACTTACGGAAGACAAAAAAACAACCGCACACAGGGAGGAAAACGAAATGCCGAATATCTGGGACGACGAGAACAATGAACTGAATAATATTATAGGTAAGTATAATGAATGGCACAGCTACATGGAAAAGAAGGATCAGGCCGCAGTGAAGGCGGCGGAGGCCGCAGATCCGAACAATATCATAAACGCTCCGGATGAGGAGCCGGATGCGGCCAGGCAGGCTGAGGCAGCCGAAAAATGGAAGGATTTCGATCCGGAAGAGCAAAGGAACAGGATCATCGAAATACTGGATAAGGAAAAGAAGTCGGCGGATTATCCTGCGGACGAGAGGGAAGAGATGCATTTTATATCGGAAACGCTCAAGCGGGGCTGGCTCGTCTCCGATATAGAAATGCTCAGGGATCTGTATGGCGTGGTAGCGAGGACCAGACCGGGAGAAGACGATTTTGCAAAGCAACAAAAAAAAGGTGCCGATGTGGTGCTGAGCGATCTGACCAGCCGGGACGTTCACACTGTACCGGGCAGATCAAATGCGCTCAAGATTATCAGAAGTCGTATTTCGACCGTCAAGGATGTTTCTTTTCCGCCGGAATATCGCGGAAAGACAAAACAGATTACAACCCCGGACGGAAAGATCAAAGAGATTCCGCAACATGCAAGAGAATATTTTGTGAAACAGCTCAAGGACAAGCCCATGTATCCGGAGGAATATCCTGACGACAGGAATTTCGACAGATACCTTGATGAGCGGTTCAAGGTTACCGATAAAGAGGGACTGACCTTCAGCGAGATCTCTAAAAAGCATATCTCAAACGTCCTTGAGGAGCAGAAAAGCGATATGGGCAGTTTTGTGCCGAATATCAAGTCAAAGGATCAGATCGAGCAGGAACGAACCGATTCTCAGCCCGAAGGACTGTGGAGAACAAAGGTCATCGGCGTCAAGAAGAGCGCCAGCGCCGCCGTCAGTGAGGTGCTGGGAAATGAGGTCTATGAAGATATCGACGAAAAGCATTTCGGGCGCATGAACCGCAGTATCCCGCTGCACAAGAACAACGGAACAAAGAACGCAAAGCAGGGCAATGACGTTATCCATATGGAATTCGGAGGTTCTATGGCAAACGGCGAGTACCTGCCGCATAAAAATTTGTATGCTCCGAGGGACGAAAAAACGATGGCGCCGGAAAAGGCCGAAAGAATATTCGGTAAAAAACCGCTCGGCCCCGACGGTCAGCCCTATGAGCACGTCAGGCACAGATCAAAGACGCTGACTGCCGAGAACGGAAAAAACGTCAAGAAGGATCGCTATATCTTTCCCGGCATGGTCGCCGGAGGCAAGATCCTTACTCTGGGCGGTGTGGCCAACATCGGCAATTACAGCATAGAAAGCGCCCGTAAACACGCCCGTTTTCTGATGTCAAAAGAGCTGAAGCCCAAGATCGACGCATGGCTTGCGCACAAGAAGGATCCGGAGCACAATCCTGACCCCATGATCAACCCGACTATGTTTGACTCTCTCGGCTACAGCCGCGGAGCCGCTACGGCGGGTCAGGCGCCCAAACAGGTGGACAGCTGGATCACCAAATACATGAAGGAACAGGGCGCAAGCAACGAGCAGATTAAGGAGTTCAAAGAAGAAGCCATGAAATATCAGGCTCTGTTTATTGACGCCGTGCCGGGTTTCGGCACCTATTCGCACATGAAGACCTGCACTCTGACCGATATCCCGAACATGGATGCGGTGGTGCGCTGTTCCTTCGGTATAAATCAGCCGGACTGGATGTTCCCCATGCAGCAGATCAACGGCGCCAACAAATTGATCTTCAGCGTACACGACCACAGCTCTATTTATGGCGCCAATATGGAGGTCGATCATGACAACCTCAGAGGTGAGGACAACCTGCTGCACAGGAAGCCGTTCTTTAACGCCGAGACCGGCGAGATGTTCCAGCTCAGGAGTCTCCACGATATGCCGGACGGCGTGTATTTTGAGGACGAGCAGATGAATATTATCCGTGTCAACAGCTACAGCCAGGTCGGTGAGATGTTCAAAGCGGTCTACGGCGGCAGCTCTCCGCAGGCTTCCCGTGAAAAGGGCATTCATACGATGGCAAGGGACTGGTTCATCTCACACGAGCTGCAGTCGAGTTTTCCTGACGAGATCAACCACAGGATGGAGCAGGATAAGTTCATCAAGCGAGCAAACAAGCTCCTGCAAAACGACGCAAAGAGACTTAAGCCCGTCAAGGACGCCCTGACAGCCCTGAACGATCTGAACGGGAAATTCAATGATAAAAAACTGGAAAACGGAGAAAAGCCTTCATTGAAAGATCTTTCAGACGCTCACAAAAAACTGATAGAAAACTGCAGAAACTACCTGAAAAATACGGGTATGCCGCCGAGAGGAGATTCCGCGGTGAAGGCGGGGCTTGTCGGTGATATACTGAGCTTTTCCATGAGAGAGAAGAATTTTTTCAATAAGATGATCCTGAAAAATAACCCGGATCTTGCCGAAAAGTACAGCTACAACCCCGAAATGGACAACAAGATCAAGGCGTACAACGATCGTCTGGAGCAGAAGCCGGGTTATCTTGAAAGGAAGGTCGCGGCGGAAGAGAAGCGCATCGAAAGCCTGAAAAAGATACAGGTCACTATGTCGAAAATGAAGAAGTTCTGCAAAGATACGCTTGAGACGCTGGATCAGACCCGTGTCGGCAAGTCAAACAGCGATTCGTATAACTCCTTATACAGTATGCTGAAAAAGGGAACGGAGCTGTCCCCAAAAACAAGCATGAACGAGTTTGCGGAATTCTGCAAAGACCTGAGGGAAGAGGCAAAGCATTACGACATTACCCACGATATGCTGTTCGGCCCCTTGACCAAGGACGGAAAGACCCGCCTGAAACAGAGCAGGACCGCAGCCGCAGCCGCCAAGTTTTATCTTGGGCAGGCGGAAGAGGTATGGAATGAAATGCAGGGCGGCCTGAACGACAGAGACCTCTCCGTCGTTGACGGAATGCGTCTCCGTGAGAAAAATGTCGAGTATATGAAGAAAAAGGCGGTCGAACTCCACGGCGCTCAGCCCGAAAACGAGGCTGAACAGAAAGAGCCGGTCGTCCGGAACGGAAGGCCGGAGCGTCACGGTGCGATGGTCGATAATGAGATCATGTTAGGCAATGAGCCGGAGCTCAATGGCTCAATGTCTGAGGAAGATATCTTCGTCGGCGGAAGTCAGCAGGATCAGAAACTGAACGCCGCCACAAACAAGAAGCCCGCCGCGGGTCCCAAAAAATAATGAAAGGTTGATATCCATGCCGACAAACCCGCTGAGAACCATTAAGGAAAGCATTGAGAATCTGCGTGAAAATATCTGGACTTTTGATAAGAATGAGAATGACATCATCAATGTTGACTTTGACGAGGCAGAGAGAGAAAATGCAATTAACACTAGCAGCGTATGCCTGAAGAAAATACTCATACACTCTACCGATAAGGTCTTCTTCCTGAAAACGCTTTTGGTCGATCTGGTTTACCTGATCTATAAGGTCCTTTATTTTCGATTTATCGGCACCAAGAGTAGCAAACAAATTCAGAGGCAAAGCGCCTTTTAAGGATTTATTGCTTTCCTCTATGTCAGCCATAGCCTGGTCTATGATAACAGCAATATCATTAGCAGCCGCATTTTTTACAATATATGACCACCGGGCATTCTCTTTAAGATAAAAAACATTTGCCGCGTTATAGAACGATACTTTTTCGAGAAATATCGGCACATTACCATACTCGTCAATGATCTCCTGTCTGCGTTTTTCAAATTTATCTCCGGCAAATTTCAGAAACACCAATCCGATAACTGCGTCCCTGTTTTTTTCAGTACTTCCTACCCCTCTGAGAGCTACACGACAATTCCATAATACCGTTTCCAATGTTACTTCTTTTTCCTTTTTTACTGCTTTAGCCATTTTCATTTCCTCACTTCGATAAAAAAGTATAGCAAAAATATATACATAATAATCTTATCACATTCTGCATAATTTTACAATCCGTGTATTTTTATTTCTATATAATTTGTACAATAAAATGTACCATCTTTTAATACAGTACACCAATGATCCGTACCCCTTTCTTTTTCGCCTTCTCCCTGAACTTCGCACCCCTACCAACTCAACAAAATCGAACAGGAAGTAAAATAGCAGGGACATCAACTTTAACCTGATGGGCAATAATTATAACCGGATTAAAAAAAATACAGCGACTACAGAATAGTATCAACTTAAATGTTTGTTTAATCTGATACTGTAAAATCCCCTCCAAACATACCATTCGGAGGGGATTTTTGATACCATTTGAGACAACGTTTATTTTGATACTGTTTTGATGCCGAAAATTCTGATTACCGCATAGTTTTTCCGGATTTGGTGCATATCATTGAAAACTTGCACCAATAATAGCAAAACTTTTCAATGAGTCCGGAGGGATATTCGCAGCTGTCGGTGTAACGAGATATTTCAGCAGGCATATCTCATGTATTCATTTGACAAAAAAATATAATTATGATAGATTTATAGGGTGCATTTTAGTGTTATATTAAATCAAAATGCACCCTATAAATCTTGAAAGGCGGGTTAAATTTGAGTGAAATAGATCAGCTTCGTGAGTTACTTCACCAAAAGGCAGACATTCAGGCACGTATAAAACTTATTCCTTACGATGGAGCTCCGGAAATCAAAACACAAGGAGACAAGCAGTATTTGTATGTTCGCAAGCGAATTGGCGGTAGGAACACATCTACCTATGTCGATTTATATTCCGAAACTCTATATCAGCTTTTACTAAAAAATGCTCGTGAAAGGCGTGAATTAGAGAAAACACTCCGGCAAATAGACCGCAAATTACTACAGCTGGGATATACAGAAGAAGATCTTGACCCACAAGTACAGAAAAATCTTGATTTTGCCCGTATCAATATGAAAAGTAATATTTACGATCAGGCTATTCTTGAAGGTGTGGCAACTTCTTTTCCTCAAACAGAGGAAATTATCGATAATGGAATAGTAAACGGGATGAGTGCCGATGATGTACAAAAGATATTGAATCTAAAACATGCTTGGGAATTTATACTTGATAAAGACGTTATCCAAAGCAAAAGTGATTATTACCTGTTATGTTACATTGCAAAGCAGGTCAATGAAGGTTTTTTTACTGACGGAGGACGTATCAGGGGTGTTCCGGTTACAATTGGAGGGTGTTCTTATGTGCCACCATTGCCTATTGAGATGGACGTAAAGGACAAAATTAGCGAGATTGTTAATCAAACAGAAGAAAATGCAGTTGACACAGCAATCAGACTTTGCCTTTACTGTATGAGGACACAGATATTTCTTGACGGTAATAAACGATCAGCTGTAATTTTTGCTAATCATTACCTGATTTCCAAAGGAAAGGGAATAATTATTACTCCTGAAAAATCTGTATCGGATTTTAAAAGACTTCTTGTGAAGTATTATGAGAGCAATGATATGAATGAAATTTCGGCTTTTATGAAAAAAGAATGTTGGAAAAACTTTGAATAGGGAGCTTTACATACCATTTTTTCTCCCGAATAATTTTGAAAATATACTTTGTTTATGATTTGGCTGCTCTTGATGATCCAGAGCAGCTTCTTCTTTTGAATTAATTTGCTCTTTGAGCTGCCGTTGGATTGTCCCAGCGTGTAGTGCCTGCTCCGCTGTCAGAGCCACTGTTGCATCGTGCAGACTGTCAGTCAAAATGCGTATTTGTTCCTGATAAGCCGTGATCTGACCATCCTTAATGCTTAATTGCTCATTCAGAAGTGCTAATTGCTTCTGTAAGAGTTCAATTAGTGCTATTTGATTTTCAAGCTGCGATTTATCGCTTGCAGTTTG
>DEFH01000012.1:7162-9855 GCA_002350705.1 Ruminococcaceae bacterium UBA2857
CGATTTATCGTTTGCGGTTTGCGGTCTTGAGTTTGCAATTTGCATTTTGATTTGTTCAGTTTGATCCTCTGATATTATATATTTATTGCCGGAACGGTTCAATCTATTTGATAAACCTAATGCAGATATAGTTTTGCTAATTGTTGTCTTGCTTACTCCTAACTGATCCGCAAGTTGCTTAATTGTCATTCCCATATTCTTTCATTCCTATAAAATCCAAAGTAAGTATTATTTTTTCTTCGTTGGGGAGTTAATCGTAGATGGTAACATCTGTATTAGTGTAGTATCGTATACGAGATTCGTATGTACGATGCAGTGGTAGGTTGAGGGGCAGCGCGTCCCTCAGTTTTACCCTATTATTTAGCTTTCTATTTGCAACAAATCGTCATCTTCATCATCGAATTCGTCAATAATAGAAGTTGATTCGTATTCGGCAATGTCGTATGTGGGTTTATATCCTATAACCCGCTCCTTATCCTGCTGTTCTTTTCTTTGCCTTTCAGCATCGCTGCAAATTATATGATAGAAATAGCTGAAACGATCACGGATCTTCCTCTTTTTCTCAATCTCAAGTAATTTCAGATATGTCTGCTCAAAATATATTTTCATAGACTTATCGTGTATAAATGTTTTTGCAAATTTGTAAGCTGACTGTATATTCTCACGAGTGAACGCATAATCACATACCTTATGCAGCTGAGAGATAATATCCGTCCCATCGACGAATTCGGCTTCAATATTTGAAGTATTATCGATATTATTTTGAATATCGGTAAATGATAACTGATTTGTTCCATCCTCACTCTGATTGACGAGAGATTCCTGCACTCTTTTAGATAGTGTCCTTTTAGATAGTGTCTTGACCGTAAAATGAATTGCTATTACTTTCCGTCCTTTTACTTTGACAGGTTCATAAGTAAACTGCAAGTCTGTTTTTTCGTGAAGTTCTTTATAGCACTTTTTTAGAATAAGGTCATTAAATCGCTTATATTGATTGTAAGTATCAGCAGTACAACGTAGTATTTCTTTCAATTCATCGAGGGGGACAGTCCAAGATTTACTTTGTTTTCCTTTTCTGCGATTTTCCAAATACAGATACAAAACATAGCTGTACCTGCTTGTCAATTCAATTATATTCTTTAACCGATACCTCAAATAACCGATGTTATCTAAATTAAACACATATTCCAAAGCCGAAGGGGAACAAGCAAGGTCTATTTGCCAAAGTCCATCATCAGATTGAAACGCTTCAGCTTTTTCAAACAAAGCAATTTTTGTAAATCCTTCTTTTTTATGCCCATCTCTGATAGTAACTACCCTGAAAAGACCATCAAGACGAGCTTCAAGGTCATATTTCAAAATTCTTGACACACCAAGTATTTTTTCAAGCTCTCCTTTTTCAAATCTTACATATCTTTTTTCTTCATCATGACTATTTATACGACTTAAATAAGCGTCCAATATCTTAAATTCAACAAGTGACATTCCTGTTTCGGATAGTGACTGCAAAGGATTGCTTTTCTGAACCATCAATTTATTTTCGTCTGTTGGAATGCCAGTGTAATCAGGAATTTTCGGAAGGTTCTTTCTTTTGGGCATAATATCACCTCAAAGATATTTTACCACTATTGTACCACAAGGTCATATTTCTGTCAATATAATTTATGCCTCTTTGTGAAGAAGTCTATGTCCCTTCGCGGAAAAAGTCTATGTCCCTTCGCGGAAAAAGTCTATGTCCCTTCGTGGAAAAAGTCTATGTCCTTAAAAGCTCAAAACCCACATAAATACAAGGCTTTTCTTTTGCCTATATCAAGATAATAACATCAAGATGATACATCAAGATCTTCTACATCAAGTAACCACTCCGAATCTAAAATCTGCTACGGGAGTTTCAATACTTTTCTATGATGGACGGATATGCATTATCCTCTCCTTTTCATCCTCAAAGCGGTGTCTATTCTGTTTTTGTCGTCTTCCTTGAAGGCTATGTTGTATTGTCCGTCCTTGTCCTTGCCGTCTGTAAGCTGCCCTACCTGATCTTTGGACAATGCACGGTACTTCATTTTCTGACTGCGGATCAGAGCTTCGGCTTTCAGTAGCTTATTAGGCGTTCTGTAAAAGCTCATCTTTTGTTCAACTACTTTGCAGAGTCTGCTGCTGATGACTACTCAATAACAATAGGCGGGGATGAGTGGGAAGCTGTCAATCCTGAGTATGGGAATAAAGCAGCAGTCAAAACAAAGCAAGCCAAAAAGAGCAACCCGTGACATACTCCCGCCGCCTACGCTAACGCTTAGAGGCGGGGGCTTCTCGTTCAAGTACGGCAACCCGTACAGCTGGTGCGAGCTAACCCCGTGTGTCCCACGGTTCTTGTTTTGATTTTATGCCAACGCTATTCTCATACCTTCATTTTGTATGTTGATAGCAGCGTTTATATCTCTGTCATGATGTGTCTGACAGCAAGGGCAAATCCATTCTCTGACAGACAAGTTTTTCGTATCAGGATTCTGAAATCCGCAAACATTGCAAAGCTGTGAGCTTGCAAAAAACTTATCTGTTTTTACAAGTCTTTTTCCAAGTTCCTCTAACTTGTATTTCAGAAATGCTGTGAACATTCCCCAACCGTTGTCTGAAACAGACTTGCCGAAATTCAGCGACCGTGCCATTGCTTGCATATTCAGATTTTCAATACA
>DEFH01000058.1 GCA_002350705.1 Ruminococcaceae bacterium UBA2857
CTACTCTATAGGGATTATATCAGAACTTCATCGGCTTTTTATTTCATCAAAACTATTGACAAATTATATCGTATGCGATATAATTGATTCAAGGTGATAATGATGGAAAAGAATTATGATGCTCTCAAACTGAAAAACCAATTATGTTTTCCGCTGTATGCGGTGTCCAATCTGATAACAAGAAAGTATAAGCCGCTGCTTGATGAACTTGCCCTGACCTATACGCAGTATATTGTCATGATGGTTCTGTGGGAAAAGGCTCCCGTGAATGAAAAGTATCTTTGTGACGCATTGATGCTCAAATCCAATACCGTGACACCGCTTCTGAAAAAACTGGAGAAAAAGGGCTATATCAGAAAAGAAACCAATCCATCGGATGAGAGAAATCTTGTGATTAATCTGACAAATCAGGGAACGGCACTGAAAGATAAGGCAATATGTGTTCCCGAAACAATGGCAAGAGAATTTCATCTGACAGCCGAAGAAGCCATATTTCTGTATGAAATACTATATAAAATATTAAATCAGGAAAGGATGAAGAATGATGAAAAAATATGATGTCATTTTTATCGGAAGCGGTCATTCCTGCTGGCACGGGGCATTGATTCTCAGGACGCTCGGAAAAAGTGTGGCTCTGATTGAGCGTGACCTGACGGGAGGCACGTGTACCAATTACGGCTGTGATGCAAAGATTCTGCTGGATTCTCCGTTTGAGCTGAAAGAAGCACTTGACAGGTATCGGAACATAGGCGTTACAGGGGAAAGCAAACTTGACTGGAAAACGCTGATGCAGTACAAAAAACAGTATATCGGAGCAATGCCGTCGGCACTGGAAGGACTTTTCAGTCAGTTTGGATTTGATCTTATCAAAGGACAAGCCTGCTTTGAGGATAAAAATACCGTTAGGGTGAATGATGAAACCTATACTGCCAAATATTTTGTCATCGGAACAGGACAGACGTATGTTCCTCTTGATATTCCCGGAAAAGAGTATATGCACGATTCAAGACATTTCCTTGATTTGGACGAAATTCCCGATCATGTTACCTTTATCGGTGCGGGAATTATCTCTATGGAATTTGCTTCACTTTGTCTGGCACTTGGCAGGAAAGTGGATATTGTTACCATCACCAATGCAGCTTTGGAGCAATATCCGCAGGAGTATGTGCAGAAAATCGTAGACAAGATGAAAGCTCAGGGGGCAAATTTTGTATTCGGTGCTCATGTCGGCAGCATTGAAAAGACAGGTGAAAGCTATATCCTGAAAACACAGGAAGGTACCGAAATTACAACAGATTATGTTCTTGTGGCGGTCGGCAGAAAAGCCAATACAGATAATATGGGACTTGAAAAGCTCGGCATTCGGTATTCCGCAAGGGGAATAGAGGTTGATGACCACATGAGAACGAGTGTAAAGCATATCTATGCATCCGGTGATGTGGTGGATAAGAAAATCCCCAAGCTGACCCCGACAGCAGAGTTTGAATCAAACTATATTGCTATGGATATAATCAATCCTCTTTCGGGAAAAATAAAATATCCGGCTGTACCGAACCTGGTGTTTACGCTGCCGAGGATAGCACAGGCAGGAGTAACGGCTGCACAGGCACAGTCTGCTCCGGAAGTTTACCGCATAGAAAAATCTCCCATAGGTCAGACAATGACATGGCTGAACAAAAATCAGCCTGATGAGCATATCACTTTCATTTTCAATAAAAAATACAATACTCTCGACGGTGCAGCCGTATTGAGCGATCAGGCAGGCGAATATATAGATTTGCTGACAATCATTATCAACCGGAAACTGGGAGTGAAGGAACTTTCACAGATGATATTCTCATTCCCGACACAAACCTATGGCGTAATGGCAATGCTGCTGCCGTTGTTTCTTAAAAAATAACAGAGAAGTGTCAAAAAAACAGCGGTATGGTATCCGGTAAAATGATGCCATGCCGCTGTTTTTGATCGTTGAGATGAAACGGATTTCCGAGAATGGCAAACTTGCTTTCATGCTCGTGCAAAAGCTCCGGCAGCCGCCAAAAATCAGGGTGCAGAATGGAATTGCCGCCGGTAATATAAAAATATGGAGTACGGTTGTAAACCTTGCAAAAATCCAGACAGTTGCAGAATGTCTGTTCTATCTGTTCCCATGTCATGGAAACAAGACAAGTATGTTCACCTGATGAATAAATATAGCAATGTTTGCACCGCTGGTCACATTCATCCGTAATATGCCATTGAAATGAAAAATAAGGTTTTATATCCGTATCCTCCGATATACTTAAAAGAATCGCTGAATTTTTCCGAAAAATCCTCTGACCTGTGACAGTCGGAGGATTCTTTTTGGTACAAATTTGTAACCGGTCATCAAAACTGTGGAAACAATATTTTTTACAATTTCATGGCAGTATATAAATTAAGTGACAGACAGCCTGTTTTGGTTCATCTTTGGAAATAATGGTTGCAATTCCATATAAAATATGCTATGATAAGTACAGTTTGACAAACTAAAATGATATGCAGGGGGCAAAAACAAATGGAACAGTACAAACAGGAATTTATTGAATTTATGGTAGACTGTCAGGTTTTGAAATTCGGAGACTTTGTGACAAAGAGCGGCAGAAAAACACCGTTTTTTGTGAATACGGGCTTTTACAGGACAGGGGCTCAGCTCAGAAGACTGGGACAGTATTATGCAGAGGCAATCCATAATACATTCGGCTTGGATTTTGATGTGCTTTTCGGGCCTGCTTACAAGGGAATTCCGCTGACAGTGGCGGCAACAATCGCTATCAGTGAAAAGTATGGTCAGGATATCAAATACTGCTCCAACCGCAAGGAAATCAAAGATCACGGTGACAAGGGAATCCTTCTGGGAAGTCCGATGGCAGACGGTGACAAAGTGGTTATCATTGAGGATGTTACCACAGCAGGCACATCCATTGAAGAGACTTTGCCGATCATCAAGGCACAGGGAAATGTCAGTCCGATAGGTCTGGTAGTATCCGTAGACAGAATGGAAAGAGGTCAGGGAGAGAAGAGTGCTCTGTCGGAGATAGAGGAAAAGTATGGTTTGAAGACAACAGCGATTGTCACCATGGCAGAAGTCATCGAGCATTTGTACAATAAAGAGTACAAAGGCAAGGTTATCATTGATGACAAGCTGAAAGAAGCAATCGACCAATATTATGCTCGGTACGGAGCAAAATAAAACACAAAACGGTCTGTATGTAAAGAACATACAGACCGTTCCTATTTGAGTAAACAATGAAAATTATTCCTTTGCACCAAACATATTGAAACGGAAGAGCTTGGATTCGTCATCCGGATTCTGACATTCAATGTGAGCATTGGTAATTTTGCCGCCTTCAATGAGTTTGATCAGACCAATGAGCTGGCACAGCTTGCTTTTGAGGTTAAGACGGTCGCCTTCGTCTGTTACGAGGAAAACATCACCCTCGCAAGTGTCGATTACACCGAGAAATTCCTGAACATTCACCTGATGGAGTTCTACTGCCATAATAAAAACCTCCTTAAAATATAGAAAGTATCCCGCAGAATCTTTTGTATCTGCTAAGATAATTATAGCATAGAATTCTGTGTTGTCAATTACTTTTTGAAAAAAAGAAAAAATATTTTGTGAAATCTATCTTAATAAAACTGTTGGATTATATTTATATTGCACAAATTTTTCCGTCGGAGATTCTGATACACCGTTCCGCCATATGAGCGACATGATTATCGTGAGTAATGAGAATAATGGTAGAGCCTTGTCGGTGGAGTGTTTGAATAATGTTCATAATATCTCTTCCGGAAGCGGAATCAAGGTTGCCGGTGGGTTCATCGGCAAGGATCAGTTTCGGCTGAGAGGCAATGGCTCTGGCAATAGCGACACGCTGCTGCTGACCGCCTGAAAGTTCATAAGGCTTGTGGTGTAAGCGGCAGTCAAGCCCGACCATTTGAAGAGCATGGACAGCCGCCCGTTTGCGTGCAGACTTGGAAACGCCCCTGTAAATCAGAGGAAGCTCAACATTTTCGAGGGCACTTAAAGAGGGAATTAAATGAAAACTCTGAAAAATAAAGCCGATCACATGATTTCTGATAAAGGAAAGCTGTTTTTCGTTCATATTGGCAACAGGAATGTTGTCCAGCAGGTATTCTCCGCCGGAGGGAGTGTCAAGACAACCGAGAATATTCATTAAAGTAGACTTTCCGGAACCGGACTGACCGATTACGGAAACAAAATCACCTTTGTTGATGTGCAGGGAAACATGGTTCAATGCATGGACAAAGCCGGAGCGGGTATGATATGTTTTGCAGATGTCGGACAGCGTAATCAGACTGTTCATGCCAAAGCCTCCGTAAAAAGATAGTTTGGTATTATTTTGGCATGAAAGACAGGAAATTATGAATGATTTTGATAACAGTCACAAATTTCCTTTAGGCAGCACTCACTGCATAAAGGTTTTCGGGCATTGCAAACGGCACGTCCGTGCAGGACAAGACGGTGACAGAAATCATTGGATTTTTTGGGCGGGAGCAAATCACGCAGGATTTTTTCGATTTTAGCGGCATCTTTTGAGTCATGAAGACCGAGTTTTCCTGTAATGCGGATACAGTGGGTATCGACAACAACAGCAGGCTTGCCGTAAATATCGCCGACAATGAGATTGGCGGTTTTTCTGCCGACACCGGGAAGTTTGACAAGTTCTTCGACAGTGTCGGGAACAATGCCGTTATAGTTATCAATCAGTATTTTACACATAGCGACAATATCTTTGGATTTTGTTTTGTAGAAGCCGCAGGAATAGATGTATTTTCCCACTTCGTCGGCATCAGCCTCTGCAAAGGCGTGGACATCGGGAAAGCGTTCAAACAGGGCAGGAGTGACCATATTGACACGCAGGTCGGTGCATTGTGCGGCAAGTCGTGTGGCAATGAGTAATTGCAGAGGGTTTGTATACGTCAGGGAGCAGCGTGCATCGGGATATTCTTTTTCGAGAAGCTCCACCGCTTTGACGGCTTTTTCTTGATTGTTCATATCAGTTACCTCGGAATTTTTGTTATAATTTTTGGAGAATTCTGGGACATTCGGAAGTGTCCGTATCACGGACCGCGGCTTTGACGGAGAGGATTTTTGACGGAGCAACCGCCAGTTCATCCGTCTTTAAGGAGAGAAGCAGAGGTGTGATATAGGTATCGGAAGCCAGTTCGCCGCATACGGAAACGGTTTTGTGATGGTTGTGAGCCTGCCGGCATACAAAGCGGATCAGACGCAGAACGGCTTTGTGATAAGGTTCGTAAAAATATTCCAGTTTGATATTTTCATGATCGATTGCCAGCGTGCTTTGTGTCAGGGCATTGGTATCTATCATAACGAAATCGCAAAGTTCGGTGAGATCATCTGTAATCATGGCAGCGGCAGGCGTTTCTATCAGAATGCCTAAAGGCACATTGTTGACATAAGAGATACCCTGTAATTGCAGTTCGGATTTGACTTCTTTGATCATGCGTCTGACATATTCGACTTCATCGGTATTGTTGATGGTAGGGAGAAGAATGCGGAGTCTGCCGTAGACAGAAGCACGATAAAGAGCCCGTAATTGTGTTTTGAACAGTTCCGGATTGGAAAGAGACACACGGATTCCCTTGTAGCCCATTGCAGGATTTTTTTCATTGGGAAGTTCCAGATAGCCGATTCCCTTTCCCGTACCGAGATTGGCGGTGCAGATAGTCACAAAAGAATTGCTGAATGATTTGACAACGGTTTTGTAGACTTCCAACTGTTCCTCTTCGGAGGGAGGGAACTTTCTGTTGACGAATACGGACTCACTCCTGAAAATGCCGACACCTTCGGCATCGTTGTCTTCGGCAAAGGAGATATCTTCCAAAGAACCGATAGCGGCAGAAAGACGGATATATTGTTTGTTTTTAGTGACAGAGGGCAGCCCGAACTGACGTTTGAGATTGAGATGTTCCCGACGATAGCGTTTCTGACGAGCCTCATAAAGAGCAAGCGTATTGATATCAGGCTGGATAAAGATTTTGCCTTTCTGACCGTCAAGGATAGCCATCATACCGTTGTATTTTGCCAGAGGTTCCGAGATATGGGTAATGGCAGGAAGTTCTAAGGTACGTGCAAGAATAGAAGTGTGGGAATTTTTGGAGCCGTTGTTGGTAACAAAGCCGAGAAGAGTCTCTTTTTTAAAGTTGATGACTTCACTGGGCAGCAGTTCGGCAGCGGCAATGATAACAGGTTCATTGTTTTCGGGAAGGTTTTCGTTTTGGGGATGAAGGATCCGGAGCAGGGTATTGGAAGCGTCGAGAATATCGGAATAACGCTGCTGCAAATAATCATCATCAAGCTGTCTGAAAATTTCAGCCAACTGGGAAGCGGTACTGTGTACAGCGAATTCTGCATTAAGTTTTTGTTTGACGATATAATGTTCTACCGTTTCGACAAACTTGGAATCCTCTAAAATCATGATATGTGTCTGAAAAATAACGGATTCCTTTTTGCTGACCTGCTGACAAGCTTTGTCATACAGGGAACGGAGATAGTTTTTGGCAAGAGCAAGAGCATTTCTGTAGCGTTCCAGCTCTTTTTGAGTATCCTGAATTTCATATTTTGGAATATTGCTGTGATTGGAAAAGAAGGATATTTTTCCGATAGCGATTCCTTTGGAAACACTTTTTCCGGAGAGTTCTAACATACGTGTTCACTCCTTTCGTTTGTACACAGTGAACGATATCTTTATTATTATTTAACATCAAAATGGACAAAATGTCAACAGTACAAAAGAATAAAAACGTCGCACCGGAAAAATATCCCGAAATTGATTGACGGAATGAAAAGTATATGATAAAATTCGATTAAAATACACGATGGAGATGTGAAAAATCATGATAAAAAAATGCTTGTTGACAGGTGCAGTGTGTATGTTGGTGTTGCTTGCAGGGTGTTCGGGGAATCCGCAGGAAAAAGTTTCCGTTCCGTCGGAGTCCATACAGCAGAGCAGTGAAGAGCCGCAGAGAGATATGGATGCCATCGTAAGGAAAGCATTTTCGGATTTGTGGAAATCGGATGTCATTTATATTGATGCGGAAATGACCGTTGAAGAAACGGAAGTTTCCGAAAGCAAAAGTGTATACCGGTATATCATAGCGGCAGACGGAAAAAAGAAGTCAGCGGCATTGGAGATAGAACAACAGGATACCGAAAAAGTGCATTGTATTATTCGGGATAATGTGCTGTATCGTATCAATGATGAGGGCAAAAGCTATACAACAGAGGAATATAAAGGAAAAATTGAAGATTTTGTCAAGGCATATACCAAAGATATGAATTTGTCAGAGACATCCATGAGCCGGGAAGACACAGGATTGACGCCGTTCAACGGACAAAAAGAAATCGAGTTTGTAAAGTATCGTATAGCAGTAGAAAGCGGCAGTGATAAAATCACGGTAACTTATTATCTGAAAGATGAAAAGCCCTATGCGGAGGTAATGCAGTCGGAGCGTGGCAAGACAACGATTTTATTCCGTTCGCTGACAAATAAGATAGCAGACAAAACAATTTTTGAAGTGCCGGAGGATTACGAGAATCTATCATAAAAAACAGGCTTATCCAAGTGATTTTTGGATAAGCCTGTTTTATTTTCAGTTGCTTATGTAAGAACGGAATTTATCCGAAGTCAAACGGTTGACTTTCGCCGCAGCCGCAAGTACCAACGTA
>DEFH01000050.1 GCA_002350705.1 Ruminococcaceae bacterium UBA2857
TTCAAAATTCTACTGCCGTTTTTGTATTTTGCTTGCAAAGTTTTTGTATTTTGCTTGCGAAGCAACAGTAAGAAATTACGGAACGATAGCCGAGAAATACTACGGTTACAATGTTTCTGTAATTGATTTGAGAAACCCGACACGCTCAAACGGAAATAATTTATTGCACCTTGTCAACAAGTATATTGATTTATACAAGGAAAATCCCGACAAACTTGTGTATAAATCCAAGTCCGAGAAGTATGCAAAGATAATTGCCAAAACAATTATTCTGTCGGGCATGGATGCAGGCTCATTTGGACAAAATACCTACTTCTACGATGCCGCAGAGGGATTATTAACGGCAACGATACTGTTGGTTTCGGAATTTTGTGAACCCGAAGAAAGACACATTGTATCGGTTTTCAAGATAATTCAGGAACTGCTTGCACCATCAAACAAGAAAGGCAAAAATCAGTTTCAGCAGCTAATGGAATTATTGCCCGATACCCATAAAGCTAAATGGTTTGCGGGTGCAGCTCTGAACACAGCCGAACAGAGCATGGCAAGTGTCATGAGTACTGCACTTTCAAGGCTGAATGCTTTTTTGGACTCTGAGTTAGAACAGGTTCTATGTTTTGAGTCGGACATAGATGCGGAAAGATTTTGCAGTGAAAAGAGTGCTATTTTTGTTGTAATGCCTGAAGAAAATCCGTCCACATTCTTCATGATCTCGCTGATAATACAGCAGTTGTATAGAGAAATACTGTCTGTTGCAGACGAGAACGGTGGCAAGCTGAAAAATCGCTGTGTGTTTTTCTGTGATGAATTTGGCACACTTCCAAAAATAGAATCGGCTGAAATGATGTTCTCCGCCTCCCGTTCAAGACGCTTGCAGATTGTTCCAATCATACAGAGTTTTGCACAGCTTGAAAAGAATTATGGCAAAGAAGGTGCTGACATCATCATCGACAACACGCAGATAATGCTGTTTGGCGGTTTTGCACCGAACAGTTCATCAGCAGAGATACTGTCAAAATCTCTTGGCAGCCGTACAGTCATGTCGGGTTCTGTCAGCAAAAGCAAAGAGCAGCCGTCCCAGTCTTTGCAGATGATAGAGCGACCTTTAATGACACCCGATGAACTGAAATCCCTCCCAAAAGGTACATTCATTGTTATGAAAACAGGCTTCTATCCGATGAAAGTCAGGCTGAAACTGTTCTTTGAATGGGGGATACAATTTGAAGAACCCTATGCTGTCAGTGAAAACGGCAATCGCCCTGTTCGTTACGCAAACAAGAAAGAAATTATCGACAGTATTTTGGAGAACTATCCGATAGAAATTGAAAGCGAACCGCCCCCACCGCAGACGGAAGAAAGAAAGCCGTCACTGAAAACCGCTCCGAAGAATGACGAGCCGTTTGAGGAAACAGCAGAAAAAGGCTTGAAATGCTCACCGAAGAAATCCGGAACGGAGGTGGTCAAAAAGTGAGCCGATTAAGTTTTTTATACGACATGGACTTATCGCACAGAGCCGTGTCGGTTTATATATATCTTGCCGACAGAGCCAATAAAAATAACGAGTGCTTTCCGGCAATCCCGACTATTGCAAGAGAACTGAAGTTATCTGAATCGACTGTCCGCAGAGCAATAAGGGACTTACGCAAGGCAAAACTGCTTGAAACAGAACAGCGTTATCGTGAAAAGGGCGGCACGAGTACGCTGCTGTTCAAGCTGAAAAAACTTGCATAAGACACTCGAAAAAAGAGAAAGCCACTTACAAGGGACAGGTGTTTGTGTCGGGTGACAGGGGGCGGCTGTCACTGTGACAGGGGAATGTTAACTACCCATTATAAATATATTACAGCAGAAAAAAAGGGTTATAGTATGCAAGTTAGATTATATAAACTTGCAAGAATAAAAATGAAATATGCTGAATTGTAAAGCGGATAGGATTGCAAGAAAAATTGCTCAGTTGGAAAGCAAAGCTACATGAGCAAAATCATCGGTAGGAACGAATATTTTTCTTTTCTGCCGGTAATTAATTACTATGACTCAAATCAAAAGAAATCTATGTTGCAAAAATCTTTACTTTTTCGTGTTTTTATGGTATACCTAAAGTTGAAATTCGGAAAATCGCTGTCTAAAATATCCGTTTTACATTGCAGTCGTGTTTACTATTTTTTTAATGGGGGTGAGATGAATGTCAAAATCTAAAAGAATGTACAATAGGTCATTGCAAATCAGTTCAATGCTGATGCTGACAGTTTTATTGATGTTTGCTTTTTTTTCTGCAATTACGGTGGCTGCGGTACAAGATAAATCTGATGTGAATACATGGTCTGCTTTGCAGGAAACAATCAATCATGCTGAATCGGGAGATACAATTAAGCTGACTGAAGATGTAACAGCCGCTGAATCGGATAAAAAACTTACAATACCGGACGGTTTGATACTCAATATTGACCTGAATGGTCATACCATAGACCGTGCTTTGAAAGAAAACGGAGGCGTTGACGGTGTTGCTTTAAATGTTGAGTCCGGTGCAATACTGACAATTACGGACAGTTCATCGGATGTCTCGGGAAAAATCACCGGCGGATATGCGTTAGATGGAGGGGGCATACGCAACTACGGCACATTGATACTTGAAGGCGGCTGCGTCAAGGGCAACAAATCCGTTGACAATGGCGGCGGTATCGTAAATTACGGTGTATTTGTCATCAGGGGCGGGGCTGTATGCGAAAACACGGCGGCTGATCGAGGCGGCGGAATTTACAACGGACTGCAGGGATATTTATCGCTTGAAAAAGAAGCAGTTTACGACAACCATGCTCCTGACTGTGCCGATATCAAAAATCTCGGCTCAATGAAAACTGTGGGAGGCGAAACGGTTCATTATACTGCACTTACAGATTATCTGAATATGTTGGCAGTAATTCCGACTGTGGTGCTGCTGGTGATCCTGTTCTTTGCCGTCCGTCTGGATAACTATCTGAATAAGACTCAAAAAAAGATCCAGTATATCATCATGATACTGGTGTTTGTCCTTGTGATACAGAATTATTTTGAATACCGACTGTCCGGAACGTATGTGTTCCCCAGAACGATTCTTGCTATTATCGGATATTCGGTGCGTCCGGCGATACTGGCATTGATTCTTCACCTTATCTGTCCAGACAGACATCACAAGCTTGTATGGATGGCTGTGGGAGCGAATGCTGCACTTTACCTGACGGCACTGTTCTCACCCCTTACGTTTTACTTTTCTTACGGTCACTTCCATGAAGGTCCTTTGAATTATACCTGTCTGATAGTAAGTACTCTGCTGTTTATCTACTGTATCTATATGACGATACGGGAATTCCGTCCGAAAGAAAAAAAGGAAACATGGATACCTGTCTTTGCACTTCTGATAATCAGCCTGTCGGTGGTCATGGATTATACGGTTGAATACCATAATCAGCCTGTCAGCTTTCTGACGATCGCCATTACGATAAGCTGCATAATGTACTATATATGGCTTCATCTTCAATATGTACGAAAGCATGAAAGAGCTTTACAGGCAGAGCATCGCATTCAGATCATGATGATGCAGATACAGCCTCACTTTTTATTTAACACACTTACTGCTATTCGGGCATTGTGTGTAAAAGATCAGAAAGCCGCTGTGCGTACCATTGGTCTGTTCAGTGCATATCTTCGTCAGAATTTAGAGTCGCTGAACCAGTCGGAGCTGATACCGCTTTCAAAAGAACTGGAACATACCCGTATCTACACAGAGATAGAAATGATTCGTTTTCCGAATATTCGGATAGAATATGATATTCGGGACGAAGAATACGGTATTTCTGCACTGACGATTCAGCCGCTGATGGAAAATGCTATCAGACATGGTGTACGCTCACGCAAAGAGGGAATTGTCAAAGTCACTGCTTTCCCTCAAGGAAATGAACATCTGATTGTCATTGAGGACAATGGGACAGGTTTTGAAAAACTGCCTAAAGAGAATGAAAACGGCTCACATATCGGCATTGTCAATGTCAGAGAACGGCTGGAACAAATGTGTCACGGCAGCATGGAGATAGACAGTAAACCGAATGAAGGAACAAGAATAACGATACGGATACCCGTAAGTAAGGAGATGAACAGGTAATATGAGAATCGTGTGTGTAGATGACGAGCCGTTGGCAGTGGAGGATACAATGGGAATATGCAAAACCTTATCTGCTGACATATCTGCAAAGGGTTTTATCAAGGTAAATGAAGCATTGGAATGGATACAGTCAAATCCTGTGGACATTGTTTTGCTTGATATAGATATGCCGGAGATGAACGGTATTACATTGGCTGCCCGTATCAAGCAGATAAAGCCTGATACAGTAATTCTGTTTCTTACGGCCTACAAGGAATATGCCTTTGACGCATTTCAGGTACATCCAAGCGGCTATCTGCTGAAGCCTGTGCTGCCTGAACTTCTGCAAAAAGAGATTGACCATGCGATGTCTGCTCATCCAAAAGCGGAGATACTGCACATTGAGGCTCGCACTTTCGGCAACTTTGAACTGTTCGTGGACGGAGAACCGGTAGCATTCAAGCGTTCCAAATCCAAGGAATTGCTTGCGTATCTTATCGACCGCCGAGGCATGAGCGTTACCCGTGCGGAAATTTCCGCTGTGTTATTTGAGGATGCTCCTTACGATCACAGCCGGCAAAAATATCTTGATGCGATAATACGCTCTCTTCGTGATACACTGCGTGAACACGGTATCGAAAATATCATGCAGATGGAGCGAAAAGGGATACGCATCATTCCCGAGAAACTCAACTGCGATATGTACCGCTTTTACGAAGGCGATACAGAAGTGATAAAGGCATTCAGGGGAGAATATCTGGAATCATATACCTGGGCGAATTTCGTAGAAGCGGATATGCGGTCTAAAACGGAAAAATTATAGTGTTCTTTACATAATAGAATATTGTTTCAGATTCAACGGATATGCTGTGTTTCACAGTGTACCCGTTGATTTTTAATTGTAAAAAAATTTTAAAATTTCCCGATTTCCGGGCTTATTTGATGGATGTTTGATGGATTTGATATGATATAGTAAATTATATATGTGGATTTGAAAGAATCACATGAATAGAACATCAAAACATACTGCGATATACTGTGGGAATGTGCTTTGTTGTTTTGAGGGAGGTGATTACTTGGAGCAAGAAAATAAACCTAATGATGGGATAGTGCTGAAAAAAAGTCATATCATCATAGCCGTTATCATTGTGCTGCTCTTGATAATCGGTGGTCTTGTTGTAGGTCTTAACTGGAACAGTTGGTTCGGAGATAGCAATTCTTCTCCGACAGCTTCTGACACTTCCAATCCCGATATCGACATTGACCCCAATGCAGGCGACTGGACAGGCTCAAAGCCGGAGGATAAGCAGCCCTCCTCAAAGGGCATTAAAATCCCCGGTTATCCGTCAATTACGATTGCAGCTGACAGCAAAAACGTCACAATGGCTCTGCTGAATCCGGAGGGTAATCCCTGTTACTTCAAATTCGAGATCGTTCTGAAGGATACTGACGAAACGATTTTTGAATCGAAGTACGTTGAGCCGAGCAAGGCTATTACGGATGTTGAGCTGACAAAGCCGCTTAGCGCAGGCGAATATCCTGCGACCATCAAAATTTCCACGCTGTCTCTTGACGGCAGCAGCCCGATGAACGGAGCTAATGTGGAAACAGTTCTTATTGCGAAATAATGGAAAGGAGCAAAGCAAATGAAACGAGCAGGAAAGATCTTTGCTGCGATAATGGCGGCAGCTATTGCGGCGGGTACAAGCATTTCCGTGAACGCTATGCAGATATTTGTAAAAACGCTGTCAGAGAAAACCATCACACTTGATGTTGAGCCAAGCGACAGCATCGAAAACGTCAAAGCGAAAATTCAGGACAAGGAGGGTATTCCGCCCGAACAGCAGCGTCTTATCTTTGCAGGCAAGCAGCTTGAGGATAACCGCACGCTTGCGGATTACAACATCCAAAAGGAAAGCACGCTGCACCTTGTATTGCGTCAACAAGGCGATCAGACAGTTGTTGAGTATGTAGCTGACCCTGTTTACACGGTAGTGATTCCCGAAACAGTGACACTGACGGAAAACACTGTTACCAAGCAGATCAAAATTTACGGTGCAACAGAGAACGACGATGTTTTTATCGGAACCAGTCAGAAAGTTAATGTTGCCCTGTCTGAGAGTACAAACGGCTTCAAGGTCAAGACCGCAGACGGCGACACAGTAGACTACACCGTAAATGGCGAAAACACTACCGCAGCACTCGCCTCCGTTGCAGAGTGTACAGCCGATGACGGCACAAAGAATACCGACATCACCTTTACAAAGACAGGCACAGCCGCTTATGCAGGTACATACACAGATACACTTACATTTACCGTATCCCTTGAGGATGCGTAAATCATAATCAAATTTTAAAAAGGAGACAAACACTATCACCAGTTTCCAAGTTTCAG
>DEFH01000013.1 GCA_002350705.1 Ruminococcaceae bacterium UBA2857
TCACCCTTATATTCTTCATATCCGTCAAAAATATGATTCATAATCCCATTGCCGTTGGTATCTGTCATGAATTCCGGACGATAACCCATCAAGCCTCTGGACGGAATCCTGAATTCAATATGTGTCACGCCTGATTCTCTTGTACCCATGTTGATAAGTTCTGCTTTGCGTGAGCCGAGCTTTTCCATAATCGCACCGACATAATTATCCGGCACTTCTATCATCAGAAGCTCCATCGGCTCCTGCAATTTGCCGTTGATGGTTTTCATAATCACTTTCGGTCTGGACACCTGAAATTCATAATTCTGACGACGCATGGTTTCAATCAGGATAGACAGGTGCAGTTCCCCTCTGCCGGATACCTTGAAAGTATCTGCGGAATCGGTTTCTTCCACACGCATAGCGACATTTGTTTCTACTTCCTTGAAAAGCCTGTCACGGATATTACGGGATGTCACATATTTTCCCTCACGTCCGGCAAAAGGACTGTTGTTGACCATGAACAGCATGGAAACCGTCGGTTCATCTATCTTGACAAACGGCAGCGGCTCCTGATGTTCCGGATCACAGGCTGTTTCACCGATATTCAGGTCACTGATTCCCGATACTGCCACAATATCACCCAGTTTGGCACTTTCACTTTCCACACGCTTCAAGCCCTCAAACTGATACAGTTTGGTAATTTTCGCATTTTTGCGGCTGCCGTCATTATGACAAAGCGTGATATTCTGTCCGACCTTGCAGCTGCCTCTTTCCACTCTGCCGATACCGATTCTGCCGACATATTCATCATAGTCGATATTGGAGAACAATAATTGCAGCGGTCCGTTCATATCACCCTGCGGTGCAGGAATTTCTTCCAGGATTTTCTCGAACAGCGGCTTCATATTTTCGCCTTTTTCGTGAGGATCAAGCGACGCATAGCCTGCCCTGCCCGAAGCGTATACAACAGGGAATTCCAACTGGTCTTCATCTGCTCCCAGTTCGATAAACAAATCCAGCACTTCATCAACCACTTCTTCCGGTCTTGCACCCGGACGGTCAATTTTATTAACAACAACAAGAGGCTTTTTGCCTAACGCAAGAGCCTTTTTGAGAACGAATCTTGTCTGCGGCATACAGCCTTCAAATGCATCTACCAACAGAAGTACACCGTCTACCATCATCAGAATACGCTCCACTTCACCGCCAAAATCAGCATGTCCGGGAGTATCAACGATATTGATTTTTGTATTCTTGTACATGACGGCCGTATTTTTAGAAAGAATCGTAATACCTCTTTCTCTTTCCAGGTCGTTGGAATCCATCACACGTTCTGCGACTGCCTCATTTGCCCTGAAAATGCCGCTCTGCAAAAGCAGCTGGTCAACCAATGTAGTTTTTCCGTGGTCAACGTGTGCGATAATGGCAACATTTCTCAAATCTTCTCTTTTGTCCATACAAATCCCTCTTTTTTCTTTTCCCTGTTAAATTTTATATTGATTTTATTATAGCACATTCCTGACAGAATGAACAGTATCTTAACAAATTTCTTGCAAAAGTACAAAAAAACACTCCCCAAAACCCATTGTTTTGGGGAGTATTTCATTAACGGAAAAGCGAAAGCAAAATTACTTTACTTTTGACTTTTTAGAGGAAGCATACAGGCTGACGGAAACCAAACCTGCTGCCATTGCGATAGCAAAGATGACCCATACAAATGTACCGTCACCTGTGCTGACAGGGGTGCTGCTGCCCTGAGAAGGCTGTGTGCTGTTCTGCGGCTGTGCACTCTGCTGTGGTGAAGGCTGGCTCTGGGACGGTTCAACCTGAGAAGGCTGAGACTGTGAAGGTTCATCCTTGGAAGGTTCCGTCTGAGAAGGCTCGTCTTTGGAGGGTTCTTTTGACGGTTCATCAGAAGGACCTGTACCCGATTCGATCAATTCCTTGAGGAATTCGGATTCCGTACCGGGTTTGCCTGTAAAGATAAATTTAGGCTGTTCTGTCATGTTTTCGGAAGCCACTACATAGTATACAGGCCAGATGATATTGTCTTCCCCTGTTGTATCGAGCAATACCTCAATAACAGAGGGTTCTGTCAGCGTAACTTTGATGTTTGTCTGACTGTTGTTGGTACGGTCGTAGTCAGGCTCATACATACCATAGCTTTCACTCCAGGTGCTGTCATTGAAAGTACGTACTTTGAATTCATAGTCACCGGGTTCAAGAATATCTGTGGTACCGACATAGATACCGTCCATTTTTTTCATTTCTTCAAGAGCTGTAGGATCGATTTCTTCGCCATCGAGACCGAAAGCTGTTCCAAATGTGTTGAGCATATAATCCACCATGTCGAACATATTGATCATGGGATAGTCGGATTTTTCGCCCCAGCCTGTCATTGAGCCTACGATACCGTATTTCGTATCAAATTCAGGCAACGGAATATCGGGTGTATAGCCCTTTACAAGTACCATTGCGGAAATTCTCGGTACGGTAACAGTGCCTTCGGCCTGTCCGAGAACAACATCGGCACTTGCATATTCATCGTTTACATAGATGTTCCAAAGTCCTTCGGGAAGGGTTACGGTTGTATCTGTGGAAAGGGGATTGTATACAACCATGATTTCTTCGGCTGTTTCACCGTTGGCACCGCCGTCTATGGTATATACGGCAACTCCTTTTTCCGCATACTCATCAACGTGTGAGTGGAAATAGTTTGCAACATCCTCGGGATCTGTCATTCTGAAAGCAGGATGTGCCTTACGGAATTCGATCAGACCTTTATAATATGCATAGACATCCCAATAGGTCTCAATTCTGGAATAGTCAAGTTCATTGACGGAATCCGGAGAAGCATAGCTGTTGTGTTCAAATGTACCGTCTGCTTTTGTCTTGGTACGGAGGAATTCTTCACCGCTCATCATGAACGGTACGCCCTGTGCAGTCTGTACGATAGCGGCTGCCAGATTATTCTGACGAATCTGATCTTCTTCGCTGTCGTCACCGTTGGAGGAACGGATCTTGTCCCAGAGGGTGAGGTTGTCATGACAGTCTGCATAGTTGATGATCTGTGTCGGAGACGGACACCATCCCATGGTGTACTGTACCGCATTGATAATTGCCTTGTAGTGTTTGGAATCACCGTTGACATAACCTTTTTCTTCTGCATCAAATACGCTGCCTTTGATCATGTCACGGATAGTATCACTGAAATAAGCAATACCGGGAGTTTCCGCTGCATTTTTGTAGTTGGCAAATTTGGTGCCTGCCTTTGTGGATACGCAGCCCATATTCCAGCCTTCGCCATAGATAAGGATGGTCGGGTCTACTTCGTCCACTGCTGCACGGACGGCATTCATGGTATCTACATCAAGAATACCCATCAAGTCAAAACGGAAGCCGTCCAGATGATATTCTTCCGCCCAGTATTTCACGGAATCAACGATAAATTTGCTTACCATAGAACGCTCGGAAGCTACGTCATTGCCGCAGCCGGATGTGTTCTGGTTGGGTCTGTAGAAGTAACCGGGAACGAGCTGGTTGAAGCAGTACTGTGTGTTGTATGTATGGTTGTAAACAACGTCCATGATCACACCGATACCGGCATCATGCAGAGCCTGTACCATCTGCTTGTATTCATTGACTCTTACTTCACCGTGATACGGATCGGTGGAATAAGAACCTTCGGGAGCGTTGTAGTTGACCGGATCATAGCCCCAGTTATACTGTGCCTTGTCGAGCTTGGTTTCATCTACGGAACCAAAGTCATAAGACGGGAGAATATGTACGGAAGTAATGCCCAGGTCTACAAGGTGGTCAACACCTGTCGGATAGTTGCCTTCACTGTCGTTATAGTGAAGAGTTGTGCCTCTTTCGGTGAAAGCAAGATACTTGCCTTTGTTAGCTTCGGAAATGCCGCTGCCTTCATATACGGAGAAATCTCTTACATGAACTTCATAGATTTCCATATCAGTGACATTTTCATAGGTATGTCTTTCATCATTTTCCCAGCCTTCGGGATCGGTTGAGTCGAGGTCGAGGATCATGCCTCTTTGACCGTTGACACCAACGGATTTTGCATACGGATCAACGATGTCTTTGTTGGTCTTGCCGTCAAAGTATGCGTTGTAAGTGTAGTATTTGCCGCTCATGTCACCGTTGGCAACGAGTACCCATGTACCCTTGACATCGGGTGTCATTTCAACAACCTGTTCTGCACTGCCGCCGTTGCCTTCCGCATAGATGTTTACTTCTACTTTCTGAGCAGTCGGAGCCCATACACGGAACTGTGTCTGACCATTGACAACGGTAACGCCAAGGTCATCACCTGTGTAGGTGTAAGCCTCTTCAAATTCTGCACTGGAGAAGTAATCCGGCAGAGTCAGCTTCATGGAAGTGTCTCTGAAAGAAATCGTGTACTCTTTTGCATAGTCCACTTCTTCGCCGAGTGTGAGGAAACCTGCTGTAGAAGAAGTCATTTCCAGTTCCTTTACGGAAATGCTCTGACCGCCTGCACTGACAATCGTAAAATCCTCCACGGTGATGACGTCATCATCAGCAGGAGCGGTTGTGAGTGAGAAATCCACATTGGTTTTGGAAGTTGCATTGGCAGTCTTGATTTTAAGTCCCATAACAGCATTGTCATAGTTGATTGTATAATCGTCAAGCTCTGAGCCTGCCTTACAATAAACTTCTACTGTTCCTGAAACTACGGAGCTGAGGTCAACCTTACGGTCACCGTCAGGATCCTTTGCACTCCAGTCGGGCTTTCTTACGATAAAGCCAAGGCTCGGAGTAGCCTCTGTGATGGTAACGGTTGCAACGGCACCGTCTGCATCACCATTGTCCGTGAAAGCATAGCCCGCACCGTCAAGTCCGTCAGCCCATGCCCACACGTCCCACGCACTGTAATCGCCGTCTTCACGCAGATAATGGATATTGACCTTTGTTTCTTCGGCAGCGTTGACCACTGACGGAAGCACAAAGCAGCTTAAAACCATTATCATGGTGAGGAGGACAGCTACAACACGTCCGGAAACTTTTTTGGTGTTCATAGTGTTTTTTCTCCTTTGCTTTTTTCAGCAGTTGGAATTTGTCACGAAATGACACTGCTGTATTCAAAGTCATTATATCATTTTTTCACTGCAAAATAAACTGATTTTTGTTTTTTTCGGCACGTTGTTTGTTACAAATTTGTCATTTCAAATTCGTCTATTTTGCACTAATCATTTTGCGGTTTTTTCCTGAGGGTTATTTTTTTTCCGCAGTATGTCAATTCCAGCCATTCTCCCGAAAGCGTGTAATCCATTTCAACAACTCCCCATTCCTCGGAATTGACAACGATTTTTTTGTCATCCATCAGACATTCCTCTGTCATTTTGAAATTTTCGTCAGATACGTTTGCATGAAGGTTCATTTTCCCGTCGGAAAAGGACAAACTGCCCTGTTCCTTGCCGAAAGAATCCAATACACTCCATTCATGCAGGACAATTTCCTCTTTCGGACTCATGGGAGGTGCTGCCTGACAAGCGGCTGTCACCGTTATTATCCATATGCATACTATCAATAGAAGAAGCCTTTTCACCGTTCTCTCACACTCCGTTCTTCATTGTATGCATGGGCAATTATGAATTATGCATTAAAAAATCCGCAAGGTGTATGAAATATTTGCTAAAACAATGAATTTTGCAGGATTTTGGATTTTGACTTGCATTTTTTTGGCGTATATATTAGAATAATGTAGGTTTGACAATTATTTTTGCATTAACTTTTAGGAGGACTTTTACAATGCCGACTTATTCATCTATGGACAAAAATGCTTTGAACAAGGAGCTTGAAAAGCTTCTCGGTTACTACGAAAATTACAAGGCTCAGGGACTTTCCCTCAACATGGCAAGAGGAAAGCCGGGAGCCGAACAGCTTGATATATCCAACGACATTCTCCTTGCCATCACGCAGGGGACGAACTTTAAAACAGCAGACTGTCCCGACTGCCGCAACTATGGCGGTCTGGAAGGTATTGAGGAAGCCCGTCGGCTTTTCGGAGATATGCTCGGTGTTGACAAGAAAAAGGTATTTGTGGGCGGCAATTCCAGTCTGAACATGATGTTCGATACCGTTGCCTGCATGATGGAGCTTGGCTGCAGCGGTGAAAAGCCCTGGAATCAGCAGGGACATATCAAATTCCTTTGTCCTGCTCCGGGATATGACAGACACTTCGGCATTACACAGTATTTCGGCATTGAAATGATTACCGTTCCCATGACTCCCAATGGTCCCGATATGGATATTGTGGAAAATCTGGTTGCTTCCGATGCATCCATCAAGGGTATCTGGTGTACACCAAAATATTCCAATCCGCAGGGCATTACTTACTCTGACGAAACCGTCAGACGCTTTGCCGCTTTAAGGCCTGCCGCAAAGGACTTCAGAATCATGTGGGACAATGCCTATGCGATTCATGACATCAGTGATACGCCTGATACACTCCTTAACATATTTGATGAGATCGCCAAAACCGGCAATGAAGACATGGTATTTGAATTCTGCTCTACTTCCAAAATCACTTTTCCGGGTGCAGGCGTGGCTGCTCTGGCAACTTCCGAAAATAACCTTGCTGTTCTCAAAAAACGTTACACCTTCCAGACAATCGGCTATGACAAAATGAATATGCTTCGTCATGTGATCTATTTCAAAAATTTTGACGGTATGCTCGCCCATATGCAGAAACACAAGGCTGTTTTGCAGCCCCGTTTCAACATGGTGACAGATACCCTTGACAGAGAACTCGCCGACCTCGGCATTGCACAGTGGACAAAACCCAACGGCGGTTATTTCGTCAGTGTTGATGTCATGGAGGGCTGTGCAAAGAGAGTTGTTTCCCTCTGTAAAGAAGCCGGTGTTGTCCTGACAGGTGCCGGTGCCACCTATCCTTACGGCAATGATCCCCAAGACAGCAATATCCGTGTTGCTCCCACCTATCCGCCTATTGACGAGCTTGAAACAGCTATGAATATCTTTTGTGTATGCGTCAAGATTGCCGCTCTTGAAAAACTCACCAAATCATAATAATACAGACCGCAGAGAAGTCGAATCTCTGCGGTCTTTGTTTTGTACGGACAATCGGAGCTTTGCCCCAACTCCCGCAAGGGCTGCTCGCCCCTGACCTCGGCAGGGATTCAAATCCCTGCACCCATCATCATGACAATTTTCTGATAACCGAAAGAAAATAGTCCATATCATTCATTCGGGTGAAAACAGAGGGAGATACTCTGACAGCACCCGTTTCCAGCGTATTCATCATTTTGTGTGCCGCAGGACTGCAGTGCAGACCTGCCCGCACGGCAATGCCATGTTTATTCAGTTCCGCAGAAACTTCTTCACTGTCCCTGCCTTCTACATTGAACGATAAAATCGGTACAAAATATTCCGGTTCGGGTTCAACCGTATACAGTTTCACCTGACGGAGCTTTGACAGTTCTTTGTAAAGGTGCTTTATCAGCATGAATTCATGCTTTGCAATGTTTTCGGGCTTTCGGGAAGTGACAAATTCCATGCCTGCACGAAGTCCCGCAATGCCGCTGAAATTCGGCGTACCGCTTTCCAGTCTGTCGGGGAGTTCCGACGGCTGTTCAAACGACATGGAATTACTGCCCGTACCACCCTCTGTCAGTGTATCGGGAATGGTATCACCTGATACAATTAACATTCCCGTTCCCATAGGACCATACAAGCCTTTATGCCCTGCCGTGCAGAGAAAATCCATTTTGCTGACATCAATCGGTACAAGTCCTGCCGTCTGTGCGGCATCTACTCCAAACAAAACACCATATTCATGTGCCAGAGCCGCTATTCTTTCTATCGGAAGTTTGATGCCCCACACATTCGAGGCATGAGTGCAGAGAATCAATTTTGTTTTGGCATTGATCGCCTTGCGGAAAGAATCCACTGTTTTATCATTGTCACAGGGATATACTTCTGCCATTGTATAGGAAACACCTCGCTGTGACAGCTTTTCCAAAGGCCGCATGACGGCATTATGCTCCATACATGATACAACTGCATGGTCGCCGCTGTGCAGGATGCCTTTCAGAACAGTATTCAAAGCAGTGGTACAGTTCAGTGTGAATACAATATTTTCCACCTTGCCGCAGTGAAAAAAATCGGCTGCCGTCTGCCTTGCCCTGAAAATTTCTTCGGAGGCTTTCATGGCAAGTGCATGACCGCCCCTGCCGGGATTGGCTGACATCTGCATGGCGGATGCACACGTCTGACGCACTTTCAGCGGTTTGGGATAGGTTGTCGCAGAGTTGTCAAGATATATCATTTCGGTTTGCCCCTTTCCGCACGCCCCAACACTTTGATATTGTTTTCTTTTAAAATTCTTTCTGCCTCGTCCGTATCTTTCGGAACATAAAGACTATACCCACAGCCGTTTTTCATATCTCTCTTTGGAGTACGCTCGATTTCGGAACGAATTCCCATACTGTTCAAAATCTGCTTTCCTTTCATGGCATAGGTGACAGACGATACCATGATCAGAGGCTTGCTCATCAAAATTCACCTCTTTGTCTTTTTCTACTATCTTATGCCGCATTCCCATGCTTGGTGATATACCGCAAATTCCTTCCGGAAAAATGAAAAAAACAGTTGAATAAATTCTGTGATATGCTAAAATATAAGATAGAAGCAACAAAGGAGGAAGTATATTTTGTGGAATATGATTGTTGAAGTATATAACTGGTTCACGGCTTTAATGCTCAGTTTTCGGGCAACAGATGTGCTGGATATTGTTGCCGTGGCATTCATTATATATAATGTTATCAAAATCGCCCGTGAAACAAGGGCGGAACAGCTATTGAAAGGAATCTTGATTTTGCTTATCGCTTTTACGATATCCAAGATTTTCAATCTCAAAATGCTGAATACTTTATTTACCTCTTTTTTCCAGTTTTCCATGCTGGCTGTCCTGATTGTATTCCAACCCGAGCTGAGAAGTGCCCTTGAACATATCGGACGAAGCAAAATCGCCAAATACTGGAACGCATTTTCCTCTGTTGATGACGAGGAGGAAACCAAAACCAAACAACTTAAACGCAGTATCAACTGTGTTGTCGAGGCGGCAAATAATTTTCAGAAATCCAAAACAGGTGCCCTCATGGTGTTTGAACGTCAGACAAAACTCGGTGATATTATTGATACAGGCACGATTATCAATGCAGAGCCGTCTGTTCCCATGATCGGAAATATTTTCTTCAACAAAGCTCCCCTGCATGACGGAGCCATGATTCTCAGAGACGGCAAACTTTATGCCGCAGGGTGTATTCTTCCCCTGACCAAAAACAACAGCAGTGTCAGCGTGGATCTTGGTACACGTCACAGAGCCGCTCTGGGACTCAGCGAAAACAGTGATGCTGTCATTGTGGTGGTCTCTGAAGAAACGGGTACCATTTCTGTCGTTACCAATGGTGTGATTTCCAGAGATTACAGCAGAGAATCCCTCAATATCACGCTGGAAGAACTGTTGGTGCCGAAAACTTCCGAAAAAAGTGAACGTATTCCCATTATTCCCGTCATAAAGAAGGTTAAGAAAAATGAGAAAGAAGATAAGTAAATTCAGACTTGGAAAACTTTTCTACAATGACAAATTTGTCATGTGTTTTTCCATTCTGCTGGCATTTGTTTTGTGGCTGTATGTTTCCTCCACCACACAGGAATCCTCTGTCTTTACCGTTACGGACATTCCCGTCAGTCTTCCCGAACTGACACATGAACTGAAATATTTCAATACATACGATGTCAAAGCGGAAGTCAAAATCTCCGGCAATGCCCTGGTTGTCGCTACCGTCACCAGTGATGATATTTATATCACGGCTTCCGATACCAGCTTTATCACCTCGCCCGGTACTTATACGCTGGATCTGGTTCCCAAAAAAAGCGGGATGAAAACAGATTACAGCTTTGAATCCACCCCCTCTCCGTCAAGTCTTAACGTTTATGTGGACAGACAGGTCGAGCAGCGGGAATTTGCCATTACCGACAAAATCAAGGTTTCCTCTGTAGATGAAGATTCCTATGCATCATCTACCATGCTCTCTCAGCAGGTCGTCAAGGTATCGGGAGCGGAATCCGTTGTCAACAGTATCGCACAGGTCTGTGCCGAATATGAGTTCAAATCTCCCCTTTCCCAGACAACCGTTGTCAATGCACCGCTTGTTTTTTACGACTCGGAAGGACAGAAAATTGACACTTCTTTCATCACTTCCGATATTACAAGAGTAGATGCCACCATTCCGATTCTGAAAGTTGTCACGGTTGATATCAAACCGTCCATTCTCAATATGCCTGCCACACTGGATCTCAGTGACAGAATAACGGTTGAACCTTCCACTGTAAAAATCGCTGTTCCCAACAATGCCAGCGGTATAACGGAAATTCTGACGGAAAATATCGACTTCTCAAAAGTGAGCATTACCAATCATGAGTTTGAAGTGGGACTGTCCATCCCGTCGGGCTGCCGCAATATTGACGGAACCGACAAGGTAACCGTCACACTGGATACCGGTGATATGAACACAAAAATCCTTACTCTCACGAATTTCACTGTCATCAATGAGGGAGCGGAGCAAACGACAGAAGTCTCCACCAAATCTCTCAATGTCACACTCATAGGGCCTCAGGAACAGCTTTCCTCGATTACCGCCTCCAATGTGACAGCCGTTATTGATATGTCGCTGAAATCGTCAAATTTCATTGGTCTGGCGGAAATGCCCGTGTCTGTCAATATCAACAGCAAATTCAACAAGTGCTGGGTATACGGAAGCTACACTGTCAATGTCAACTCTACCAAAAAAACAGAATCCGGTGCATAATAAAAAATCCCTTTCGGAAACCTATTCCGAAAGGGATTTTCTGATACAGCAGTTTTCGTTTAATCACTGAGCATGGCTAAAATGGCATCCTTTGGCTGTACACCGATTTTTGCATCAACAATCTCACCGTTTTTAATGAGAACCAATGTCGGAATACTCATGACACCAAATTTCTGTGCCAGTTCGGGCTGTTCGTCAACATTAACCTTGCCGACTCTTATATTTTGACATTCATCCGAAACCTCGTCCACAACAGGGGACAACATTCTGCACGGCATACACCAGGAAGCCCAGAAATCTATCAGAACAGGTGTTTGCGACTGCATGACTTCTTTTTCAAAATTTTCCTTTGTAATCTCAAAAACCATTTTTCATTCTCCTTTATCGTATATTATTATTGCCGAAAAGAGCGGTTTTATTTTTTCTTTTTGGAATGTTTGCCTTTTGGAGCGGGAGTTTTGACCGGCTCCTGCTGACGAAATGCCTTGGCATTAATCAGGGCCTTGACAAACTGCGGATGCTTTTGGGTAAATTCCGGTTCCTCCTGCGGATGTGCAATAATATAGTCCTCCTGCTGCTTGGCATAAATGCTCGCCAGATTCAGACCGCATATCACAAGATACAGGATAATGGACAGAATCGCTCCGCTGCCCACATACGGATACAGCAGCAAAAAAATATCCACCAGACACAGAATCGCTCCTGCCATACAGGTAATATGCTTGATATGTCCCCGTCTGTCAAAGCACAGTGTCACAAAGCACACAAACGGCACAACTGCCAGCAGCATTGCAAATACGGAATGAGAAATAGCCCCTCCCAATCCTTCAACATTGCCGAAGGATTCACCGATAGCACCTCCCATTGCCATTTGCAGAACACTTTGTCTCACGATAACAGATGCACAAAGATATTTTTGACCATTCAGAGTGGCTTTGTTCAGTACACTCACACTTTCAGGGGTATACTCACTTTTATCCAGACTTCTGGATTTGTCCACAAGCTCCGCCAGCGTTTTTCCGTCAATGCCTTGTTTCAGGGTATACGACCACTGATAATCGGCTGTCGGAAGTGCCCTGTATGCCAAGCCGTCTTTGACTTCTTCGGAAGTTTGGCTTTCTTCTTCGGTTTCAGCCTTGGCGAGAGCCTGAAATGCCTCCTCCAGTTGTGCGGCCGCACTGTCAATTTCCTCCTGCGTGGCAAGTTTGGTATAGGCCTTTGTAACAGTAGGTGTGATCTCCAAATCTTCTGTAATATACAGCTTCGCACTCAGAAACGGTGAACTCAGCAGCAGCATACACAGCACAAAACAAATGATCAGGCATATTCTGAGAATCAGTGAAGGTGTCGCCAATGGTCTTTTCTTTTTGGGAACATTGATAACCTTTACTTTCTTTTCCTTTTTTTGTTCACTCATAGATAACCGAATTTCTCCTTGTAATTGTTGATGGTTGCCTCAATGATCGCAATTGCCTCTTGTTTGCCTTTCACATCGTCTACAACAGTCTCTTTGTTTTCAAGAGTTTTGTATACAGAGAAGAAGTGTGTCATTTCGTCAAAGATATGCTTCGGAAGCTCTGAAATATCCGTATACGCATTGTATGTCGGATCATTGAAAGGAATGGCTATAATTTTTTCGTCATTTCTGCCGTTGTCGAGCATGGTAATAACGCCTACCGGATAACACCTGATAAGTGTCAGCGGCAGAATCGACTCCGAACACAGCACCAGTACATCCAGCGGATCAAAGTCATCTGCATAGGTACGGGGAATAAATCCATAGTTTGCCGGATAGTGCGTAGAAGTATGTAAGATACGGTCCAGCTTGAGCAAGCCGCTTTGCTTGTCAAGTTCATACTTTGCCTTGCTGCCTTTCGGAATCTCGATAACGACCATAAAATCATCGGGATTGATTCTGGAAGAATCCATATCATGCCAGATATTTTGCATAAAATTATCTCCTTTGTAAAATAAATTGATACTGACATTATACCATAATTATTATCAAAAAGCCATACTTTTTTAGTAAAAATATAAAAACAGGACAGGAAATTTCTTTCCTGTCCTGTGGGGATTATTTTTCGGATTCTGTTTTTTCCGTATCGGAAACCGTTTTTTCAGATTTTTTGCTTTTTCCGGACTTTTTGTTTTTGGAAGAAGCACTTTTTGCAAGGAGCTTTTTGGCTGCCTTTTTTTTGTCCTGATGGTTTTTCCAGAGTACCCACAGCGGTGCTGCAATGCACAGGGAAGAATACGAACCGGAAATCAAACCAATCATCATAGGAAGGGCAAAGCTGAGAATAGAGTCGATACCGTAAATCAGTGACACAACCAGTACAGAGCCAATGGCTATAATGGTTGTAATGGATGTACAGATCGTTCTGGTCATGCACTGGTTCAGACTGGCGTTAACCAGTTCGGCTGTTGTGGTTTTCGGACCGGACTTTCTTCTGTTCTCTCTCACACGGTCATAGATAACGATGGTATCGTTCAGAGAGTAACCCAGAATCATCAGCACAACTGCAATAAAGTTGTCATTGATCGGCATACGGAAAATAACAAAGCAGAAATACACAATAATCAAGTCATGAATCAAGGCGACAACCGCCATGACACCGGCTGAAAAACCGCCAATTTTTCTGAAACGGATGGCAACATAGAAAATCATCAAAACGGCTGCCAGAATGACAGCAATCACACATTTCCAGAAGAAGTTGGCACCTTTGGAAGCGTCCACAGCAGTAGAGGATTCTTCTTCAAAGCTGTTTTTCGGATAGCCTTTCTGAAGTGCATCGGTAATTGCCTGCTTATGTTCGATAGATACCGCCTTGTTTCCCGTAAATTGCAGGGAAACAATATGTTTTGTGCTTTCGGTTGCACCTGCCGCGAGGTTCTCACTGTAGGAGAAATCCACTTTTTCGTTTTTGAGTGCATCAATGCCTTTGAGCGTATCATTGACAATTTTTTCAATCTTTTTGTGTGACGGCTCACCGCCATAGTTGTACTTGATAATCGTACCGCCTGTAAACTGAATATCCACCATAGTAGGCATCAGTGTCAGGTTGAGGATCAGACCAATCAGCATCAGTCCCAGTGAGATACAGAAAAACTTTTTGCAATGCTTTACAAAATCGATATGGAAATTTTGTCTCATCATGACTTCTTACCTCCATACAATCTTTTATTTCTCAGGAATTTATATCCCGAAATTGAACGGAGCATCAGTCTTGAAGCAGCCACGCCCATGATGAAGTTGGCGATAACACCAACGAGCAGGGTATAACCGAACGCATAAATCAGACCTGTTGTGGAAACACCGAACAAAGAGGAAAGGATATTGGCAGGACCAAATACCAGTATCAGAATCACGGCAACGATAATAACGGTGACGTTTCCGTCGAAAATAGCGGCAAAGCTGCCCTTGGTACCGTTGCGGATACAGCCGTCCAGTGTTTTTCCTGTCCAAAGTTCGTCCTTGATTCTCTCAGCCGTGATGATGTTAGCGTCAACACCCATACCGATAGAAAGAATCAAACCGGCAATACCGGGAATTGTCATGGTAAAGCTGGGGAAAATGGTAAAATAGCCTGAAACAGCCATAATGGAAATAGAAAGCTGACCGATCAATGCAATAAAGGCAATCGCACCGGGCAGTCTGTACATGATCAGCATAAAGGCACAAATCAGAGCCAGTGCCACAATCGCAGCAATTCCCATTGCCTGCAAAGCGTTGCTGCCGAGAGACGGGCTGATCGTGCCGTAGCTTTCGACTCGCAGTTTGAAAGGCAATGCACCGGCATTAATTTTGTTAGCCAGAGAAGTTGCTTCTTTGGAAGTGAAGTTGCCTGTAATCACGGCACTGCCGCTGTCTATTGCCTCATTGACGGAAGGAGCGGAAATCACTTCGTCATCCATCCAGATAGAGATTTGCTGACCAACATAATTAGCGGTAGCCTCTTTGAATTTTTCTGTACCCTCGTCATTGAATTCAAGAGCAACAACAATTTGTCTGGATGAATTACTGTTTGCCTGCTGGTAGGAAGCGTATGCACGCTTTACATCCTTACCGGTCAGCAGAACCTCACCTGTCTGTTCTGTGCCGCCTCTGAATGTCAGTTCGGAAGTAGATGCCAGTTCCGCAATAGCTGCATCGGGATCGTAATCCTTTTCATCGGATTTCCACGGAAAACGGATGGTAATTCTGTCGTGTTCATAGTCGGGATAGACTTCATAGTCGGTGATATTCTGACCGACCAGACGGGAGTCAAGGATTCCCTTGACATCCTCCATTTGAGTTTCATCAGCGTCGATGCCTTCCGCAGGTGCAAACACCGCTTCCACACCACCGTTGATGTCGATGCCCCATCGAATGTCCGCAATGCCCTTGATCCAGGTAACGTCAAAGTCACCGTTTTCACCGTATACACCAAAAACAGACGTATACGCCAGGGCAAGTATCAGCACAAAAACGATGAAGAACACCGGTTTGCCAATTCTTTTCATACGGTATCCTCCAATATGTTTGGTTTCGTATCCGACAAATACTGTCAGACGTATCAAAAATAATTATATCTATTTTGTCTATAAAAGTCAAATCTTTTTTCAAAAATTACAGTCAAATTTGCTGTGAGTCTTTCCAAATAAAAATATTGAAATTTTCAAAAAATCGTTTTTTTCTATGAGAATTCTACAAAAAACGCAGTTAATACTTATCGTAATTGCATCAAGATAAAAATTGCACAAATTTCGATTAAAATTTTTGTCAATATCATCTCAGGGCAAAGAGACGATAAATTTCACCCATTGGCCATATTCACTCTGAGCGGTAATTTTTCCGCCGTGAGCCTCGGTGCTTGCCTTGGCAATGGCAAGTCCCAGACCATATCCGCCGCTTTTACTGTTGCGTGACTCGTCCTGACGGAAAAAGCGTTCAAAGATTTTTGTCAGATTTTCAGGTTTGATACCCTCACCTGTATTATATACTTCCAGAATGGTTTTTCCCGACTGACGGAACAGTCTGACAGAGATTTCGCCTTTTTCATCGGAATATTTCACGGCATTGTCAATCAGAATCGTCAGGATATGTTTCAGGGAGCTTTCATCTCCCCTGCACATAATATTGGGTTCTGCATTGACATCCAGCTTTTTGCCCATTTCAAACACAGTGCTCTCAAACGGCAGGGCTGTCATCATCACCAAATTGCTTAAATTCACGTCTGTCATCACGAGTGCATGACCGCTTTTGTCGTCAAGCCTTGCCAGACAAAGCAATTCATTCACCAGTTCGCTCATTCTCTTTGATTCTGTGCGGATATATCCCAGCCACTTGTTTTCACCGATTTCCGCCTCCAGTACGTCTGTATTGGCACTGATAACAGCTAAAGGGGTTTTCAGTTCGTGACTGGCATCCGAAATAAACCGTTTCTGCTTGTCAAAGGTCTCCTTGACAGGTTTCACCAGCCAGAACGACAGCACCCACGACAGCACAAAGAACACCATAATCGCTATAGCTCCCATAATAACCGTTGTCAGCAATAAGCTTTCATAAGTATGCTTATACTGTGTAATATCCAGAAAAACAATAATTTTGCCGTAGGACTTCAATTCTATCAGATAGGCATAATTTCCCAGTTCACCTCTTCTGCTTCCCGAATTGAGAGCCTGATTGGCATATTCGATATAGTCATCCTGGGTTACAACCAATGTGCGTCCTGTGCGAATCGCTATCAGACGATAAGCTCCGTCTATCAGCACGGAAAAAGTATCCATATAGCCCGATTCATTGTCATGAGAAAGGTCTGCTCTGTTATATTCACGGGGAACATTGCCGTCATTGTAGGCGGTTTTCAGCAGACGTTCATTGACTTGTGCCTGGTCGCTCACCTGAGCAACCACATTGATGGCAAACATAATTCCCACTGTAACAATAGCAAGAATCGCTGTCAGCATGGCAACAATTTTAATTCTGAGCTTTCGTATCACAGCCTACCACCGTCCAGACAATATCCGATACTCCTTCTGGTTTTGATCTGTACTTTGGAATTCAGCATTGCCAGCTTTTTTCTCAGGAAGGAGATATAGACTTCCACATTGTTATATTCGCTGTCATCATCATAGCCCCAGATTTTCTTGACAAATGCTTCTTTTGTCACAATCTGCCCCGCATTGGACATCAACAGTTCCATCATCTGAAATTCCTTTCTGCCCAGAACAATCGAACCCGTTCCACAGACAATTTCACCTTTTTTCAGGTCAAGGGTAATATCTCCGTATTTCGGATTAATGTCCACAACAATCCCCTTGCGTCTTGTCATCGCCCGTATTCTTGCCAGCAGTTCCCCTGTTGAAAACGGCTTTGTCAGATAGTCATCCGCTCCGCAGTCCAGACCTTTGATTTTGTCATCTATTTCTGATTTTGCCGTCAGCAGCAGGACAGGTGTTTCGATTTCCTTGACTCTCAGATATGTCAGTACATCCAGACCGTTCATTTTAGGCAGCATAATGTCCAGTATAATGCAGTCATATTCATCTGTCAGGGCATATTCCAAACCTGTTTGTCCATCGTTGGCAATATCAACAATATACCTTTCTTTTTTCAGAATCGCTCCGATGGCATCTGCCAGACCAATCTCATCTTCCACGACCAATATTCTCATGCATTTTCACTCCCTTATCCATTTTTTGCGGAACAGCTTTGACGGACGGTGTCCGGCATCTCCCGAAAGCCTGTCTGTTTCCTCTGCCAGCACGGAATATTTGCGTCGGAACGGTGCTTTCAAAAGCGGTCTGTCAAGAATAATCTCATACACCTGCTGTAACTCCGTCAGCGTAAAATATTCCGGAAGAAGATTCAAAGCAATATCCGTATACGTCACCTTTCCCCTTAACCGCAGAACCGCAAACGCAATGATTTTGGCATGGTCAAATGCCAGTCCCTCACAGGAAACTATTTCATAATGACTGTCAAGTCCTGCACCGCTTCTCGTTTTGGTCAGTCTTATCACTGCACCGAGCCTTTCCTTTTCATTTTGCAGTTCCAGAATATAATCCGTTACACTCACAAAGCCATCCGGCAATTCTTTTGTCTGTGCCTGCTCCGTTCTGAGACTCACATCAAACCATTCCGCACGTTTGGCATCATCACCGGCTGTCACCTGTACTCTTTCACTGTCAATCAACGCCATATACGAGCAGCTCATTACCCACATACGGGGATCTCTGCCGGGATCGCTGAACGTGTAAAGTTGCTCCAGATAAATATTTTCCACACCTGTTTCTTCCAGAAGTTCTCTTTTGGCTGCCTGTTCGGTATTTTCATCGGGATTGACAAACCCTCCCGGCAACGCCCACGTTCCCAGATACGGATGTCCGCCACGCTGTATCAGGAGAATCTGTAATTTTTTCTGCGGCAGCTTTCTGTAATTATCCTCTTTGCACGCTCTTGCGGTAAAAATCGCCATATCCACCGCCACCGATGGTCTTTCATAGTCACTTGGACGGTACTGCCGCAAAAATTCCTGTTCGGTCAGTCCGTTACGATCTCTGGTTTCCATAGCCTCACCTTTTATTATTAAAATGGTACTATCATTTTAATCTTTTTTTTGGCATTTGTCAACAGCATTTTTTCGATTACACAAAAAAGCGGTTATCATAACGAGTTTTTCGCATGATAACCGCTGCTGTCTGATTATTTGGTAACTGTCACCGTAAAGTATTTCTTTGCAATCGTGCCTGTTTCGTCCTTGACTTTAATGCAGATGTCATAATCGGTGTTTGTGTAAGGTCTGACGATAATTTCACTGTTGTCTTTGTAGCCCTGACGTGTCGTCCACTTTGTTTCGGCTTTTTTCTTGTAAAGAGCCGCATAGGTATAGCCGCCCATACCGCCTGTTGCAGAGCCGTTCAGCGTTACGGTATTGCCTTTTTTGATAGTCGTTGCAGAAATTGTTGAAGTATTCTTTAATTTTGCATTTACTTTCACTTCAAAGAATTTCTTTACGATTTTGCCTGTGCTGTCCTTTACCTTCACGCATACATCATAGTCGGTTGCTTTTGCAGGCTTTATTGTTATCGTGTCATTGGTGCTGTAATTCTGTTTTACAGTCCACTTTGTATCAGTCTTTTTTCTGTACAGTGCGGCATAGGTATAGTCACCGTCACCAAGTATGGCTTTTGCATTTACCGTTACTGTTCCGCCAAGCACGATTTCATCTGTAGAAATAGTTGATATATTTGTATATCCATTCACGCTCACAAACGGTATATCATTTTTATTGGCATAGGTTTCTGCATAACTGCCTTTTTTGCCGTATATTGTCAAGTCTGTACAACCGGAAAATGCATTTCTGCCGATGGAAGTCACACTGTCGGGAATGGTGATGATTTTAAGGCTTGTACAATGGAAAAATACCAAAAAACCGATATAAGTCATGCTTTCGGGGATGTTGATGTTTGTCAAGCTTGTACAATCTGTAAATACACGGCCGGCGATAGAAATCACGCTGTTTCCGATGGTAACGCTTGTCAAGTTTTTACAACCTTCAAATGCGGCACCGCCTATTCTCGTCACGCTGTCGGGTATGTTTATGCTTGTCAAGCCTGTACAACCTTCAAATGCAGACTCGTCGATGGCAGTCACGCTTTTTCCATCTATCGTATCGGGAATGACAACATCTCCGCCGTTGCCTGTGTACTTTTTGATTTTGATGGTGTTGTCTTCAGTTACTCCATAAGCAAAATCATTTTCAATCGGATCGTCAACCGGTCCAATCGGGTCGTCAACCGGTCCGATTGGGTCATCAATCGGTTCAATTGGATCATCAACCGGTCCGATCGGGTCATCAACCGGTCCGATTGGGTCGTCAACCGGTCCAATCGGGTCATCATCTGTCGGTTTTCCCGTATATATCCAGTCATAATTTGTACTGCCGTCTTTTACAATGGCATAACTTACAGGCCAAAGATAATCATCATCACCTGTAGTATCAAGCTTAACGGCAATGGCGGCATCAGACAAAAGTGAAATCTCGATATTGGTTTGACTATTGTATGTTCTGTTGTAGTCTTCTTCATAAACACCCCAGCAGTCAAGCCAAACCTCGTCGGCACGGACTTTAAATTCATAATATTCTCCCGCCGAAAGAACATCGGTTTTACCGACATATATACCCGGTTCGGTTTCATACATCGGAAAATCGTTTGATGCCCCCCACGCCGTCATATTACCTACTATGCCGTATTTACTTGCATTTGCAGCACTCACGGCAGCATTTGTACCGACAAACCCACCTGCCGTTGTAAAGCCTGTGCCTAAAAGTGTAACTGCCGAAAGAGTCACTGCCAGAACCTTACGAAAAACGCTTTTTTTCTTCATTTGTAAAACCTCCGTATCATTGAATTGGATTTTTGTGAAATACTTATCCTATTATCAATTATATATTTTATTCGTATATTGTCAAGAGTTTTTTATTAAAATTTCATAAAGGTAATATGTGTGTTCTGACAAAAAAAGGAGCAGCATTACGCTTGCTCCAGTCTCATCATGGCAATCAGACCGCCTCTTTTGCCGCCGCTTGCACGGTGCGAATACAAAAGTCCGCTGTTGCATTTCGTACATACATCACTGATGGTAATATTGATACTCAGCAGTCCTGCCTCCAGCAGCATACGGCGGTTGGTTTCTTTCAGGTCTATCATATATTTTCCGTGTCCCAGACTTTTTGTGAAATAGGCAGGCTTCAGCTCTGTCAGACAGGCAAATTCCTCATATACAGGCGTGTCCACTTCATAGCAGCAAAAGCCGATGGCAGGTCCTACAACCGCTATAATGTCTGTCGGATCACAGCCGTATTGTTCCGTCATCACTTCCACTGTTTCCTGACCGATTTTTCCGACAGTTCCTCTCCAGCCCGCATGAGCCAGAGCAATCACCTTTTTTTCGGGATCGGCAAACAGCAGCGGTGTACAGTCTGCATAATGCGTTACCAATGTGACACCCGGTTCATTTGTCACAAGTGCATCCACACTTGGCATATCATGTTCACGCCATATTCCGATACCGCAATCTTTTTTTGTCACGCATCTGACATTGGTATGATGATCCTGCGAGGAACTTACCAGTGTATCATAGTCAAATCCTGCCGCCTCACAGAAAATCCGATAATTTTCCGTAACATTCTCCGGCTTGTCCCCTCTCTTAAAATTCAGATTCATGGATTTGAATTCTCCCTGACTCACACCGCCGATTCTTGTCGAGAAAGCGTGATGTACACACCCTATCTCCGACAGGCTTGGAAATGTCAGGAATCCCACCCCGTCCACAAAATTCAATTCTGTATTCTTGCTCACAAACTTCATATCCCAAAACCTCTGAAATTAATATTTGCATATCCCTCACGGGAATGATATAATAAAACTGTTATCTTAACACGGAAAGGACAAAATCATTATGTTGAAACTCCCTCTTCTTCATCAGAAAAAGCTCTTTGGCAACAATATTCCGCCACGCTGTGAGTACTGCCGTTTCTATGAAAAAAATATCGACGGCAATTCAGCCTGTCCGTACGGTACAGTCTCTGCTGACAGCACGTGCCGAAGGTATGAATATGACCCTCTCAAACGTGAGCCAAAGTCTGCACCGACGCTTCCCAAATTCACCGCCGATGATTTTAAGCTTTGAACAGCCGTCATTATTTTGTGACAGCAGCTTCTTTTTTGTCGTCTTCTGCCAGAGCCTCAACTGCGAGTTCAATCACAGAAGTACAATGAGGACAGCGTGTCGCTGCGATGTCGATCTCACTCACGCAGAACGGACACTTCTTTGTTGTGGGAGCTGCGGGAGCTTCTTCTTTCTTGAGTTTCGGAATGGACATCAGCTTGTTGACGCCCTTGACGAAAAGAAAGATAATGATCGCCATGATCAGGAAGTTGATGATAGCAGCCACGAAATTGCCGATATTGATAGGACCGACATTCAAAGCCTGTGTTGCCTTTGAGAAATCAGGCTTGCCTGTTTCATCAACGAAGCTCTGACCGGAAACGGTTCCTACGATCCAGCCGACACCGGGCATAATGACATCATCACAAAGAGATGTTACAATTGTACCGAAAGCACCGCCGATGATAACACCGACTGCAAGGTCCATGACGTTACCTCTCATAACAAACTCTTTAAATTCGGTCATAAACTTACCCATCATACATTCTCCTTTCTCGAAAAATTTATGAACATATTATAACATATTTCGATACAATCGTAAATATTTTTTTTAAATTTACAAAATTTTTTAATATCCGAACGTTCCCGAAAGGGATTCGTCATTGTCGATCCAATCCTGCACCTGTACAACGGTGTAGGTATTTTTGGTATTGCGGATAATAATTTTTTCAATGCCGGCATTGATAATCATTCGCTTGCACATGGAACAAGCGGAGGCATTTTCAACATAAGAACCGTTTTTGGCATCCTTGCCGACAAGATACATGGTTGCTCCGATCATTCTGTCACGGGCGGCATGAATGATCGCATTCTGTTCAGCGTGTACAGAACGGCAAAGTTCATAGCGTTCCCCTCTGGGCACTTTCATACTTTCACGGACACAGACTCCCATATCAATACAGTTTTTTCTTCCTCTCGGAGCACCCACATAGCCTGTTGAGATAATTTGATCGTTGTTGACAATAATTGCCCCGTAATTTCTCCGCAGACAAGTACCTCTTTCGAGAACGGTCTCGGCTATGTCCAGATAATAGTTGATTTTGTCGGTACGCATCATCATCACTCCCTGATTCCCTCTTGAAACATGATAAGCCGCACTCATAACGGAATGCGGCTTGTCAAAGAGGAGAAAATTATGAAAAGAAAGATAGAAATAATCAAATCTTAACTGTCCACAATTATACACCAAATTTATATGGATGTCAAATGATTTTTTGTCGATTATTTAGATTTTTTACGTTTTTTAGATGCATTGGATTTTGCAGGCTTTTTCTGTGCAGCAGGCTTTTCTTCTGTTTCAACAGGCTCGTTTTTTGCAGCAGGTTTTTCTTCTGTTTTTACAGGCTCAGCCTTTGCAACGGGCTTTTCTTCTGCTTTCACAGGTTCTGCTTTTTCAACAGGCTTCTCCTCTGTTTTTACAGGCTCGGCTTTTTCAACAGGCTTCTCCTCTGTTTTTACAGGCTCGGCCTTTGCAGCGGGCTTTTCTTCTGTTTTCACAGGCTCAGCCTTTGCAGCAGTCTTTTTAGTCTGTGCAGACTTCTTTGAAGCAGTTTTCTTTACATACGTTTCCAATCCCTCACATTCTTCAAGGAATGGCTTGATTTTTGCATAAATCTTTTCTGCACCGCCCACACTGTCACTTTCAATATTCAGCGGCATAATCGGATCATGTACGCTCAGTCTCAGCAGGAACCAGCCGTCACCGTTCTTTTTGTCAAAGGATACTCTGATACCCTCATAGTTATCCTCGGCAACTTTGAATTCCTTATGTGCAGCAGCATATTTATAAAGTGCTTCAATCGTTTTTTCTCCGCACTTTCTGAAATCCTTGTCGGTGATCCGAATACGGATCTCCTTGCTTTCCGCAGGCTCTTTCAGGTTCTCGATCAGGCTTTCCAGAGTTTTTCCTTCTGTGCGGAGCTGTGCCATCTTGATAATCATTTTTGTTACAAGATATGCTCCGTCATCAAGGAAATAATTTTCTCTCATGGCAGCGTGTCCCGATGTTTCAATGGCAAGAGGACAGTTCACACCTTTTTTATTCTGCTTGACAGCCTCGTCAATGACATTCTTATAGCCTCTCTTGAAACGCAGGTGCTGACCTTTGAGGTCTTTTTCGATAAATTCTTTCAAACCACTGGATGTAATAGAGTCCGTCACAATCATGCCGCCCTCTTCTTTTTCCAGAGCGATGGCGGCTGCCAGTGCGACCAGACGATTACGGTTGATTTCCTTGCCGTCAGAGCTTACGGCACCGCCCCTGTCAACGTCTGTATCAAAGATAACCCCCAAGTCTGCCCCTACACTCTTCACAGCATTGCAGATAGACTGCATAGCCTGTTCATTTTCGGGATTCGGGATATGGTTCGGGAACATTCCGTCAGGCTCAAGGAACTGGCTTCCCGTAATATCTGCTCCGAGTGCTTCCAGCACATCCGTTGCATAGAAACCGCCTGCACCGTTGCCGGCATCCACAACAATTTTAAAGCCCTTCAGGGGGTGATGATAATCATCCTTGAAGTTGATTTCTTTTTTAATAAGTTCACGCAGATGTCCTGCATAGTAAGACATATAATCTGTTTCCACTAACTGACCATCGGCACTGAAAGCAGGCTTTTCACCGTTCTGAGCATATTCCAGAACGGCTGTAATATCACTTCCCTCCAGACCGCCTTCACGGGTAAAGAATTTCAAGCCGTTTCTGTAATAGGGATGATGGCTTGCCGTAATCTGCACGGCACCGTCACAAGCCAGTTCTACCGTTGTCATGAACATGGAAGGAGTAGATGCCATCCCGCAGTCTACTGTATATACACCTGCTTCCAGCAGGGTTTCTTTTGTGAGTTCGGCAATATGGGGACCGGAGATTCTGGAATCACGTCCCACGGAAATTTTCAGTTCATCAGCGGTTTTGCCTGTCTTGTCTGACAGCCACATCATGAAGGCGTTCACGATAGCTGTTACCGTATCGTCTGTGAGGTTGACATCATAACCTGCACCCTCGACAGCTACGCCTCTGATATCTGTGCCGCTTTTCAATGCTTTCCAAAAATCGTTCAACATAAAAATGCACTCTCCTTAATTTGTTTTATTTTCAAAGGAATACTTGTTGTCTGTTTTGGTGAGGACATCGGTGAAATTGTCCGTGGAAAGTGTCAGTTTTCCGTCTTTGACAGAATAGGGAAAACTTTCTTCATTCACCACACCGCCATCCACTGCCAGATTGTAAGTAAAGGTTCCGTTTTCGGCCTGATAAGCCCCGACGTGTCTGGAACCGCTGCAAAGATACTCATACTCACCGTTATCATAGAATGTAAACGTATAATTGTATCCCTGTGTCTCGTCTTTATACAGCCATGTGCCAAGCAGATTTTTATCCGCCTTGAAATCTTTGTACTTCTGCACAACAGGCTCATATTTTCCGCTGCTGACAAAAGAAAGCTCTGTTTCTTCCGAAGGAGCAAGCACCAGTTTTCTGCCGCCAAAAGCGTTTCCCGATGTGCTGTACTTGAAATCCGTATGGATATTGTACTTGCCGTAGCTGGAAGAACTGATATGCAGGGTGGCATCGTCCGGAGAAAGCGTATATTGTCCCGTATAGGTAACTCCTCCGAAACTGTAATCAAACACATTGCCGTCCTTGAAGGTCAGACCATAATAGGAATACTCCTTTCCGTCACGCTTGAACTGCAAACGCCAGTCGCCTTTCAGACCGGTATCAAAAAACAGTTTCCACACAACAAAAAAACATATCGTTGCCAGTAAAATCACCAGTGCAGTCAGCACAGGCTTATCAATGGAGCGTCTGCTCTTTTCGGGAGCGGAAAGTTCATCCGCAACAGGCAGGGTATTTTCTTCTGACATTCTTCCAAATCCTCCGTTGGCTAAAAATTTACTTACTTCTTTATTTTAACTGAATTTTCCAAGGATTACAAGTAGACAAGCAAAACTCTTTTGTAAATATTTCCTCTTTTTATCGGTTGAATTTTAGGCATATTTCCATAAAATGCGAAATATCAATAATTAATCTTCAAAAAATCTTTCGATTATTTCAAAGATAGTGTTGAAAGAAACAGAAAAATGTGCTATCATAGATTTATTCGTTGGAATTTTTTTCTCGTATTTTTAATTTTAGGGGGATTTATTATGGATACGAAAGAACTTTTTAAACTTTGGCTTGACAATGCCAAAGATGACAGTGACCTTATCAGTGAACTTTCTGCCATAGCGGAAAACGATGAGGAAATATATGAACGATTTTATCGTGAATTGAAATTCGGCACAGCAGGACTCAGAGGGATTATTGGTGCAGGCACAAACAGGATGAATGTCTATACTGTCAGACGTGCCACTCAGGGACTTGCCAACTTCCTGAACAAGCATTTCGACAATCCGTCTGTCGCCATTTCACATGACTCCAGAATCAAAGCGGATTTGTTTGCCAAAGAGGCGGCAAGAGTTCTCGCTGCCAACGGTGTAAAGGCATATATCTCCGGAGAGCTTCAGCCGACACCTGTCGTATCGTATGCCGTCAGAAAATTAAAAACCAATGCCGGCATTATGGTAACAGCAAGTCATAATCCTGCCAGATACAACGGCTACAAATGTTATGGCAGTGACGGCTGTCAGATGACAGATGTTTCCGCTGATGCCGTATACAGCGAGATTCTGAATGTCGGCTACTTCAACGGTGACATCAAACTCATTGACTTTGAAGAGGGCCTGCAAAACGGCACTATCGAATGGATTGGCGATGACCTTTATGAGACCTATCTCGAAAACGTCGGAAAACAGTCTGTTAATCCCGATGTATGCAAAAATTCCGGCTTGAAAGTCGTTTATACACCGCTCAACGGTGCCGGAAACAAGCTTGTCAGAAAAATTCTTTCCCGTATCGGCATTGATGATGTGACAGTCGTTCCTGAACAGGAAATGCCCGACGGCAATTTCCCTACCTGTCCTTATCCGAATCCGGAAATTAAAGAGGCTTTGAAAGTCGGTCTCGATTTGTGCGAAAAAACACAGGCTGACCTGCTTTTGGCAACCGATCCCGACAGTGACCGTGTGGGCATCGCCGTCAAAACAAAAGACGGCTATCGTCTCATGACAGGCAATGAAACCGGTATCATGCTCATGAACTATCTCCTTTCCGCAAGAAAGGCAAAAGGTACGCTTCCCGAGAATCCTGTTGCCGTCAAAACCGTTGTTACAAGCAAACTCGTTGACCGAATCTGTGAAAAATACGGCTGTGAACTGAAAGTCGTTCTGACAGGCTTCAAATATATCGGTGAACAGATTCTTCTCCTGGAACAGAAACATCAGGAAGAAAGATATGTCTTTGGTTTTGAGGAAAGCTATGGTTATCTGGCAGGAACCTATGTCAGAGACAAAGACGCTGTTGTTGCTTCCATGCTGATTTGTGAAATGGCAGCTTATTATCGCCGGCAGGGCAAGAGTCTGGATGACGTGATGACAGAAATCTATGATGAATTCGGCTACTATCTCAACAGAACCGACAGCTATGAATTTGACGGTGCCGCAGGCATGGAAAAAATGGCTTCCATTATGAATTCTATCCGCACGAACCCTCCGACAGACGTTTCAGGCTTTAAAGTAACAGAAATTTCCGATTATCTCAATTCCTACACAAAAGACCTTGCAACAGGTGTGCAGACGGAAATTCATCTGCCAAAATCCAATGTGCTTGCCTATTCACTGGAAGGCGGCGGTGCTGCTATCGTCAGACCGTCAGGCACGGAACCCAAAATCAAGGTATATGTCACGGCTGTCGGAAACAGCAGTGACGACGCTGTCAAAATCGCTGCCAATATGGCAGATACCATGAAACAAATCATGAAGTAATCCAAAAACAAAATCCGTTGACGGAATGAAACCGGTCAACGGATTTATTTTTATTATATTATCTGCCAAGTTCTTCGGCTCTTTTAGTGCAGGCTTCCATCGCATCCATGATTGCCTGCGGAACATCTCTGGCAGTCAAAACATTCATTGCTTCAATCGTTGTGCCGCCCTTCGAGCAGACTTTCCGAATCAGGGTTTCAGGTGCATCTCCGCTGGAACGCAGCATTTCCGCACTGCCCTCAAATGTCTTGCAGACGAGTTTCAGGGCGACATCCTCGTCGATTCCTACAGACACCGCATAGTCTATCATTGCTTTCGCAAAAAGATACACATAGGCAGGACTGCTTCCGTTGACAGCGATGACAGCATTCATCTGTTCCTCCGGAAGTACAACGGCTTCGCCTGAATTGGCGAACATCTCATATATCTCTGCGAAATCTTCATCGGAAATATTATCCGAACGGCACAAAGCTGTCGCACCCTTGCCCATCAGAAGCGGTGTATTCGGCATCACACGCACCATCGGACAATTTGCCTCCAGACCTTTGCGGACATACTCGATCGAAATGCCTGCGGCTATCGTGACAAATACCTTGTTTTCATTGGCGGCAGACTTGATTTCGGCAAGAACTTCATCATAATTCTGCGGCTTTACGGCAAGCACGATAATATCGCACTTTTCCACCAGTTCCTCTCCCAGATAAACAATATTGGCACCCATTTCCGCCATTGGTTTCAACTGTCTGACATTGCAGTCATACACAAAAATCGTACCGGCAGGCTTTTTGGCTTTCAGCAGTCCTTTTACAATGGCAGTTGCCATGTTGCCTGCTCCGATGAAACCGATTTTCTTTCCTTCCGCAAACTGTTTCATCAGTTCCTGCTGTTTCAGTTTGGTTGCCTTTAACAAATCTTCTCCAAACATTTTTTGTCACCTCATCATGAAAATAAAAGTTTGATTGCTTCAAAAAGATTGCCGCTCATCACCTGATATTTGGCGAGCAGTTCTCCTTTGATTTCGGGGGAAATATTCGTATGCAGATAAAGAGAATCCATTCCTGCATTGTAAGAACCCTGTATGTCTGTGATATAGTCATTGCCTATCATAATACTTTCTTTCGGATCAAGAGCGTGCTTTTGCAGAATGTGCCGATAGAATTTGATGTCAGGCTTTGCACAGCCGATATCCGATGAAATAATCACATCTTCAAATTCGTCATAAATGCCAAGCATACGGATTTCAGGCTCCGTAAAAACTCTCTGTGCATTGGAAAGCAGATATGCTTTACCGCCATTCGCATGAATCGCATCAAACAATTCTTTTACACCGTCATACAACTTGATGTATTTCAGTGACAGGGCACGGAATATCAAACCGATTTCCTTTGCCGACTCCAAAGAACAGTCAACGCCTTTTTCCGTGAACATTCTCTGAAAAACATATTCGATCTGCGGTTCGGGATTGGTCGTATACTTTTCAGACGGAATTTGTGCGATTTGCTCCTTGAGATATTCCTCATAGGCTTTTTTGAGAGCCTTGGAAGTATAATCGGCTCCGTGCATGGAATAAATCACTGCCATATTTTTCCAAAGACTTGCTTTCCATTCGTTTGTATTGATATCTACCAGTGTTCCGTAAAGGTCAAAAATATAATTTTTGTACATAACAACGCTCCGTTTCATTATAGTATATCTTCATTTTAATACAATTACCGCATTTATGCAACAGTATTTCCATGATTTTCTCTGACAAAATTCCTGTCATATTCATTGTCCCGAAAATATAAATATATGATAATGCCTTTATTCCGCAGGAAAGGGGATCTTATCAAATGAAAAACGGAAATCGTAAAATGGAAAAAGGATGCATATTGGTATTTTGGGTACTTTTAGCAGTGATTCTCACATCCTGCCATCAAGCTGAAACGGAGATATCCGAACTCTCAGCCGTTCAAAACAGTATACCCTCTGTACAGAATTCTCAGGTGATTGCCGAAATTTCAGAAAACTCATCTCCCGAACTCTCTCAACAGGCAACTTCTTCTATGACCGAAAATACCAAGCGTTTCATTGAACAGTTTGTCTCTGTCGATCAGTTGGGAGAGAAAACCAAATCCACTTTGACCTCTGTGTTTGACAGCAAAGAATTATATGCAGATATCACGGGAGAATCGGAACTTTTCGGAGCGGTCCGTGTCAGCTTTCAGGCGGAATTTGCCAAAAGCGACGAGAGCTTGATGAAAAAACTCTCACTGGGCGGCACCTCTGTCACAACCATACAAAACAGTCAGGGAACCTATCTTCTTGATGATGACTCCAAAACTGCTCTCCTGACAGACAGTGACTCCGAAAGTGATTTAAAAAACAATCTCGCAGGCAAAATATTTTCCTATGTGTCAGCTAATTTCGGCTTGACGGATTCCCTGCAATATGTCAAAAACGGCTCCGAAATCTATCAAGGCAAAACGTATGACTTTGAGGAATACTGTGCAGGTGACAAAACTCTGAAAGCCTATTTTGACGGCAATCAGCCGACTTATCTCACAAGCACCGACAAAAATCAACAGACTTCTGTCATTACGATTCATACCCTGTCATTCTCTGCCGACAAAACACTGTTTCAGATTCCCGACCATTATAAAATCATCAGTCAATAAAAATACGGTACGGATTTTTTGGCAAAGTCCGTACCGCTGTTTTTTTACATCATGTGCTTGCTGTACTTCCACGCAAGGATTCTTGTGACAGCGTGGTCAATCAGGCTTTCGTCAATTGTACCGTCGGAAACTGCCGCTTTCACGGAAGACACCGCATCATCCAACATGGTATCGCCTATGGTAAGCATATCATTTCCGGCAAGTATCGCCGATACCGCAGGAGACCGGCCGCCTGTATATTCTGTAATCGCATCCATTTCCAAGTCATCCGTGACGGCAATTCCTGTAAAGCCCAACTCATCACGAAGAATTTCATGTACTTTCGGTGAAAGCGATGCCGGCTGAGTGCTGTCCATGCAGTTGACAATATTATGACTTACCATGACCAGCTGTGCATTGGCATCAATGCCCGCTTGAAACGGCTTGAAGTCGATATTTTGGAAAGTCTGATAATCTCTTTCATCTATGGCAATGCCTGTATGAGTGTCAACGTTGTTTCCGTAGCCGGGGAAATGCTTTAACGTTGCAGAAACCCCGTTGCTCTGGGCAATACTCACAAACTCCCTGACAAATTCACACGTTGTATCCACATCTTCTCCCAGTGAACGATCATACATGAAATCATCTTCGTTTTGTGAAATATCGCAGACAGGAGCAAAGTTGACATCTATTCCCAAATCAGCAATCATCTTCGCCATTGCCAGTGCATTTTCTTTGATGGCATCCATGCCGCCCTGTGCGAAAATATCTCTCGGTGATTCAAACTCGCTGTCATATAAAGCAGGCTTGCTGCTGATTCTGACAACGGTGCCGCCTTCCTCGTCAACGGAAATTGTCATAGGAATTTTCTGTGAATGGACATAGGAATCAATATTTTCCTTGACTTCTTCTTTGGACTTGTCGGCAAAATCTCTGCCGAAAAGCACATAGCCGCCCAAATGATACTCCTGTGCAACGCCCACCGCATCATAGTCGGGACATCTTGCATAAAGCATCTGACCGATTTTTTCATCCATTGTCATATCCAGCATGGTTTCATAAGCCTGCTCATAATAGTCCGAAAAAATGCCGTTATCCTGCCATGTAACAGGCAACGTACCGGTTTTTTCGCTCTGTTCCGAAGATTCTTCTTTGGAAGTCTGCACAGAACTTTCCGCTTTACTTTCAGCGGAGCTTTGCACAGAACTTTCCGCACTGCTTTCAGCGGAGCTTTCCGATTTGCCTGCAACAGAAGAATCCGACTGCCGGGCAGGGGCTGACTGACATGATGCCAAACCGACAAGCATTGCCAGTGTTAATATCAGGGCTGTTTTTTTCATTTAATTCTCTCCTTAAAAAATCGTTTCAATCACATTCAAACCATATTGTCGGGCAGTACGACAGGCATATTCCATATCGCTGTCCCATACCTGTTCGGGCGAATGGCAGTCCGAACCGACTATGACACGGATATCGGTATCTTTCACCATATCCCAGAAACGCTTGTCGGGATACGGATAACGCTGACCGTCGGGAAACGGCTGTAAACCTTTTCGGAAACCGTTCGCATTGAATTCCAACACCATATTGTGTTTTTTGGCGGAGTCAATGATTTGCCGACTTGCTTTCCGACAGTTTTCGTCCCATGCAAAATGATTTTTCAGCATTAAGTCGGGGTGAGCAATCACAGAAAAACAGTCTGTCTGTGCGGCTTGTGCAATCGCATCCGCATAATACAGATAATCTTCCGTTGACTCGGCAAAATAAATATTTTTGATTTCCCCGTCAGGCATGGTGTACATATGCTCTCCCAAAATCAGATAATCCAGCTTGTATTTGTCCAAAAGTTCCCTGTAATAATCCCTGTAAACAGGGTGATACTCGATTTCAAGCCCTTTGAAAAGCTGTATGCTGTACTTGTCTTTAAGGGAGTCTATCACAGAAAGATATTCTTCCAGTTCGGCAAACTGCATACGCAGTCCGAAATCCCTGTCGGGAAAAGGGGCATGGTCGGAAAATCCCAACTGTTCCAGTCCTGCCTTGACAGCCGCCTGAACATAATTTTCCTCTGTGCCGAAAGCATGAAGGCATCTGTAAGTATGGGTATGGAAATTCGCTTTCAAAAAATCATCTCCGTTCGACATTATTCTACCACACCTTTTCGCAAATTACAACCAAGAAAAAAGCCTTGACTTTTGCCAGACAATATATTATAATTATGCCAGACATAAAAAGGAGGGTAGTTATATGTCTCCACGAACAGGCAGACCAACTGATAATCCACGCCCCAATAAAATCAGTATCAGAATCAATGACTGTGATAAAGAGATTATCGAAAAATACTGTGAACAGTATAAAGTCAATAAAACCGAGGCGATTAGTCGGGGTATCAAAAAGTTGGAAAGCGACATAAAAAAATAACGGTAATGTCGCCCTCGCAAAGCCTACATCACCGTTATTCTCCGACAGATTGCTCTATCTGAAATCCATTATACATCAGACAGACTTTCTTGTCAAATTTTTTTGAAAGGAAGTTATCTTTGTGAAAAATATTGAAAATCTTTTTAATCCCGACAGCTGTTCCCCCTCTGCCATGCCGCTTACAACTGCTCTTTGTCGCATGGTTGACCAAAATTACAGCGGTGTCATGTCGGAAGATATGTCTTCCTGCATGAAAAAGTACAGCAAACTTTATGAACGGTTTGAAAGCTCCCTTGATGACAAACAAAGAAAACTGTTTGAAAAAATCGGCTTTGTCATTCAGGAACCGACCGACATTGATATTTGCGAACACTTTAACAAAGGTTTTTTGTTCGGTGTCATGCTGATGACGGAAATCCTGCGGTAGCTTTACTTTTCCGCTGAAAAATGATAAGATAAATGCGTATGAATTTTAATCGTTTCGAGGTGTATATATATGTTAAAAGGTAAAGTGGTTGTCGTTGGCGTGACGGGCAGCATTGCCGCTTACAAATCGGCTCAGCTTGTCAGTGATTTAGTCAAGCTTGGCTGTGAGGTTCACGTTATCATGACACAAAACGCCCTCAACTTCATCAACCCCATTACATTTGAAACTCTCACGGGAAACAAATGTCTTGTCGATACGTTCGACAGGAATTTTGAATTCAACGTCACGCACGTTTCCCTTTCTCAGAAAGCGGATGTGTTTATCATTGCCCCTGCCTCTGCAAATATCATCGGAAAACTTGCCAACGGTATCGCTGATGATATGCTTTCTACAATGGTGATGGCGGCAAAGTGTACAACACTTATTGCCCCTGCTATGAATAAGTATATGTTCATGAATTCCATTGTGCAGGAAAACATCGCCAAGTTACAGCGTCACAATTTCAAAATCATTCAGCCTGCTGTCGGCAGACTCGCCTGCAATGATACGGGTGTCGGCAAACTGCCTGATGTAGATGTTCTCATTGACTATATCAGACATGAAATTTCCTGTGAAAAGGATTATGCAGGCTTGAAAGTGCTGATTACGGCAGGTCCCACACAGGAATCTCTTGATCCTGTACGCTACATCACCAATCACTCTTCAGGCAAAATGGGCTATGCTCTCGCACAAGCCGCCTCCGACAGAGGGGCAGAAGTGGTTCTCGTCAGTGGAAGTGTCCATATCAAGCCGCCTTTGTTCGCCCAATGTAAAAATGTCCTTTCTGCGGAAGATATGTTCCATGCCGTTGCAGAAGAACTTTCCGACAGCGATGTCGTTATCATGGCGGCAGCCGTTGCCGACTACACACCCGACTCCTACAGCGATCGCAAAATTAAAAAGAGTGATTCCGATATGTCCATTCCTCTGAAACGCACAACGGATATCCTTCAATATGCAGGAGATAATAAACCTGACGGACAAATTATCTGCGGTTTCTCCATGGAAACAGAAAATCTGATGGAAAACTCAAAGAAAAAACTCCAAAAGAAACATTGTGACATGATAGCCGCCAACAGTATCCGTCAAAACGGTGCGGGCTTCGGCACCGATACCAATATTATCACCCTGATTACTCGGAATCATACAACCGAACTCCCTCTCATGTCCAAAACGGATGCCGCACATCAAATTCTTGACCACATTCTGAAACTTAAAAAATCTTAAGAATAAGTTAATAGATTGTTTTTAGAAGATATTAAATTTATTATCACTTTTTGAAATTCCTGTGCTATAATAGAACCATCGAAAGCAAACAAATCAAATTTAAAATAAATCGGAGGTAACAGTTATGGAAAACAGAGAAATGAACAACAACGGCTTTGAAGGTTTTGAAAATACGCAGAGAACGGTATATCCTCAGTATACCCAGCCGACAGAAACTTATGAAGATATTTCTTCACAGTCGCCGGAACAGCCTGTACAGGCTTACAGCGATATGCAGGATACGGCTCCGATTCAGCCTGTTTATTCCGAACAGAGTTTCCACGGCAGCTACAACGACAACTATACACAGACAGTGACTCCTGTTGCTCCCCCAAAAGCAAAAAAGAACAGAAAAAATGCCGCATTGATAGCAGGTACACTGGCTCTGGCACTGTGTGTCGGCTTAGGCGGCGGAGTATTGGGTTCCTACATGATGAACGGTGTCAGCACCAACAATACCGTACAGTCATCCAACGGCTCCGGTGTTGCCGTCAAAACAACCGAAGGCAAAGACTCCGGCTTGAATATTATCCAGGCCGCCCAGAGCAGTTCCGCTCCCTCTACCATTGAAGAGGTTGTCGCCAAAGTAAAGGATTCCGTTGTCGAGATTACAACAGAAATTACCAAATACGGCACTTTCTACGGACAGTATGTGGCTCAGGGTGCAGGAAGCGGTGTCATCATCTCGGAAGACGGCTATATCATTACCAATAATCACGTAATCGAAGATGCTTCCAGCATTAAAGTAACACTGACAGACGGCAATACTTATACTGCCAAACTCATCGGCAAAGATGCGGAACTGGATGTGGCTCTTCTCAAAATCGACGCTGATAATCTTACCGTTGCCACACTCGGCACATCTTCCGATCTGAACGTCGGTGAAACCTCTATCGTTATCGGCAACCCTCTCGGACAGCTTGGCGGCACTGTCACACACGGTATCATCAGTGCTTTGAACCGTTCCATTCAGCTTGACAACAATACAATGGAACTCCTGCAAACAGATGCCGCTATCAATCCCGGCAACTCCGGCGGCGGTCTCTTTGACAGTGAAGGAAATCTTGTCGGAATCATTGTAGCAAAATCCGTCAATTCCTCGGACGGCACTTCTCTGGAAGGTCTTGGATTTGCGATTCCGATTGACAACATCAAAAATGTTCTCGGTGACCTCAAAACCAAGGGTTATGTATCAAGCAGACCTGTACTGGGTATCACGGCAGTGGATGTTCTGGACGACACGACAGCCGCCCGCTATAACGTAACCAAACAGGGTGTCTATATTTACTCCATAACAGACGGCGGTGCCGCTGATAAAGCCGGTCTGATGGTCGGTGACTGTGTTTTGAAAATAGACGGTCAGGATGTCAGCTCCAAAGAGGTTCTTTCCTCCATCATTTCCAAGCACAAGGCAGGAGATACCATTCAGCTTACCATCTACCGTGACGGCAAGGAACAGACTGTCTCCGCCACACTCGATGAAGCTGTGTCCGAATCCACACAGAAAAACAGCAACAATTTCAACAAAAACGGCAACGGTACTCTCCCCGATAATAACAACGGCAATTATTACGGCGGTAATATTGACGACGATCTGAGAGACTGGTTTGATTTGTTCAATTAACCTCGGCTAGCCATTTATTCTTATATAATTCTGAAACAGATACCGACCAAAATGGAATTTTTTGGCCGGTGTCTGTTTTTTTATTGACTATTCAAAAAATCTGACGTATAATAAAAGTGCTTTTTGAGTAATTTTTATTTTTGGAGGAATTTTTTATGTACTGTAAGCAATGCGGCTTCATGCTGGATGCCAATGCCAATTCCTGCCCCAACTGCGGAACAAGCAGAGGAATGGGACAAAGTTTCTGTCCTCAGTGCGGTTCACCTGCTCCGGGCGGCAATAATTTCTGTCCGACCTGCGGCTTTCAGCTTTCGGCTCCCACGTCTCCCGCTGTGAATCATACTGCTCCCATGCAGACTGTCAAAACTCCCTCGTCCAATCAGCCTTTTGATTTCAAACAGTATGCCAATGAATATGTCGGCAATCTGAAATCTGTTATTCAAATGCCCGACAAGCTGAAACTGGGACTTCGTTACGGTTCCTGTGCTGTTTCCGTACTGATTTTTTTGTTTATGCTGTTTCCGATTGTTTCCGTTTCCGTTGATGTGCTGTTCTTTGAATACACAGAATCCCCCAATATTTTCGCTGTTTCCGGTTTTGGCGGAATGATGTTTGTTTTAGCTCTGTTAGCCTCTGCCGCCACCTTCCTGCCGCACGTGCAGAGCTTCATTCGGAACAACAAAAAACTGGAGCCTTTTGTTTATCTGATTGTGCCGCTTCTTGAACTTCTCGGAATGTTAAGTATGCTGATTGGTGTAGGTGTTTTCAACGGCTATTTGAAATCCGTTTTGGGCGATACGATAAGTGTCCGTTTAGGCTTCTTTGGCTGGATGATTCTGATTCTGTGCATAGCAGGTGTGGGGGCTTCCGTTTACAGCTTCATCAAATATGACCTTGCCTTTGTCAAAGCCAACAATCCTTTTGTCAGCACTCCTCCCTCTTATCAGAACAAAGATTCCATTTCCAATGCAATGAACTCCGATACATATCAGAATACCGTTTACTACGGCAATGACATCGACAACAACGACCATCGCTAAAATACAAAAAGAGAGCTATCTTTGACAGACAGCTCTCTTTTTTAATTCCTGACAGATCAGGCAGCCAAGCAGGGTTCCGCTTGTATTCAGAATGACATCATCAATATCCGTTGTGCGTTCCAAAGGAATCTGTACCACTTCAATAAACACGGACAGACACATTCCGTTCAGAGCGGCTTTTTTCCAATCATACCCGAACAGATAAGCAAACATGAATCCTATCGGAATAAATACGGCAATATTCCCTGCAATATTAAACAGAAATGCCCTGAGTCCATAGTCTGTTGTCCATATTTCCAAAAATTCTGTCACGATAACCCGCAGAGGCACCAGCTCAATAGAACTGGAACCTACATTTACTACAAAAGTCTGTGTGAACAGCATCACCAGATAGAAAAACAATCCTGCCATCACCACTTCCCTCTCCGCAGAGATCCTGTCGGCAAGAGTGGCTTTGTATCGGTCTCTTAACACGAAGATTCTCAGAAACACATATACGGGAAAGAACCATCCGATAAACCAAAAGCCATCACTTAAAAATGAAATCACATATCCTATCATGACTTGCCTGAAAGCTCCTTTGCTATCTCAAAAATACGCTGTATCCTGTGATTCACCCCCGAACGGCTGATAGGCTCTTTCAAAGCGGCTCCCAGTTCCCGAAGATTGTATTCGGGATATTCCATACGTATCCTTGCCACTTCCTGCAGTTCCTCCGGCAAGAAAGAAAGTCCTTTTTTCTCCTGTATGATATGGATTGCCTGCAGCTGTCGTGCAGAGGCTTCCGCTGTTTTATTGATATTGGCTGTTTCGGAATTGGTTTTCCGGTTCACCGTGTTGCGTACAGATTTCATGATGCGGCTCTGTATCATTTCAATGGCGGACATCTGACCACCTATATACGTCAGCATATCCGTAATATTTTCGCTTCCCTTGATATAGACAATATAACTGCCTTTTCTCTGTACGGTTTTCGGCTCCGCATTGATTTCGCTTATCTCGGAAATGAGTTTTTCCAGATCGGCTGCCAAACGCTTATGCGGCACAACAAATTCCAGATGATAGTCCTTTTCGGGCGATGTGACATTGCCGCATGTCAAAAACGCTCCTCTCAGAAAATAACTCATACAGTCATCTCCGTCAATATTGGCTCGGTTGATTCTGAGATTGGGCTGCTGTCGGGAATGTCCGAAATATTCATAGATTTTCTCACAGTCCTCCGCATACGGCACGGAAAGACTGTAAATATTGTTTTCTCCGCCACGGTGCGTCAGTTTGACGTTCATTTCCACAATGGTATTGGTCAGGGCGGAAAGCTGCTGCGAATACAGCATGGCTGTCGGCTTGCTTTCCGTTGAAAAGGAAATCCCCGACACGGTGAATACTCTCGAAAACAGTACCATACCATAAACCAATGCGATTTTCTTTTCCTCCGTGAAAACGGGAGCTGCACATAATTCCTGTTTGGTATCTTTTGAAAATGACATTATTTTCCCGCCTTACTGACATCACGATGATGGACCGTCACACGATGGCCCGATTCCAGAATATGCTGATACAGCACTCTTGTCAGGGAAACAGAACGATGTTTGCCGCCTGTACAGCCGACAGCAATTACCAGCTGACTTTTTCCTTCCGAAAGGTACAGCGGCAGTGTATAGTCTACCAGTGCGGTCATTCTTTCCGCAAAGCCTTTGGACTGCTCAAACTTCATCACATAGTCAAAGACACACTCTTCCAGTCCTGTATGATGTTTCAACTCCGGAACATAAAACGGATTCGGCAGACATCTCACATCAAACACCAGGTCTGCTTCCGCCGGCAATCCGTACTTGAATCCGAATGACATACACGTTATGGTCATTCCCAAAGAAACATTTCCCAAAAACAGAGAACTGATTCTCTCTTTGAGCTGAGACGGAGACAGCAGAGAGGTATCTACTACATAATCCGCTCTTGCCTTGACTCTCATCAGAAGCTCCCTTTCCAGCCGTACAGCTTTTTCAATGGAGCCGCTGCAAATATCATTCAATGGGTGTTTTCTTCTGGTTTCCCTGAACCGTCTGAGCAGGATATCATCTGCTGCATCCAGAAACAAAATTTTATATTCTTCCTTTGCCGCCTGCAGCTTGTCCAGCGAATCAAACAGTTCCTCAAAAGCATCGCCTGCCCGCACATCCGTGACAACCGCAATTTTTTTCATTCGCTCATCCGACGACTTCTCACACAGCTCACAGAAAACCGGCAGAAGCATGGGCGGTATATTGTCCACACAATAATAGCCGATATCTTCCATATTTTTCATTGCCACAGACTTGCCCGCACCGGAAAGACCTGTTATAATAATAAATTCCATCATTTTCCCTCAACCTACAAATTTTACTTCACAGCAAAGTTCCACGCCTTTTTGCTCTCTGACAACCTGCCGGATATACTGAATGAGTTGTTTGACATCCTCCGCTGTCGCATTGTTGTCATTGACAATAAATCCCGAATGTTTCGGACTGACACACGCACCTCCAATCGTATAGCCCTTCAAGCCGCATTCCTCTATCAATGCAGCGGCATAATAGCCTGTCGGTCTTTTAAAGACACTTCCGGCACTGGGATGATTGATAGGCTGTTTTGCCTTTCGCCTGTCCATCAGTTCCTGCATACGTTCAATAATCAGTTCCTGTTTTTTTGGCTCCAAGCGAAAAACAGCATCTATAATAATATTGTCCGTATCTGTAAAAACACTGTGACGATAGGAAAAATCCAGTTCTGCTCCTTTGAAACGGTGAATATTGCCGTCATGGTCAAGATACCTTGCTTCCTTGACAACCTCCTTGATTTCACCGTCATAGGCTCCTGCATTCATATACACAGCTCCGCCTACAGAACCCGGAATTCCCCATGCAAATTCCAGTCCGCTCAAAGACATCTTTCTCGCAAATACACACAGTCCTGCCAGTGTCACACCTGCACCGCAGCGAATCGTATTATCTTCCAGCAGTGTAATGGCATTGAACTCTCCGCACAGTTTGATGACAAGTCCCCTGATACCGTCATCCGATACCAGCAGATTGGAACCTAATCCTATGATAAAATACGGCACATCATACTCTCTGCACATTTGCAGGATATTTTTGAGTGCTTTCTTTGTCTTGACTTCACATAAACAGTCTGCATTGCCGCCTATGTGAAATGTGGTATGTTTGCTCATCGGCTCGTCAAAATACAGCTCTGCTTCCTGCTCCCTGAGCAGTTCCAAAAATTTCTCGTTCATCTTTCCAACCTCAAATCTATCAGAATGCAATCGTCTGTGTACCGCCATCCTCTTCGGGATATTCCAGGCCAAGCATCTGGAACAGTTCCCTTGCGGCATTATAACCCATTTTCCGCTGACGGTTGTTCATAGCGGCTACTTCAATAATCACGGCAAGATTTCGTCCGGGTTTTACGGGAATGGTGACAATCGGCACTTCATTTCCCAGAATTTCCGTCATTTCGTTGCTCATGCCCATACGGTCATAGACCTTCTTATTGTCCCAGAGTTCCAGATTGATGACCATATCAATTTTTTCGGTCAGCTTGACGGCTCCCATACCGAACAGTCTTCTGGCGTTGATAATTCCTATGCCTCTCAGCTCGATAAAATGACGGATATTTTCGGGAGCGGAACCAATTAATTGTTTGTTGGAAATTCGCCTGATTTCCACGGCATCATCCGCAATCAGACGATGGCCTCTTTTAATCAGTTCGATAGCAGTCTCACTCTTACCGACACCGCTGTCGCCCACAATCAGCAGACCTTCACCATAGACTTCTACCAGTACGCCATGTCTTGTTACACGGGGAGCAAGTTCTGTATTCAACAAAGATACCAGTGATGCCGACAAGCCCGAAGTGGCTTCCGAAGAGCGAAGAACCGGTATTTTATATTTATCGGCAGCAGACATCAGTTCGCTGTAAGGAATAATTCCCCTTGTGACAATAATGGCAGGCGGCTCAAGAGAAAATATCCTCTCAATCACGTGCAGTCTTTGTTCCGAACTGAATTTATTCAGATAGCTGTTTTCGGTATTGCCGAAAAGAATGATTCTGGAATTGTCGAAGAAGTCCAGAAAGCCTGTCAGTTCCAGTCCCGGACGGGTAATATCCTTTGATGAAACGTGTATTTTTTCAGGTTCATTCGGCATATAGGCAACGTCCAGTTCAAGCTCTGATATAATTTTTGAAAGACTGACTGAAAATTTTGTTTCCATAGATACAGCACCTCCGTTTTTTTCATTTCCTCAATGTTAACAAAATTCTATCTAACATTATACATGATTTTTATTCATTTTAAAAGAGGTTTTTACAAATTAATAAAAATCTCTTTTGTTTGCAGGAACAATGTGTTATAATAGCAATATTAATCTTTGATAATCGGTGATTGTATGCGAATTTTAATTTTTACGGAAGTATTTGCTCCGTATGTATGCGGCATTTCGAGTTATGTCGAGGTGCTGAAAAAGGGACTGGAACAGCTTTCCCACAAAGTTGTCATCGTGACCTCCGATCCGACGGTGGAAAAAGCCAAGTTTTTGGACGATATTATCCGCTGTCCCGCCAAGCCTGTGAAAAAAAACAAATACGGACATGAATGTAAATGCAGCGGTGATATGAAAGTGATTGATTTTATCTGCAGTTACAAGCCCGATGTGGTGCATATCCATACCGATACCAAAATCGGCTATATGGGATTGGAAGTGGCAGACCGCTGCAAAGCACCTGTTGTCTTTACGATACACGATTATTTTCCGGATCGCTTTGCCTCCGACAGTTCCGATTTCATATGGAAAATCAAGACGTACTTTGAAAAAAGGCATTTCATAGATATGCTTGATACGGCTGACGCCGTTACTTCCTCTTGCAGCAGAGCGGATATTTTTGTCAGACGTGCCGGACGAAAAAATGATGTCCGTCTGATACGCTCCGCTACAGATACCAAAATGTTTGACTATCGTCGGGCTACTCCCGATTCCATTGCCAAAACCCGTGCCAATCTCGGTCTTTCACAGCAGGCGGCTGTTGCCGTTTTTGCAGGGATTCTCAGCGTGGAAAAAAATCTGGAATTTGCTCTGACTGCCTTTTCCAAGTATATCCGGCAAACAGACAATATTCAATTTTTAATTGTCGGTGACGGCTCCGAAACAGAGTATCTCAAAAAACTCTGCAAAAAACTGAAAATTGCCGATATGGTTATTTTTTCGGGCATGATCCCCAATGCCAAAATGCCTGATATTTATGCTTCTTGTGATATGTATGTCTGTTCCTATGATGACGGACTGATGTCCATGTCGTTTGTCGAGGCAATGGCTTGCGGATTGCCTGTGCTTCTCAAGGAAGACGACGAGAAAATCGCCTACGGCATTATCAAAGACGGCACTAACGGCTTTGTCTACAAGGACCAGGAACAGTTTGCCGAATACTTAAAAAAGCTGGCTTCCCTTGATAAAGATATGAAAAACCGTATCAAAAAAATCGTCAGAAATACCATTCCGAAAGATGCCTATGCTTCGATGGCTCAGGAATATCTTGATGTTTACCTCAGTCTCCCCAAAAAAGAATGAAAAATGCTGACCGTTGTTCTCGGTCAGCATTTTTTGTCTTACACTTCATTCTGAATGGGTTTAAAGTTCGGAAAAAATGAAAACGCAATATTGGTACTGTGGTCGGCAATTCTTTCCAGATTGGTAAGAAGCTCCATAAACAGCGTACCTACTGCCGCATCACACTCTCCGTCACGCAGTCTTTCGATATGCCTGTCTTTAAAAAGTTCCGTTTTATCGTCTATTTTCTGTTCGGTGTCTCCGACAAGGCGGAACATTTCTCTGTCACGAGACTGTCCGTCAAAGATTTTCAGGGAATTGTCAATCACACTCGTGACAAGCTCTTTCAATTCATTGATTTCCGAAATTGCCTTTTCACTGAACACTTCGTTTTTGTCAATCTGCATATTGGCAATTTCACAGATATTCTCCGCATGGTCACCGATTCTCTCCATATCGCTCACGACATGATAGAATTTGCCGATTTTCTCACGGTCCGAATCTTCTATTGCCAATGCATTGATCTTCACCAGATAACCCGCTATCGTATGATTCAGATAGTCAATGACTTCCTCATTTTCCTCAACCTGTTCAATCTTTTTCTTGTCAAGCTCCAGCAGGGCTTCCATTGACAGGACAAAATTCTTTCTGGCAAGTCTGCCCATTCTCTGAATCTCTTTCGTGATCTGGTTGACAGCGATAGGCGGTGTTTTGAGAATTCGCTCGTCAACATACTTGAGATGACAGGCTTCCTTGTCGGTATTTTCCTCTCCCCTGATAATCAGGTAGGACAGCTTGATGATCAGACCGTTGCACGGCAGCAATATAACTGTAGAAACAATACTGAAAATGATATGTACAAGGGATATTTGCAGAGATACATTGTCTGTCAGTCCCTCCATCCAGTTCACAAACGGTGTAAACAATGTCAGCACCGTAAACATCACGGTTCCCAGAACAACGAATATCACATAGGAAAGTGCTGTACGCTGTGCGGATTTGGTCGCACCGATGGAGGAAATAACCGAAGTCACGCACGCTCCGATATGAATACCGTACACGATATATACCGCATTCGGCAATGCCAGTGCCCCTGCCGCTCCGAGTGCCTGCAAAACACCGACAGTCGCAGAGGAACTCTGCACCACTCCGGCAAATACGGTACCGAACAGAATACCGATCAGCGGATCACTGACGGATGTAATCATGGACTGAAAAAATTCCGATGAAGCAAGCGGCTTTAAATTATCACTCATGGTTGTCATGCCGAAAAACAGGATACCAAAACCGGCGATAATCTGTCCGACATATTTGGTATTGTTCTTTTTGCTCAGGCTCACCATAAAGGCTCCGACGCATATCAGCACCGGCATATACTGGGCAATGTTAAACGACAAAATCAAACTTGTTACTGTCGTACCGATGGTGGCACCCATGATGACTCCCATACCTTGTGTCAGTGTCATCAGACCGGCATTGACAAAGCCCACCACCATGACGGAAACCGCTGTGGAACTCTGTATAATCGCTGTGACAACGACACCGACCAATGCTCCGAGAAATTTGTTGGAAGTCAGCTTTTCCAGTATTACTCTCAGCTTGGCACCTGCTGCCAGCTCCAGACCGTCTCCCAACAGCTTCATGCCGTAAAGGAACAGTCCCAATCCTCCCAATGCAAGGATAATCTGTGTTGCTACGAGGGTCATAAACAATCCTCCAAATCTTTTTTACTTTCTCTCTTCTATGATTGTCCTTTTCAATGATATTACAATATTCGCCATTAAATATTCTTTTAAAGAATATTATTATTTTTTTTTTTTTCTCACATTCCGTCAAAATACATTCATGACAGGATGAATTTTTATATTATTATACCATTGCAGTGGTCAATTTCATGCTGAATAATTTCCGCTGTAAATCCTGCATAGTGATTTCTGTGTTTTTTCATCAGCATATCATGATATTCCACTTCAATTTCCTTCCAGCGGTAAGTTTTTCTGGTTCCCGAAAGCGAAAGACATCCCTCTTCCGTTTCATAGCGTTCCTTCGAGTGAGAAAGAATTTTCGGATTCATCATTACAACAGGTATCATGCCCATCTGTACGACAATGATATTTTTATGTTCCCCGATCATATTGGCAGCCATTCCGACACATCTTTCCGTATTCGCACGGAAGGTGTCCAGCAGGTCTCCGGCAACTCCCAAATCCGCCTTGGAAGCAGGCTTGGATTTTTTCATCAATACAACTGTATCTTTCACAATTTCCCTTATCACTGTATATTTCCCCTCCTTGTGTCCCATTATCATCACTGAGGTGATATGAGATGATATTCATTCCATGCAGTGAGAACTGCCTGTATCAAAAAGACGGCTGCTGTACTCTCGAAAGCACCGCCGCCGTCACGAATTCCACGGACAGCACCTGTGCCTATAAAGTCACCCTCCCAGTGCCGACACAGCATCCCTGATGCTGCGTACTCCGATAATTTCCATGTCACTGTCAGGCGGCAGCGTCAGTCCTTTTACATTGTGGTACGGCAAAATACATTTTTTAAAGCCGAGTCTTGCCGCCTCCGACACTCTCATTGCCGCACGGCTCACAGAACGGATTTCGCCTGTCAGTCCGACTTCGCCGAAAGCGAGAAGGTCTTCGGGAACAACCATATCTTTCAGACTGCTGACAAGTGCCAGAGCTACGGCTAAATCTGTGGCAGGTTCATCCAGCCTCAGACCGCCTATGACATTCACATACGCATCCAGGCTCGAAAAAAAGTAGCCGCATCGTTTTTCCAGCACCGCTAAAAGCATGGACATTCTGTTATAGTCAAAGCCTGTAGACATTCTGCGTGCATTGCCGTAGCCGGAATTTGTCACAAGCCCCTGTATTTCGGCCAAAATCGGGCGGCTTCCCTCCATGGTACACGCCACACAAGTTCCCGATACATTCTTCGGTCTGCCTGACAGGAGCATTAACGAGGGATTTTCCACCTCACTCAAGCCGGTATCTCCCATCTGAAAGACACCGATTTCATTGGTGGAACCGTATCTGTTTTTGACGGCTCTCAGAATTCTGTAAGACATCTGCTTGTCACCCTCAAAATACAGCACCGCATCCACAATATGCTCCAGTACTTTCGGACCGGCAATCGCACCGTCTTTATTGACGTGTCCCACGATAATACACGGTATATCCAATGATTTCGCTGTTCTCATGAGAATATTGGTACATTCTCTCACCTGTGTGACACTGCCCGGAGAAGAACTCAATTCCTTGTCGTTCATGGTCTGTATGGAGTCTATCATCACCAAATCCGGTTTTTCTGTCTGTATCTGATCGGCAACGATTTCCACATCCGTTTCCGTCATGATCAACAGATTTTCACAGCTCACGCCTAATCTTGACGCTCTGAGCTTGATTTGTCTTTTGGATTCTTCCCCCGAAATATACAGGATTTTCAGAATTTTCCCCAGATGACTGCATATCTGCAACAGAATCGTTGACTTTCCGATACCCGGATCACCGCCCAAAAGTACCAGTGAGCCTTTGACAATTCCCCCTCCGAGAACCCTGTCCAATTCTTTGGAGCCTGTATAATAGCGTTCCTCATCCTCCGTGGAAATTTCCGTAATTTTCACCGGCAAAGAGGAAGCTTTTCTTCTTTGCTGAGGTGCCGGCAGACCCGATTTTGATGTCTCACGGATTTCTTCATTAAGTGTGTTCCACTCTCCGCATCCCGGACATTTGCCGTACCATTTGCCGCACTCATAGCCGCACTGTGAGCAGACAAACAGACTTTTTGTTTTTGTATTTGCCATTGTTTCGTCTTCCTTTTACGTATTTTGAACAGAACAACGATTTGTATAGCCCATGATTCCGCCGCATATGGCAAATGCCATTTTTTGCTGATAATCCTTGTCAGACAGTTTTTTGGCCTCTTCCTCATTCGACAGAAAACCGCACTCTACAATGACCGCAGGCACCTGTGCCTGATCCAGAATATAAATATTGCTGTCGGCAGGCTTTAATTCCCGTTTGTTGTCGGGCTGTAAAAGACCTGTTACGGATTTTCTGAGTTCGTCTGCCAGAACCGCACTTTTGGGATTATTTTTGGAATAAAACATTTGCGTGCCGAAATACTGACTCTGTTCAAACTTATTCTGATGGATACTGACCAGAATCTGATTTTTGCTGTTATTAATAATTTTCGTTCTGTTCTTTAAATCAGACACTTTCTTTTCCCTTGTTGTTGACGCAGAGCTGTCAAATATCGAAATATCCGTATCTCTTGTCATCACGACCTGATAGCCGCCTGCCGTCAGCATATCCCGAAGCATTAATGCAATGCTCAGATTAATATCCTTTTCCAACAGACCATTGGCAACTGCTCCGCTGTCCTCTCCGCCATGTCCCGCATCAATGACCACCACCGGCAATGTAACATTTTCTGCCGAAACACGGACACTTTCACCATCCCCGAACGCTGTATACAGCAGTCCTCCGAACAAAAAAACGCACAGCAGTGTTGCCGAACAACAAAGATATACTTTCAATTTTTCCACAGTATTACCACCTCTTCATATTATATGAAGCAGCGATTCAAATCATCACTCCAATGGAAAAAGCGGTCTTTTCTGACCGCATTTTGTATGATAGCATATAATATGGGGAAAATTTTACTCTTCTTCATCCACAGGCTTTTCCGTTATAAGATTCAGCGGATATTCAATCACAGGAACACTGCCCGAAGAAAATGTCATTTCCTGTAAATCAAGCGGAAGGGAATTTTTGATATAAAATTCTTCCCGTATTTTTTGCAGTTTATCCAGATTTTGACAAAGACGCATATACACATTATCAAGTCTGTCATCCAGTGTCAGTGTACCGATTTTGATGTCACGTCTGAGATACGTCAAATCCTCACGGAAAAGATTGATTTCTTTTTCAATGTTATCAATCAGCATAACAGTGTCCATAGCCTTTTCCTGTGCCTCGTCAACGACGGAATGTGCTTTGATTTCGGCATCCATCTTGATTTTAATCAGGCTTTCCTGCAGTTCATCGTAACGCTTTGCCTTGATTGTCAGGGTATCCACCTGTTCCTGAAGCTGACGTTTTTCCTGCAATCTCAAAGTAAGCTCTTTCTGATAGGCTTCCACATCATTGTCACGCTGTCCCTGAGCCTCTGCCAGACGCATTTGCGTTTCCTGCAAAGACTGATACAAAGCGTTTCTTGATGCCGTCATTTCAATCAAAGCGATATTTTTATCTGTTGCCTCGAGTTTTGCCTCATCAAGCTTTCTTTCCAGAAATTCAATTTGTTCTTGGGGTGTGAGTTTATGCTTCACACTGGGAGAGAGCTCCGAATGGTGTAGTGTTTTGTTGTCAGACATTGTCATGCACCTCTTTCATAACTAAGAGCATTATAACACAATTCCATCGTATAAATCAACAATTTTTATACAAAATTGTCAATTTATTTCAAATTCTTTTGAAATTTTTTTCAATTTCCCGTTTGGACATAAAGAAATAAATCGGTCTGCCGTGGGGACAGTAGCGGACAGAGGGATTTTCTTCCAACATGACTGCAAGACGAATCAATTCATCCGGCTGATTGATATTGCCTGCTTTGATGGCGGCACGACAGGCTGTATTCTGATAAATCCACTCCATTTTTTCCGAAAGAATCACTTTCTGATGTTTTTGCAGATAGTCTGCCATTTCCAGAAAGGCTTCCGTAATATCCAGTTTTTCAAGCAAAAGCGGTGCGGAACGTATCAGAATGGTACCGCTGCCAAAAGAATCCACTTCAAAGCCTGCCTGCATCAGCAAATCTTTATTTTCCAGAACCGTCTGACACTCTGTTTGATCCAGTGTGACGGTAACAGGCTCCAGCAACATCTGGGGAGCAGTAGACGGATGTTGTTTTTTGAGTTGTTCATAGAGAAGTCTTTCATGAGCAGCGTGTTTGTCTATAAACATAATCCTGTCTTCATCATATTCCAGAATGATATATGTGCGGAATATCTCTCCGATATATTTAAACGGAGATTTCGGTTCCTGTTCGGGCAAAGGCTGTTCCATTTGCTGTGTAAAATCAATTTCTTCATTGGTATTGATTTGAAAATCTTCCGGTTTCGGGGAAGATTGACGCTCGGCAAGATTCACTGTCTTGATTTCGGAAATGTCATCGGACGGCAAAAAGGATGTTTTCGGCAAAAGAAGTTCCTCTGTATCAAAGCTGCTTGTTTCGGGAACAAAAATATTATGTATTTCTGTGTCGTCTTCTGTAGGCAAGCGGAGCGGCACAACAGGGGGGGAAGGCTCTTCCGATATTTCGAGTACTTTCGGCTGTGACAATGTTTCCGGAATTGCGGATATTTCCGGCTTAAAAAGCATTTCTTTTGCTTCGGGAACGTTGCGGGTATCATAGCTTGTCACAGCAGATTTCACGCCATAATAAACACAATCATAGATTGGCTTTTCATTGACAAAACGGATTTCCAGTTTGGCAGGGTGGACATTGACGTCCAGACTCGAACAATCCAGTTCGATATTCATCACACAAGCCGGAAATTTTCCTGCCATGATACATCCGCTGTATGCCTGTTCCAAAGCAGCCGCAGCCGTTTTTGTTTTGACATATCTTCCGTTGACGAAAAATATCTGCATACTTCTGCTGGCTCTGTTGGCACTGACAGGCTTGCTGACATAGCCGTTCATCCTGACGTTGTTGAAGTCATAGGAAACAGGCAGCAGACCTGAAGCAAACTGTTTCCCGAATACCTGTAGAATAGCGGTATCCAGTTTGCCGTTGCCGGACGTTTTCATCACCTGTTTTCCGTCACGCAGCAGCGTAAAACTGATTTCAGGATGTGACAGGGCGATTCTGTCCATCAGAGAGGCAATATTGTTGGACTCTGCCACATCTTTTTTCAGAAATTTCATACGGGCGGGCACATTGTAAAACAAATCTCTCACAACGAACGTAGTTCCCTGAGGACAGCCTGCCGGTTCAAAACGCTTTTCCTCACCGCCCTCTATGGTATAGCGTGTTCCCTCGTTTTCCTCTGTATTCTTTGTCAGAATGTCCACTTTGGACACCGCACAGATAGAGGCAAGTGCTTCACCGCGAAAGCCCAGTGTCATAATTTTGTCCAGATCGTCCTGTTCCGATATTTTACTGGTTGCGTGACGGAGAAATGCATTTTTGATATCTTCACGATGAATTCCGACACCGTTATCCGTCACACGCATGAATGTCACCCCGCCGTTTTGTATTTCAACGGTGATATTGTCTGCACCGGCATCAATGGAATTTTCCACCAATTCCTTGATGACAGAACCCGGTCTTTCAATGACTTCACCTGCCGCAATGAGTTCGGCTACCTGTTTGGAAAGAACATTGATTACTCCCATTTTTCGCTCCTTTATTTCACAAGCTTGACAAGCTCAAACAAAATATTCATGGATTCCATTGGCGTAACAGTATTGATGTCAATACTTTTCAAACGCTTTTCCACAGCTGTTTCTTCGGGAATGAATGTTAATTGCGGAGTTTCCTCCTGTTTTTTGGGCTTGCGTTTTTGTTTCGGCTGACCGCTTTCCAGTTCTGCCAGAATTTTTTTGGCTCTCTCTATCACACTGTCGGGAAGTCCTGCCAACTTTGCCACCTCTACGCCATAGCTTTCGTCTGCCGCTCCGGGAATGATTCTCCGTAAAAATGTAATATCATCCCCCCGCTTGACAGCGGCAATATTATAATTTTTCACACCCTTGACAGTACTTTCCAGAATGGTTAATTCATGGTAATGTGTTGCAAACAATGTCTTGGCACCGAGGGTTTTCCTGTCTGCGACAAATTCCAAAACGGCTCTTGCGATACTCATGCCGTCAAAAGTAGAGGTACCTCTGCCGATTTCGTCCAGTATCAGCAGACTGTTTTTTGTGGCATTTTTCAGGATATAGGCAACTTCATTCATTTCCACCATGAAAGTAGACTGGCCTGTTGCCAGATCATCAGATGCACCGATTCTTGTGAAAATGCTGTCCACAATGGAAATCTGTGCCGACTTTGCCGGCACATAAGAACCCATCTGTGCCATCAGCACTATCAAAGCAATCTGCCGCATATATGTTGATTTACCTGCCATATTCGGTCCTGTGACAATGGCGACTCTGTTGTCACCGTTATCTAAAAATACATCATTCGGCACAAATGTCGTTTCACCTGTGATTCTCTCGACAACAGGGTGACGGCTGTCTGTCAATTTGATGATACCGTCTGCCGTGAGTGTCGGACAGCAATAGTTATTTTCAAATGCCGCCTGTGCCAGTGACGCTGTGACATCCAGTGTTGCCACGGCATTAGCCGTTCGGTTGATTCTTTCCAGAGAATCCGCCACTGTCTTGCGGATATGGTCAAATATTGCATACTCCAGCTCACAGGAGCGGTCTTTCGCTCCCAAAATTCTCTGTTCGAGTTCCTTTAACTCCTGTGTAATGAATCTTTCACCGCCGACCAGTGTCTGCTTGCGGATATAGGTTTCGGGCACAAGATTTTTATAGGAATTCGACACCTCAATATAATAGCCGAATACACGGTTATAACCGATTTTCAGCTTGGGGATGCCTGTTTTTTCCCGTTCTCTGGCTTCAATGCCTGCCATCACGGAAGAACTGTGATTCATGTCATAACGAATCTCATCCAACTCTTTATGACAGCCCTCTTTGATAATGCCGCCCTCTTTGACAGTGAAAGGCGGATCTTCTACAATCGCTTCATCTATAAGTCTGCATATATCTTCCAGATTATCCAAATCAAGATACATACTTTTTATCAGACTGCTTTGGGCATCTTTGACCGTAGCTTTGACTTCGGGAAGTTTTTTCATGGCATTGCACAAAGAACGCAATTCTCTGGCGTTTGCCGAACCGTAAACCACTCTTGTCATGGTTCGCTGAATATCGCTGATACCTGAAAGGGCATCTCTCAGATCCATCCGCATCATGACATTCTCAACCAGTTCCGTGACACCGTTCTGTCTTTTGACAATCTGTGCCATATTGACAAGCGGTTTTTCGATATAGCTTCTGATGAGACGCTTTCCCATAGAAGTTCTGGTTTTGTCAAGAACTGCCAGCAGACTTGCCGCCTTGTTTTTGGAATTGAGAGGTTCCGTCAGTTCCAGATTGCGTCTTGTATTATAATCAATGTGCAGATACTGATTTTCCTTGTACAGCTCAATGTGACTGATTCTTTCCAGACCGTTCATTTGTGTGCGTTTCAGATAAGAGAGCAACGCTCCCAGTGCCGAAACCGTCTGACACCACTCCGCAAGACCAAGCTCTGACAGATTGTTTTTGTGAAACTGCTTTAAAATGGCATTTTCAGAATCCGCAAAGGAAAATTCCTCATCATCCGGCATACTCACACTGGCAGATAATTTATCTTTGATAAAGGCGGACAATGTTTTGAATCTGACGGCATCTCCGCCAATCAGGATTTCTCTGGGAGAAAATTTCAGCAGTTCGTCCTTGATTCTGCCCTCCTGACCGTCACCGTCAACAAGCGTTGCGTACAGTTCGCCTGTAGAAATATCACAGAAGGACAAACCTGTTTTTTCTTTTTGCGTGAACACCGTACAGATGAAATTATTACTGCTTTCGTCAAGCATACTTGATTCCATGACAGTACCCGGTGTGACAATCCGCACGATTTCACGTCTGACAAGTCCTTTTGCCTGAGAAGGATCTTCCGTCTGCTCGCAGATGGCTACTTTATAGCCTTTTTCGACTAACTTTGCAATATAGCCCTCCACACTGTGATACGGTACTCCGCACATGGGGGCTCTTTCATCAAGTCCGCACTCTTTGCCTGTAAGAGTCAGTTCCAGTTCCTGTGAAACAAGCTTTGCATCATCAAAGAACATTTCATAGAAATCGCCTACTCTGAAAAACACAAGCGTATCTTTATTTTTTTTCTTTACTTCCAGATATTGCACCATTAAAGGTGAAAGACCTGCCATAATCTTTTTGCTCCTCTGCTTTCAAATTCCTGTCAGCCGCAGCCGCCACAGGTGGCACAGCTTCCCGTACAAGCGATATAATCGGCTGTTTCGGGGTCTTCCCCTTCGGATGACTTCTGAATAATTGCGGTGATACGCTGCATAATGGCATCAAACGCATCTTTGGTGTCGTTGTAGTTGATCATTCTTTCATTGGTCATGATTTTGGCATAGACTTTCCGCATTTCCCTGTTAAGATTCTGCACCTTTTCGGGATCCTGCTCACTTTCATCTTTAGAGGTCTCTTCACTGATTTCCTCACGCTTCAGGCCGAATTCGTTGATCAGCTTCTGGAGTTCTTCATCTTCATCGGCTGCCTGCTTGGCAAGCTGGAATTTCAGATAAGCATCTTCCTTTTGCAGTTTTTTGCCCAGTTCTCTTGCCAGTTCGATCATATCCATTTCATTGACATTCTTGTTTTCCATAATTAAAATCTCCTTTAATAAAATTCAATGCAGTTTTCCTCGTAATATCCAGTTTCTTGCTTCCGTGATTTCGGCATTTTGAAAAGTGCCTATCATTTCGGGAGTGCCTGAAACTTCCACGATAATATTATTTTGTGTTCTCGCACAAAGAATATCCTCTTTTTTCTGTTCCTCGACAAGCACTCTGTATGTCTTGCCGACCATGCCTGCACAGCGTTTGGCGGCAATTTCCTCCTGTACTTTCAGCAGTTCGCCGAACCAGCGGGATTTTTCTTCATACGGTATCGGATCATCCATTTTTGCGGCAGGTGTGCCGACTCTCGGTGAATAAATGAATGTAAACAATGAGGTAAACTCCACTTCCCGTATCAAATCCAATGTTTTCCGGAAATCTTCATAGGTTTCACCCGGAAAACCCACAATGACATCACTGGTCAGTGACAGGTCAGGAATTCTGCTTTTGGCATAGTTCACGATTTCCATGTACTTTTCCTTGTCGTAATGGCGGTTCATGCGTTTTAAAATGCCGTCACTGCCGGACTGGAACGGCAAATGAATATGATTGCATATTTTGCCGCTTTCCGCTATAACATCAATCAGCTCTTTTGACGCATCTTTCGGATGGGATGTCATGAAGCGTATCCAGAAATCTCCGTCAATTTCACTGACACTTTTCAGCAGTTCGGGAAAACTTGTTTTTTCGTCCAGTCCCTTGCCGTAGGAATTGACATTCTGTCCCAACAGTGTGATTTCTTTGTAGCCTGCACCGATCATTGCTTTGGCTTCTTCCAGAACAACAGACGGTTTTCTGCTTCTTTCACGTCCTCTGACGTGAGGAACAATGCAGTAAGTACAGAAGTTATCACAGCCGTACATGATGGACAGCCAGCCTTTGAAACTGCCGTCACGGTGCATGGGAATTCCCTCGTATATCTGCCCGTCATCCGTTCCCCTTTCCACAAGCCTTTTGCCTGTTGTCACGGCATTGTAAAGCATTTCCGGGAATTTGTGTATAACATGAGTGCCAAACACCAGTCCCACATACGGGAAACTTTTATAGATCCTGTCGGCAATATGTTTTTGCTCCATCATACAGCCGCACAAGCCTATCAGAAGTGACGGTTTTTTTCGTTTGAGAGCCTTTAATTCGCCCACGTTGCCGAACACCCTGTCCTCAGCGTGTTCACGCACTGCACACGTATTGAAAATAATCATGTCTGCTTCTTCTGCATTTTCTGTTAAGGCACAGCCCATTTCTTCCAGCATACCCTTGATTTTTTCACTGTCGGCAACATTCTGCTGACAGCCGTAAGTCCGTATATGAGCCTTCGGCTGACGGTGATTGTACCTCATCAAGAGAACATCTTTGAGTAAATCCGTATATTGTGCCTGTTTTGCCAGTTCGGCAGTTGTATTGATTTCTGACAAAATCCACTCCCCCATTTTCCTTTTTATCGCCTTTTATCATATCATATTTTATGAACAGATTCAACCGCAATTTTTTATCTTGCCGAAAAAAGCATCCCCGACGGCACTTCTCCCACAATCACAGTTTCTCCTATCAGCATACCGGTTGTCACATTGGTTTTGGTGCAGCCTGTGGGAAGCCGTACACTGATTTCTGCGGAAACACTCACCGACAGTTTATGTACGGTCTGATTAATGCCGCCTTCCTCGAAGGTGCTTTCAAAATCCGTGTGAATATTGCCCGACATGGTGATATTGACAGGAACAGCAAACCCTCTGCCCTGCATGAGTTCTCCGCCAAGAATATTTCCTATCGGAATATGAATTTCCCTGTTTTTAACATCTGCCAAATTTTTCTGTATGCGGAGCGTGACGGCACTTTTCAGTTTATTCACACAAATCGTATTGGAATTGATGGATGTGATACGGTTGTTATCGGAATAATGAATGGTTTCCAGGTCTTCACAGGTAATTTCCGTTTCATCAAGCACTTCCGCAATACTCTGATTGATAACCTGTGTTGCCAGAGACTTGGCATTGACTTCCGCAAAACCGCTGACAACAGGCTTGATTCTCCACTCCAACACCACCAAAAATACCATCAGCAGTACTATCAGCCATCCTACGAGTTTTCCAAATGAGCTTTTCCGACGCTTTCTTCTGACTGTCATAGCAAAATCCCCCCTATACTATACATATACAGAAACCTTACATTCTGTTCCTGAATTGGTACTTGATATTTTGACAAATTTATACTATAATATCATGGAGAAACTTTTTTCGGAATATAAGGGAGGATATAAAATGACTTTTGAAACAAAATCAGAAATGCTTTCAAAGGCTCGTCAGGAAATAAGCTCCTCAAAAGCTTATGGCTATCTGGAAAAACTGTTTGACAACGGTATTTTTACAGAAATTGATACTTTTGCAAAGTCATCTGATACTTATACGGAAGCGGTTGCCGCACATGGTACGGTAAACGGTGCGGGCGTGTATGCCTATGCACAGAATACGGATTTTGCAGGCGGTGCCATGTCAAAGGCTCAGGCTGCAAAAGTGAAAAAACTGTATGACCTCGCTCTCAAAACAGGTGAACCTGTTGTAGCAATCTATGATTCTGTAGGCGGCAGACTTTCCGAAGGAACAGACTTGCTGGCGGCTTATGGTGATATTCTGAAATATGCCAACAATCTTTCCGGCGTTGTGCCGCAGATGGCTGTCGTTGTCGGAAACTGTTTCGGCACACAGGCATTGATAGCCGCTTGTGCCGATATTGTGATTATGACGGAAAATGCACAGCTTTCCCTTGCCGTGGACGGTGAAAAGTCCTCTGCTCAGGAAAACGCCCAGAAAGGCAACGTGCATATTGCTGTCAAAGACACAGACGAGGCTTTTGCCAAAGTCAAGGCTCTGGTTGAAATACTTCCGTCAAACAATCTGTCAGGTGCGTGTGTCGCATATGATGAAATTTCCGCACAGGGTACTCCTTCTGATACCACTGTCCCGTCACAGGCAATTTTGGATGTAGCAGATACAGACAGTGCCGTGGAATTGCAGGCAGACTACGGAAAGGCTGTCAAGACCGTTCTGGCAACCGTCAACGGCGTAACAGTCGGCTTGGTGGCTGCCGAGGGTGACATTGACGGCAAGGCAAGCTCCAAAGCTGCCCGATTTGTCAGATTCTGTGATGCGTTCAGTATTCCTGTTGTCACATTCGTAGATGCCAAAAAATTCTGCTGTATCAAATCCGCTGCAAAACTGACTTCTGCCTATGCAGAGGCTACTGCTCCCAAAATAACATTTATTACAGGTGATGCATTCGGCTCTGTGTATATTGCCCTTGCAGGAACCGGTGCGGCTGCCGACATGACGTTTGCATGGACAAATGCCGGTGTATCGGCACTGACTCCCGAAGCAGAAACCATTATCATGCTCGGCGATGACTTTGGCGGCAAGCTGAACAAGACCGATGATCCCAAAGCCGAAAGAACAAGAGTCATTCAAGAATATAAAAACGAACATCTCACCGCACTCCATGCCGCAGCCAACGGCTATGTACAGGATGTCATTGCTCCCGAAGAAACAAGAGAAAAATTGGTGGCTGCACTGGATATGCTCGGCAATAAGAGAGTTTCCACTCTTCCCAAAAAACATAACAATCTTTATATATAAGAAAGGAAAGTCGTTTCTATGAAAAACCTTAAAATAACCGTAAACGGAACCGTATACAATGTACAGGTCGAGGAAGCTGACGGTACAGAAATCCCTGCTGCTCCTGCCGCAGCTCCCAAGACCGCTCCCAAAGCTGCTCCGGCACCCGCTCCTAAAGCTGCCGTATCCGGTGAGCCTGTCAAATCTCCCATGCCCGGTACCATTATCAATGTACTTGTCAAACCCGGTCAGGCTGTCAAAACAGGTGACGTGCTGGTAATTCTCGAAGCTATGAAAATGGAAAATGAAATCAAAGCTGCCAAAGATGCTACGATCGTATCTGTTGCCGTCAACAAGGGAGAATCTGTTGATACCGGTGCCGTTCTGGTAACACTCGGATGAAAGGGGATTGGCTTGCATGGCAAAGAAAATACAAATTACGGAAACTGTCCTGCGTGACGCTCATCAGTCCCTGATTGCTACCAGAATGCCCATTGAAGATATGCTTCCGATTCTGTCCAAGTTGGATGAAGTGGGATTCTATTCACTGGAATGCTGGGGCGGTGCTACATTTGATTCCTGTATCCGATTCCTGAATGAAGATCCGTGGGAAAGACTGCGTACCATCCGCAAAAACTGCCCCAAAACCAAGCTTCAGATGCTTTTCAGAGGACAGAATATGCTGGGCTATCGTCACTATGCGGATGATGTTCTGGAATACTTTGTACAGCGTTCCGTGGCTAACGGTATTGATGTGATCAGGATTTTTGACGCCCTCAACGACATCAAGAACTTACAGACGGCTATCAATGCCGCCAAAGCTGCGAAAAAGGAAAATCCAAATGTGGAAGCACAGGTTGCCATCAGTTATACAACGGGACCTGTTTTCACAACGGAATATTATGTGAACTATGCCAAGAGAATTGAAGATGCAGGAGCAGACTCTATCTGCATTAAAGACATGGCGGCACTGCTGACACCCTACTATACGGAAGAGCTTGTCAAAGCAATCAAAGCGGCTGTTAAAATTCCCGTACAGATTCACACGCATTATACATCGGGTTTAGCCTCTATGTGCCTGCTCAAAGGCATTGAAGCCGGTGCAGACCGCATTGATACGGCTATGTCACCGCTTGCCAACGGTACTTCCCATGCACCGACGGAATCTATGGTTGCGGCTTTGCAGGGTACCGAATATGATACCGGTCTGGATTTGATCAAGCTGGCTGAAATCAGAGAGTATTTCATGGGACTCCGTGAAAAATATATCAAGAGCGGCCTGCTTGATCCGAAAATGCTGGCAACCGATGCCAAAGCATTGATCTATCAGGTGCCGGGAGGTATGCTTTCCAACCTGCTCAAGCAGCTCAAGGATGCCGGAAAGAGTGATAAACTGACAGAGGTTCTGGAAGAAGTGCCGAGAGTCCGTAAAGATGCAGGCTATCCTCCTCTTGTAACCCCCACTTCACAGATTGTCGGTACACAGGCTGTATTCAATGTCATTCTCGGAGAGCGTTACAAAATGTGCAACGGTCAGTTTAAAGATCTTGTTGCGGGTAAATATGGCACCACTCCCGTTCCGATTGAGCCGGAATTCAGGAAAAAAATTATTGGCGAACAGAAACCCGTGGAGTGCCGTCCCGCCGATTTGCTGGAGCCTGAGCTGGAAAAACTCCGTGCCGAGATTCCCCAGTGGATCGAGCAGGAAGAGGATGTGCTGACTTATGCACAGTTCCCCGAAGTTGCCCCGAAATTCTTCAAGGCAAGACGTGACAAACAAGTCGGCATCAATCCCAATGCCGACACCAAAAACAAAGTTCACCCTGTTTGAGTAATGCATAATGCACAATGATTAAGAAAAACGGAAATCCTTTTGACTGACGGATTTCCGTTTTTATATTTCAGGATAAGTTTTCGGGAGAAAGAATATGCTCTTTGATATATCGCAGGGCTTGATCTTCCCCGTGTTCCTTGAGATATAAAAGCATTTCTTCCAGAAGTGCCGCTGTTTCAGGATGCATCAGATAATGGTCTTTGGATTTCATGTAGTAATTGTAGGCATCCGCATCGGTATAATCCTTGCCGCGATAATTTTTAGAGGCGGCTACTCTGTCACAGAACATCTCCACAACATAACGGACAGGCATTTTCATGCCAACCATTTTTTCTCCCTCACCCAAGCCGTAATCAATCCAGTATTCCAGATGATGCTTGTTTCTGCCTTTATGGTGCAGCCATGCCGAACTGTAGCCCTTATCTTCTCTTTCGGCATTGTTGGGACTTCGGGTTCCCTGATAGTATTTGGCTCCCACCAGAAATTCCGTGGGAGAATATTTTGACAGGTCATGCAGCAATCCCTGACGATACAGCCCCAGTTTGAAGCAAAGCTGCATGACATATTTTTTATGTCTGTTGATGGTCTTTAAATGGCTCAGCCATTTCATATTATCAGCCGCCTTTCTGTGTGTCTGCAAAATTTGTCAACCTGTGAATTTTGTTTTCTGTTGACAAAACGGTCAAGTTGTACTATCATATGTTTATCTGAAAAAGGAGGATAACATTTGTGGAAAGAAGATTAAGTATTGGAAGGATTTTTTTAATTCTGTTGGCCGTGGTTCTGGTAGGGGTGTTCGGTTTTCTGCTTTACAATGACGGAAAGCTGCAAAATCTTCAGGTTATGGACTTTAACAATTCTCAGGACGAGAACAGACAGGAACTGAATGCTCACAATCAACAGATTATTCAGCAGGCTGATACAGTTCAACAGTCCATTGACAATACAATAACAGGTCTTGTTTTGTACGGCAATACATCGCTTGGCTCGGGAAAGCTTTCCTATCAGTTGAAGAACACGCTCAACACGGAACTGTTTAAAAAAATCAACGACACCATCAAACAAACTCCCAGTATTATCGGCCATCAGGTTACACTGCCGGTTGCCGATCTGGGCATCAGCTCTGAAACGACTGACACAATCCTTGCAAGATTAGGTATTACTCCTTTGGTGGTAGCCAAAGACTTTACAATTCCTGCCGATACTGCACCTGTTGAAATCGGTATCAAAACCATTATGGGAACATTCCCGAATTTCGCTGCACAGGCAGACAGCAATTTTTCCCGAATATCTATCAACGGCATTGAAGGCAGACTCAAAATCACACAGGAAAATAATAATGAAAAAATCTATTTCTTTGTCCGAAAGGATGCAGGAGAAGCGGTAAATATCATTTCCGGCACCAGAATCATTCCGGAGATTGCCGAGATTTACCAATCCTATACACCTGTCATCTTTTTTGAATTTGAACAGGATGATGCCGCTAAATACATCTCTACGGTAAAAGCTGTTTTGAAGCATCATGAAAAACACAATGAACAGTTTATTGTGATCTACCGCACCAAAGCCAATTCCGAAATGGATGTGGCTTTATCGGAAGCCTTCGGCTACAACTATATCCGTACGGATGAAGAAGAAATTGATTATGCCGATCTGGCGGAAAAAATTTATTTCCGTATAAAAACGCTCAAATATCTGGATGAAATCATCAATACCGTTCAAAAAGCGGAAAATGTCATATTCTCCGAATAAGTGAAACAGCAGACAGAAAAATCATTTCTGCCTGCTGTTTTTTTTTCGTTTATGCGAATGACTTCATGATGTCTGCAATACGTTTTTCCAACCCTTCCGCATCCAGACCGAACTCGGCAAGAAGTCCCAGAGCAGGACCGCTGTGACCGTATATATCCTCAATGCCGATTCTCTTGACAGGTACAGGACAATACTCGCTTGTAACAGAACATACTGCCTCGCCAAGACCGCCAATCACGTTATGTTCTTCGACAGTAATGATCCTGCCTGTTTCCTTTGCCGCCTTGATGATGATATCCTTATCAATGGGCTTGATGGTGTGCATATTGATAAGGCGGGCATTGATGCCTTTTCCCTCAAGAGTTTTGACGGCTTTGAGTGCCTCGTTTACGACAAGTCCCGTTGCAATGACAGTTACATCATTGCCGTCTTTCAGTGTAATGCCCTTGCCGATTTCAAACTGATAGGTATCGGGATCATTGAAAGTATCAATCGCAAGTCTGCCCAATCTGATATAGACAGGACCGTTATATTCATACGCTGCCTTGACAGCCTCTGTCATCTCATAGTGGTCTGCGGGATTGAGAATCACCATTCCGGGAATTGTTCTCATGAGTGCCAGATCTTCGCAGCACTGATGCGTCGCACCGTCTTCACCGACAGAAATACCGGCATGAGAGCCTGCAATTTTGACATTCAGGTGAGGATAACCGACAGAGTTTCTGATTTGTTCATAAGCCCTGCCTGTGGCGAACATGGCAAAAGATGCCGCAAACGGTACTTTTCCGCAGGCTGCCAAACCGGCTGCCACGCCTATCATGTTTCCCTCTGCGATACCGCAGTCAAAAAATCTGTCGGGATATGCCTTTTTAAATATATCGGTTTTGGTAGCGGCTGCCAGATCGGCATCCAGTACCACAATTTCAGGATGTTCCTTTGCAAGCTCACAGAGAGCACGACCAAAACTTTCTCTTGTTGCAATTTTCATGATATCAGCCCTCCAATACTTTCAACTGTGCATTCAGTTCATCAAGTGCCTTCTGATACTCGTCGGCATTGGGTGCCTTGCCATGCCAGCCGACCTGATTTTCCATATAAGACACACCCTTGCCCTTAACGGTATTGGCAATGATCACCGTAGGCTTGCCTTTGACAGTTTTTGCTTTTTCAAAAGCAGCTTCTATTTCATTGAAATCGTTTCCGTTGATTTTGATAACTTCAAAGCCAAAGCTTTCAAATTTGGTATCCAGCGGTTCCAGGCCTGCCACATCATTGACGGCACCGTCAATCTGCAGACCGTTGAAGTCTACAATCAGGCAAAGATTATCCAGCTTCATATGAGATGCAAACATAGCCGCCTCCCATACCTGACCTTCCTCACATTCACCGTCACCGAGCATTGCATAGACTCTGTAGTCCTTGCTGTCATACTTGGCAGCGAGTGCCATACCGCAGGCTGCGGAAATTCCCTGACCGAGAGAACCCGAACTCATATCTACACCGGGTGTATGCTTCATATCGGGATGTCCCTGGAGCATAGCACCAATATGACGGAGTGATTTGATTTCCTCGGCAGAAAAATATCCTTTCAGAGCAAGAGCAGCATACAAAGCCGGACAGCAGTGTCCCTTTGAAAGAACAAATCTATCTCTGTCAGGATTTTTCGGATCGTTAGCATCCACCCGCATTTCCTTGAAATAGAGGTAGGTTATCATATCGGCTGCCGAAAGAGAGCCGCCGGGATGTCCCGATTTGGCATGAAACACTCCCTCTATTGTCCAGATACGCACCTTACAGGCCATTTTCTGCATTTCCAAAAGTTCTTGATTTGTCATTTCTAAACCATTCCTCCGCTTTCATTTTAATATCAAAGATTATAGCATACATATCCCTTGTTTTATTTCTTTTAAAGAATCAAGACAAGTGATATGTCAATACTTTTTGTCAGACACGTCCAAAACAGGCTTTGACTTGGCAGACAGTGCACTTTTCTTTTTTTTCGGATTGTCATTGAAACGAACCATCAGCAGAATAAGAACAATTCCCATTCCAATCAAGATAAATCCCCATATCAGATAGTTCACGGCATCATTGCCGGAGGCCGCATTTTCTTTAATATCTCGTATCACATCATCACTGCTTTTGCTGTCACCGTTGAGAAGCTTCATTTCCGAACTAAGGCTGTTTTTAAGATTTTCCCAATCTTTTTTGGTCAGCTCGGAGCTGTCCACAGAAATTTCCTGATAGGTAGTAGAGGATTCTTCTTCTTCTTCGGACTCTGTTGTTTCACCGTAGTACTCATACTGTTCGGATTCCTCGTAATAAGTCAATTCAGATGTTTCAGATTCATAGTACTGACTGTATTCCGGCTCATAGTATAATTCACTTTCCTGTGCCCAGGGGAAAGGATTTTCTTCTGTTGCCGACGGCTCCTCATAGTAATAGTAGTAGGACGGCTGCGGTTCCTCATAATCATAGGACGGTTCCGGTTCTTCATTGTAATAGGAGGGTTCCGGCTCCTCATAAGACGGTTCCGGTTCCTCATAGGAAGGCTGTGATTCTTCATAGGACGGCTCAGGGGGGGCAATATAGGAAGATTCTTGTTCTTCATAGGACGGTTCAGGGACATCATAGGACGGCTCTTCCGCACTTTCCTGTACGGCAGGCTGTTCTTCTTCTGATAACTGTACCTCTGTACTTTCGTCAGGCTCCGCACGAACACTGACAGACACATTCCATACTCCTGTCAGGACAGTCAACATTGCCAGAAAACCAATGAAACTCTTTTTCGTATTCATTTTTTGTATCCTTTCCATGCAGTCTTATTCATCATTTCACTTTCCGAGATGATTGTAACACATCTCACATCAATAAATCAAGTATTTCTTCAAAACACACCCCGTCTTGTTCGGGAATTTTCATTTCATCCGACAAAGCGACCGCCTTTGCCACAAAATCAGCCGCCTTTTTTACAGACTGCTCCAGTGGAACACCATTGACAGCATCCGCTGCGATCACTGAGGCAAACACATCTCCCGTACCCGCATGGGCAGTGCCCGACTTTGAAAACCAAAGCAGGCAGGTATCTGTTCCCGTACTCACAAAATTACCGATTTTATCATCACAGGCAATCCCTGTAATAATGACATTTTTTGCACCCAGAGTATGAAGTTTTTCCGACAGCACGGTTAATTCCCGTTCGGTACAGACATCATGATAGTCACTGTCCGTCAAAATACAGGCTTCCGTCAGGTTAGGGGTAATGATATGCGAAAACGGCAGCAATTTTTTAATTTGCCGACAGAGAGCCTTGTCCACCGTGGCATAGGTTATACCGTTGTCACCCATCACAGGATCGACTGTCACAATCGTATCACTGCCGGAAAAACGGCTGATGAAATCACCTACAATTTCCGCCTGTTTTTGAGAGCCCAAAAAGCCTGTATAAATGCCGTCAAACTGCAGACCGAGCTTTTCCCACTTTTCATAATATGCCTGCATTTTATTCGTATAATCATCAAAAAAATAATCCGGGTAGCCTGTATGATTGGAAAAAATGGCAGTCGGAACGGCACAGCACTGTATTTTCATAGCAGAAATAATCGGAATTGCCACGGTCAGACTGCATCTGCCGAATCCCGAAAAATCATTGACAACTGCCATTTTCTTTTGTTTTTTCAAGTCCCTTCACCGCCTCATTCAATACCTAACTATCATATTACAAGAAAAGGGCTTTGTCAACCGTTTTCAACTGTCCTTTCAAAAATATTCAAACTGTGCATTTTAAAAAGGACAGATTTCATGTATGATAGTGTCATCTTATTTTGAAAGGAGCTTTCGGCAATGGAAAGAAAAAAAACTCAGACTCATCTAAAAAACATGGTATTGGCGGCACTGTTCGCTGCAATGGTATATGTATTTACCGCTTTTGTCAAAATTCCTACTCATCAGGGGTATATTCACATTGGCGACGGAATGATTTATCTGGCAGCGGCACTTTTGCCGACACCCTATGCAATGGCGGCAGGAGCGGTGGGAGCAGCTCTGTCAGACTATTTATCGGGCTATGCGATATGGGTATTGCCTACGATGCTCATCAAGGCTCTGACAGCGGCTCTGTTCACCTGCAAAAAAGACACCATTCTCAACAAGCGAAATCTTTTTTCTTTGTTTCCTGCGTCCGTTGTCTGCATCGCAGGCTATTATCTGGCATCTGCCGCCATTTACGGAGATTTCGGAGCGGCTCTGGCAGATGTTCCCACCAATTTCATACAGTCTTTGTGCAGTGCCGTGCTGTTTGCAGCTCTGGGCAAGTCTCTGGACAAAATGCATTTCAAAAAAAGTCCTCTTTTCGCCTTCTTCGCACATCACTGAATAAAAAACAGAGTTCAGCAATTCCCAAAGAATCGCTGAACTCCTTTTATTTTAGCACGGCAAAAAATGTCATCCACATGACTTTGATATCGTAAAAAAAATTAAATTTACCGATATATTCCAGATTATATTTCATTTTCTGCGGAAGCACGTCATTCACATACACATCATCAGGATTTTCCGCACCGTCAAGCAGTTTTTCCTCGTCCTTAAAGCGAATGCTTGCCAAAGAAGTGATTCCGGCAGGCATGAGCAGGGTTGCCAGCATTTCATTGGTATATCTGTCAACATATCTTTCCACTTCGGGACGTGTGCCGACGAAGGTCATGTCTCCTTTTAAAACATTGAACAACTGCGGAAGCTCATCCAAACGGCATTTTCTCAGAAATTTTCCTGCTCTCGTCACACGGATGTCATTTTGTACAGTGACCTGTGTGCCGAGTTTTTCAGCGTTTGACACCATTGTACGAAATTTGATGATATGGAATACTCTCCCATAAGTTGTCACACGCCTTTGCAGAAAAAATATATTTCCTTTGGAATCGCATTTGATCCATACGGCGATGATGATCATGAACGGCAACGCAATGATCGTTAAAATCAATCCCAGCAGAATATCAAATATTCTTTTTATCACAAGGCTTACCGTTCTTTTTTTCAGAATGTCATAATAAGGTCTGACATCTGCATTTTGAAATCGTTCGGGAAGCTTCTCCCATTTTTTCATTGCAAATCAATCCTCATTTCGTAACTGTCCTGACCTTGACTGTGACAGGCTTTTTTTCAGGCTGTTTTGCTTGATTGTTCAGTTCCTCTCTTGCCACGGCAAGCATGAGTTTGATACGGTTTTCCTGATTGACACGGGGAGCACCGGGATCATAATCTATTGCTACAATATTGGCTTTGCTGTTTTTCTGTTTGATCTGGCGAATCATGCCTTTTCCGTTGATATGGTTCGGCAGACATCCGAAAGGCTGTGTGCAGACGATATTTTCAAAGCCGCTTTCCACCAGTTCCAGCATTTCGCCTGTCAGAAGCCAGCCTTCCCCCATTTTACTGCCGTAGCCGACAACCCCTTTGACAAGTGATTTTGTATGCTCATACTTTGTGATCGGTGTAAAGCCGTATTGCATCTGACTGCCGATAACCATCTGTTCCAGTTCCTTCAGATAATTCAGCAGTTTTTCCACAATGACATATTTCATTTTATTGCCGCCATACAGTTTATAATCTTCCAGACGGTTGTCTATTTTGAACATCATAAAGCCCATCATTCCGGGCATATTCACTTCACAGCCCTGCTCATACAGGAACTGCTCCAAATTATTATTCCCCAGACTCGAATATTTTACATAGATTTCTCCGACAATGCCGACTTTTATTTTGGGCACTTTTTTGATGGGGATTTTGGCATAATCCTCTGCAATTTCATTTAAAATCTGTGCGATTTCTTTTCTGCGGAAGCCGTGGCCGCCTGCAAGAATATCCGTCAGTTTTTGTGTCCACTTTTGAATGAGGGCGGCACTGTCCCCTTTGCTGATTTCATAGGGTTTCACCTGATTGTCAAGGCTCATCAGCATATCTCCGTAAATCAAACCTGCCGCCAATCGTCTTATCATGGGAATCGTCATGTGAAAACCGCTGTTTTTTTCCAACCCCGACAGATTCAGCGAAATAACGGGAACCTGTTCAAAGCCTGATTTGACAAGGGCTTTCCGCAAAAGATGAATATAATTTGACGCACGACAGCCGCCGCCTGTTTGTGTAATCATCAGAGCGGTTTTATTGACATCATATTTGCCGCTCTGAAGAGCATGGATAAACTGTCCGATAACCAAAAGAGCAGGATAACAGGTATCATTATGTACATACTTCAAGCCGACCTGTGCAATTTCGGGACCTTCTGTTTCCAGCAGTACCACTTTATAGCCATAGTGTACGAACACGTTTTTTAAAATATTAAAATGGATTTTCGCCATCATCGGCAAAAGAATCGTATATTCTTCTTTCATTTCCCTGGTAAAAAGCAGTCTGCCTGTTTTGTCATATAAAAGCTTTGCCATTTGCGTCCTCCCTTTCTCATTGTCTGACGGTTGCCAAAAGACTTCTCAGACGGATTTTCACCGCTCCGAGATTGGTAATTTCGTCAATTTTGATTTGGGTATAAATTTTGCCGTGATGTTCGAGAATCGCACGGACTTCATCTGTGGTGATGGCATCCACACCGCATCCGAACGATACCAGCTGCACCAGATTCATATTGTCATGCTTGCTGACATACTCTGCCGCCGCATACATTCGGGAATGATATGTCCACTGATTCAAAACATCTGTATGGATTTTTTGGTGAACCTTGCAGCTTACCACATCTTCTGAAACAATCGCCACATCAAAGCTGGTAATCAATTTATCAATACCGTGATTGATTTCGGGATCGGCATGATAAGGTCTGCCTGCAAGGACAATAATCTGTTTTCCCTGTTCTTCGGCACGACGGATAATATCATCACCGTAATCCCTGATTTTTTGCAGATAGCTTTCATATTCCGCATAGGCGGCTTTGGCAGCAGACCTGACTTCTTTCAACGTGATACCGTCAAAATAATTTTTCAGTTCTTCATAAATTTTCTTCGGAAAATCCTTTGGTCTGTGTATACCGACAAATTCATGGAAGAGTTTCACTCCCTCAATATCTTTGGCATAGGAATAGATCACTTCGGGATAGTATGCCACAACGGGACAGTTATAATGATTGTCGCCAAGACTTTCATCAAAGTTATAGGACATACACGGATAAAAGATATTGGTAATGCCGTTGTCCAGCAGCCATTGTACATGACCATGCATTAATTTGGCAGGGAAACAGACCGTATCCGACGGAATGGTCTGCTGACCATGCAGATATAATTTTCTGTTGGAGAAGGGGGAAGTAATCACTTCAAAGTCCAGTTCCGTTAAAAACGTATACCAAAAAGGCAGCAATTCAAACAGATTCAGCCCCAGCGGAATACCGATCCTGCCACGCTTTCCCTGTTTTGGCGTGTATTCTTTCAGCAGTTTCAGCTTATACTGATAAATATTGAAGCTTTCGTCAGGTGATTTTTTCGTGACAGGCTTTTCGCATCTGTTTCCTGCAATGAATTTTCTTCCGTCACTGAACGTATTCACTGTCAGGCGGCAGTTATTGCTGCACCCGCCGCAATTTACCGACTTGATTTCATGGACAAAGTCCGCAAGCTGTGCACAAGTCAGGACAGCAGATTTTGTATTTTTCTTTGACTTCGCATACAGTGCCGCACCGTATGCTCCCATCAGGCCCGATATTTCGGGACGAATGACATTTGTTCCCATTTCCTGTTCAAAGGCTCTCAGAACAGCGTCATTCAGGAACGTGCCGCCCTGTACGACGATTTTCTGGCCGAGTTCACGGGGACTTGCCACACGGATGACTTTATAAAGAGCATTCTTGACAACGCTCAGACACAATCCTGCGGAAATATCTTCAATGGTGGCACCGTCTTTCTGGGCCTGCTTGACAGAAGAATTCATAAATACCGTACATCTCGAACCCAAATCGACAGGCTGTTTTGCCAGAAGTCCGAGTTTGGAAAACTCCTCCGAAGAATAGCCCAGAGCATTGGCAAACGTCTGCAAAAATGAACCGCATCCCGACGAACACGCTTCATTCAAAAAGATATTGTCGATCACACCGCCACGGATTTTAAAACATTTAATATCCTGACCGCCGATGTCAATGACAAATTCCACGTCAGGCATAAAACTTTTTGCGGCTGTCAGATGAGCGACAGTTTCCACAATGCCGTCATCTATGCCGAAAGCGTTTTTGATAATCTCCTCGCCATAGCCTGTCACGGCTGAGGAAGTAATTTTGACATTCGGATTGATTGCATAGATATGTTCCAGAAAGCTTTTGACAATCGGCACGGGATTGCCGCTGTTGGAAAGATATTCCGAATATAAAAGGGTGTTGTCTTCTGCTATGGCAACGCCTTTGACCGTCGTAGAGCCTGCATCTATGCCTAAGAATACATTTCCTGTAAAATTTTTCAAATCGCCTTTTTTGACAGTTGCCTTTGCGTGACGTGTCCGGAATTCATCCAATTCTTTCTGATTTCCGAAAAGCGGCTTGTTAAAGGCAAAGTTGCCTGTCCCTCTGTAAACCTCTACTTTAGAGATGGCGGTATCAAGGTCGGCTCCCTTTTCCGCACACAATGCCGCTCCCAACGCCACATAGTACAGGGAGTTTTCGGGACAGATTCCTGTTGTTTTCAAAGCCTTGTCAAAACCTTTGCACAGCTGTGGGATAAATGTCAGAGGACCGCCCAAGTACACGATATTTCCTTTAATTTCACGTCCCTGAGCCAATCCTGCAATCGTCTGATTGACAACCGCCATAAAAATACTTGCCGCAATATCGGTTTTCTTAGCACCCTGATTCAATAAGGGCTGTATATCGGTTTTGGCAAAAACACCGCACCGTGAAGCAATCGTATAGGTTTTTTCATGCTGTTCGGCAAGGTCATTGAGCTGCTCTATGGGTACATTCAAAAGTGTCGCCATCTGGTCAATAAAGGCTCCCGTACCGCCTGCACACGAGCCGTTCATTCTGACTTCCATGCCGCCCGACAAAAACAGGATTTTGGCATCTTCTCCGCCCAGTTCTATCACTACATCTGTATTCGGAATGAATGTATTTGCAGCAACCCTTGTTGCATATACTTCCTGTATGAAGTCTATTCCACAGGCATCCGCAATGCCCATTCCTGCCGAGCCTGACATGGCTATGACAGCATCACCGGCATTTTTTACCTGCTCCTTCACACGTTTTAAAAGCTCCGATATTTTTTCCGTAATCTGAGAATAGTGTCTTTCATACGTCTTGTAAAGAATCTTATTCTTTTCGTCCAGCACAACACATTTCACTGTCGTTGAGCCAATATCAAGCCCTACTCTTACCATTCCAACACATCCTTTTTCTTGAACCATTCGTTCAGACTTCCTTTTGAAGTATTCAGATTATTCTATTATAACTGAAAACCATAGCAATTTTATTCTCCAAAAGAATTATTTCTCCGAAATAAATTGCAACTCTCTCCAATCCTATCCATGATTTCATTTTTATAAAATCAATCCCTTTTTCCTTATTTTTAAATCAAAAATATTCTGTGTTTTTCATTGACAAATAAGTTGCAAAGTAGTATAATAAACACAAGTTTAAATTTCGGGCGTCGAAATTCTAAACATCATTATATATTAACTGAGTTTTTAGAAAGGAAGAAATGTATATGAAAAAGGCTCTGAAAGTACTTTCAGCAAGTTTGCTTTCTGCTGTTGTTATTGCTTCTGCTTCCGTGTCGGCATCCGCTGCCGGTATCAATGCCGCAGAACAGAAAATTCTGAATGAATTGAAAACAACTGCTGTCATGAACGGTATGGAAAAAACTTTGCCAACCAACTATATTAACCAGGCTGAAAACTACTTGAATACTGTTGATATCACAGAAGCTGAGGCAACAGAAATCGTCAACAAAATAGAGGAAACCAAACAGTGGCTGACTTCTACAGGGGCTACCAGCTATGAGGATTTCACGGATGCACAGGAAAATGCATTTATTGCCAAGTGTCAGGATATTGTCAGCACCATTAACCTGAAACTCTCCTATGAGAAATCTTCACAGACAGTCACCATTGTTGATGCCAACAACAAAACCGTCTTTACCGCTTCCAATGTAGGTGCCAACGGCAACAAAGACAACGATAGGAAAACTACTCCTTCTCCAACACCTACTCCCACACCTACTCCAACACCTACTCCTACTCCCGTTATTGAGGACAATCCTATCAAAGTAACCGGTCTTGACTTTAACATTCCGGGTGTTATGTCAGTTGCCGGTGTCGGTATTCTCCTGATTTCTGCAGCAGGCGTTTACCTGATCGGCACAAAGAAAAAGGCTGCAGTCCGTCAAGATGCCTGAGCATCACCATCGGCATAAAAACCGACACTCACATCAGAAATCCTTGCATGGGAAGAATTTCGTGATTCTTCCCATTGTTTTTTGTATTGTCACCTATCTGATCACGGCTGCAGTGATTTTTCCCGCAACCTCTTCTTACCTGGCAATGGCAGATTTGTTCTTCTCGGACAAGGAAAGAGATGTTACATCCCCGCATACCAATATCTTTGTCCCTGTAGAAGATTCCTCTCAGCCGGATACGGAATCCTCTCAGCCCAAACAGGAAACCATCAAGGCTTCCGATTTTACGTTCCCCTCTTATGAAGATCAGTTCGGTGAACTTATCATTGAAGACTGCCAGATTTATGCCGATCTTTTTTTCGGAGACAGCTGGTATGTCCTTGGAAACGGTGTGGGTATTTATAACGGAAGTGCCATTCCCGGATATGGCAAAACAATTTTAATCGCAGGACACAACAACACCTATTTTAACGGCTTGAAATATGCCGAAAAAGGTCAGATCGTCAAAATCAGAACCAACTACGGCAACTATCAATATGAAATTACGGATATCAGAGTCACTACCAATGTGGACAGGTCCGCTTATGACCTGAACGCAGAGGAAGAAAATTTGATTCTTTATACCTGTTATCCCTATGACACACTCGGACTGACAGATCTGAGAGCGTTTGTTTATGCCAAATATGTGTCAGGTCCCATGATCGACAAAAACAGTTGACAGGAGGTGTCATTCATGTCTGAAAAAAATCCCGAACAAGAAAATCTGCTTGAAGAAGAACAGAAACAACACCGCCATCATCACCATCACAGAAAAAAATCCAAAATAAAACCTGTGATATACTGTGTGACGGCATTTTTCCTTTCCGTAACACTGTTTCTGACATCTGCCTGTGCTGTAGTGGAACTGACAGTGTTTTCCAAAGACTATATGCTTGACAGAATGGACTCCTCCGGCTATTACAGCATGGTAAAATACGAACTGCAAAATCGTCTGAAAAACCTTGGCGATGCCAGCGGCTTTGAAGCATCCTTTGCACAAAATTTCGTTGACAGCTATGATGTGAAAAAAGCAGTCCAAAATTATATTCAATCTTTTTATGCAGGCGACAGTACCCTTGTTGAAACAACAGAATTCAAACAGCAGCTCTATGCAGCCGTGCAAAACTATGCCGCAGAAAAAAATATTACCCTGACAGATGAAATCAATGATCATGTTGCATACTTCATCAATGAAGCCGCCAATATCTATGTTGATCAGATTGCCATCCCTTTCTTCTCTGTCATAGGGGTTCATATCGTCAATGCACAGAATAGCGTCAATATTCTTTTGATTTCTCTTGGGGTACTTGTTCTGATCATTGCTGCCGTCATCTTTTTCACCAATGAATTCAAGCACCGACGTTACAGGTATCTGTGCTATGGACTGTTGGGCGGTGCCCTGACAACTGCCGTACTTCCCACGGTTGTGCTTTTGTCCGACAAAATCACCAGAATCAATATTGCAACACGTTCTCTTTACAATCTGATTGTCAGCTATTTTAACAATATCTTTTATGCTTTTTATATTCCAACGGCTGTTATGGCAGCACTGGCTGTTGTGACATTCGTGATGTATGCCAAGTATTATTCCAAATACAGAAATCAATAAAAAAGCGGGAAAGCAATTTGCTTTCCCGTTTGTTTTTGGATCAACAGCCGCTTTTTTTGAACAGAAACAAAAATGTCTTGAAAATCAGTTTGATATCCACCCATACATTTCTTTCCATTATGTATCGTCTGTCCATCTCCATCCATTCATCAAAAGAGATACTGTTGCGGTTTTTGGTAGCCTGCCAGTAACAGGTCAGTCCCGGTACCACCAGCAGTCTCAGCCTGTCACCGGGCCTGTACTGTTCCACTTCATTCGGCAGTGCCGGTCTCGGTCCCACAAAGGACATATTTCCCAGAAAAATATTAAACAGCTGCGGCAGTTCATCAATATTGGATGCACGAAGCAGTCTTCCTATTTTTGTGATTCTGGGATCATTTTCTATCTTGAAAACCGGTCCGTCCATTTCATTCATTTGCTGAAGCTCCGCCAATTTTTTTTCGGCATCCGCACACATTGTTCTGAATTTGTATATTTTGAAAATCTTTCCGTTTTTGCCGACACGATTCTGTGTAAAAATAGGACCTGCCTTGTGGTCATCCATCAAAATCAGAACGCACACCGCCGCAAACGGCAGAAGCAGTATCAAAATTGCAACCAAAGATGCCACAATATCAAACATCCTCTTAAAAAAGTCAAAAACAGGCTTTGGCTTATATTCAAAAGATGATTGATATTGCTCCGATGTCTGTTGCTCTTCTGCCTTGTCAGTCGTTATCCACTTAACAGTATTCACTTCTTCAAAACACTCCCCAACAATTTTTTTCAAATCACATTTCTCTATGAACATCATTATAGCATATTCCTCTTTATGGCGTCAACACAAAAAAACACATTCCCAAAAATCTGCAAAAATCATAAAAAAGCGGAAATGATTTTTCCTGAATCCTGTTCAATTTGCCACAAAAAGCCATTTCACTGCAACTGCTTTACAAATCTGTACCCTGTGCATATCAATATGGACAATTAATTACTCAAATGTAAACTATTTTCGGCAGAATTACATTTGTGTTTTTGACCGAAATCATGTACAATATAAGGTGTCTTTTTATATTTTAAGGAGTGATTTTCTGCATGAAAAAAATGATAACGATACTGCTTTCCGCTGTGATGATCCTGTCGGTATTGCTCACATTGCCGCCTCTTCAGGCGAAGGCTGCCGCCTTTGCTATTGACTTCGATACCGCCTGTCAGTCTGTTTATCTCGAAAATCTCGACACAGGAACCGTTATCTATTCCAAAAAGCCCAATGACAGACGCTTTCCCGCTTCCACGACCAAGATCATGACGTATATCATTACTGTTGAAAACATCAAGGATTTGAAAAATACCATGGTCACTGTCAAGGAATCTACCCTGAAACTGCTGGAGGGAACCGGAAGTTCCGTTGCCGGTATCCGTGCCAAGGAAACACTGAGTGTCTATCAGCTTTTGTGCTGTCTGATGATACCGTCAGGCAATGATGCCGCCATCATACTTGCCGATTATGTCGGCAACGGCAGTATTCAGGACTTTGTGGATATGATGAACGACAAGGCAAAACAGCTTGGCTGTACCGGCACGCACTTTGCCAATCCTCACGGACTGAACAATCCCAATCATTACACCACTGTCAGCGATATGGCCAAAATCACCAAACATGCTCTCTCCCTGCCTGAGTTTGAATCTATCAGCAATATGACTTCCTCGGACTGTCTCGGAGAAGATCGTACTCTCTACACCACCAACTATATGATTGATCCGGTGCGTGGCGGTGACTACTACTATGAGTATGCCAAAGGTATCAAAACAGGTTCTACCGGCAACGATTCCGGCTACTGTCTGGTTTCGACTGCCTCACGAGACGGCTATACTTATCTTTGCATTGCCTACGGTGCCCCCTATGAGGATGAAAACGGTGAATATTATGACAACGGTGCTATGCTCGACTCCCAAAAACTGTATCAGTGGGCTTTCGGCAACTTCGGCATTAAAACCGTCATTGACACCAACGATCTGGTCAAGGAAGTAAAACTTCGTTTCGCCTGGAACAGAGACAGTCTCCAGCTTGCTCCCGCCAAAAGTTTTTCCGCCCTTCTCCCCCATGACCTCGACCTGTCCAGCATCGACAGAGCATACAATATTCCCGAAAGTATTGATGCTCCCGTCAAAGCAGGTGACAAAATCGGGACTGTCACTCTCAGCTATGCTGACGAAAAACTTGCCACAATCGATCTTGTCGCCTCTGAAACCGTGGAACGCAGCGATCTGCTGATTGCTCTCGATACCACCAAAAATATTGTGACTTCCGGCTGGTTCATGGTGGTTATTATCATTGTGGTAGGACTGGTATTCGGCTATATCATCCTCGCCGCTGTCTACAACCACAGAAAACGCAATCGCCGTCCTGTCAAAAAATACAGAAAATTTTGATTCCCTGAGCAGTGTCTTTTTCAAGCACTGCTCTTTGTTTTGAATAAAATTCCTCTTTTGATTTGCACCTTGAAAAATATCGGTATCTATGTTAAAATACCTATATGTAATGCTGTGTGCGAAAACGCTCGTTTCAATCACAGAGGATTATAAATATGCAGAGATGGGTGAACAAAAATGGCTGCTGTAAAAAGAATTTTTGTCGAAAAGCGTTCCGGCTTTGATGTCGAGGCTCAGAATCTCCTTGCCGACCTCAGAAACAATCTTGGTCTCAACGCTCTCGAACAGGTGAGAATGATTAACCGTTATGATATAAGCGGTCTTGACGGTGACAGCTTTGAAAAGGCAAAGAATACGATTCTCAGCGAAACCAATGCGGATATTGTCTATGACGAGGTACTGCCTGCAATGACTGATTTCAGGATATTTGCAATGGAATATCTTCCCGGACAGTATGACCAGCGGGCTGACTCCGCTGCACAGTGTGTACAGCTTCTCACGCAGGGGGAAAGACCGCAGGTGATTACTGCCAAGCTGATTGCTCTCAAAGGCAATATTTCCGATGAAGACTTTCAAAAAGTTCAGCATTATTTAATCAACCCCGTGGAATCCCGTCCGGCTTCTCTCGAAAAGCCCGATTCCCTTGACCTGAAATCAGCCGTTCCCGATGATGTTGCCGTTGTAGAGGGCTTCACCAAATGGAATGAGAACGAAATGCAGGCGTATTTCAATTCAATGGGATTTGCCATGACACTTTCCGATCTGAAATTCTGCCGTGACTACTTCCGCGATGATGAACACCGTGATCCGACTGTGACGGAACTCCGTGTCATTGACACTTATTGGTCCGATCACTGCCGCCACACAACTTTCCTTACACGTCTTGAAAAAATCGAAATTGAAAAAGGAATTCTCTCTGAAACCATTGAAAATGCCTTACAATTATACCATGAAAGCCGCAATGAAATTTATGGTGAGAATACCACAAGAGACGTTTCTCTCATGGATATGGCTCTCGTGGGCATGAAACTCCTGAAAAAGCGTGGGCTCATTCCCGACCTTGACCAGAGTGATGAAATTAATGCCTGCTCCATTGAAGTTCCCGTTACCATTGACGGCAAAACGGAACAGTGGCTCGTGCAGTTCAAAAACGAAACTCACAATCACCCCACGGAAATTGAACCTTTTGGCGGTGCGGCAACCTGTCTTGGCGGTGCCATCCGTGATCCGCTTTCGGGACGTGCCTATGTCTATCAGGCGATGCGTGTAACCGGCTCAGGCGATCCCACGGTTGCCTTTGAGGACACGATGGCGGGAAAACTCCCCTCACGCAAAATTACAACAGGTGCGGCTGCCGGCTACAGCTCCTACGGCAATCAGATCGGTCTTGCCACAGGTCAGGTGACAGAACTCTATGACAAGGGCTATGTTGCCAAAAGACTTGAAATCGGTGCGGTTATCGGTGCTTCTCCGAAAGCCAATGTTGTCCGTGATGTGCCTGCTCCCGATGACATTATCGTACTGTTGGGCGGTCGTACAGGCCGCGACGGCTGCGGCGGTGCAACAGGCTCCTCCAAGGCTCACACAATGGACTCCATTGAAACCTGCGGTGCAGAAGTCCAGAAGGGTAATCCTCCCACAGAACGCAAAATTCAGAGACTTTTCAGAAACAGTACCGTTTCTACGATGATAAAAAGATGCAATGACTTTGGTGCAGGCGGTGTGTGCGTTGCCATTGGCGAACTGGCTGACGGTCTGACCGTTGACCTCGACAAAGTAACGAAAAAATATGACGGTCTTGACGGTACCGAACTCGCTATTTCCGAATCACAGGAAAGAATGGCTGTCGTTCTCGACAAAAAAGACGTTGACAAATTTATTGCCGAAGCTGACAAGGAAAATCTGGAAGCAACCGCTGTTGCCGTTGTCACCGCCAATCCCCGTCTTACAATGAAATGGCGTGGCAAAACGATCGTTGATTTGAGCAGAGCTTTCCTGAATACCAACGGTGTCACTCAGACCGCTCAGGCTTATATCACCGCTCCCAATCCCGAAAACAGCTACAGAAATCATGCTCCGGCAACACTCGCTGACCTTGACGCTGCAACTGCTTTCAAAAAGAATCTTTCCAGATTGGAAGTATGCTCTCAGAAAGGCTTGTGCGAGAGATTCGATGCAAGTATCGGTGCGGCAACTGTATTGATGCCTTTCGGCGGTGTCACACAGCTCACTCCCGAAGATGCCATGGCTGCCAAAATTCCTCTCCTTGAGGGGGAAACAGATGATGCTACCGCTATGTCTTACGGCTATATTCCGGGTATCTCTAGATGGAGTCCGTTCCATGGGGCGGCATACGCTGTGACGGAATCCCTGTCAAAGCTCCTTGCTATCGGTGCCAATCCCATGACGGCAAGACTGACTTTCCAGGAGTACTTTGAAAGACTCCATGATGTTCCCTCAAGATGGGGCAAGCCTGCCGCTGCATTGCTTGGCTCTCTCGTTGCACAAATCAAAATGGGACTTCCGTCTATTGGCGGTAAAGACAGTATGTCAGGCTCTTTTGAAGACTTGGACGTGCCGCCTACTCTGGTAAGCTTTGCCGTTGCCATGACAAAGGCTTCCAAAACAATTTCCGCCGAATTCAAAAAAGCAGGTTCAAAAGTTATTTACGTTCCCGTTCCCGAAGACAAAAAATCCCTTCTTCCCGATTGGGATAAACTCAAAGCCATGTACAATGCCGTATACAATCTCATGAATGACGGTAAAGTATTGGCTGCGTCTGTTGTCAAAGAGGGCGGTGCGGCTGCTGCCGTGGCTAAAATGTCTTTCGGTAATAAAATTGGCTTTAAGTTTGCTAAAAACCTCACCAATGATGAGCTTTTCGCTCCGCTGAGCGGTTCACTTGTCGTTGAACTCGCCGACAATGCAGAGCTTGATAATCGTGTATTGTCATATGAACTCGGTACAACCACCGATGACGGCAAAATTACTGTCAATGGTACGGCTTTGCCAATAGAGGAACTTATTGAAGAATGGACAGGCAAATTAGAGGGCGTATTCCCCACAAAAGCCGCTTGTCCTCAGAATCAGGTACAAGTACCTCTCTATACGGAAAGAAATACTTCTTCTCCCGCTATCAAGACGGCTAAACCAAAAGTATTTATTCCCGTATTCCCCGGTACCAACTGTGAAATTGATACTGCCCGTGCTTTTGTGAAAGCCGGTGCCGAACCTCAGCTTTTGGTTGTCCGTAACCTCACGCCAAAGGCTATCGAGGAAACCATTGAAGAAATGGTCAAATTAATCAATCAGTCCCAGATGATCATGCTCCCCGGCGGATTCTCGGGCGGTGACGAACCCGACGGCTCAGGCAAATTCATTGCCACCACTTTCCGCAATCCGAGAGTTTCAGAGGCTGTCAACAATCTTCTGAAAAACCGTGACGGTTTGATGCTGGGTATCTGCAACGGATTCCAGGCTCTTATCAAACTCGGTCTTGTGCCTTACGGTGAAATCGTTGACCTGAAAGACACCGATCCGACTCTGACATTCAACACTATCGGCAGACATATTTCCAGAATGGCTTATACAAGAGTAACTTCCGTGAAATCTCCGTGGTTCTCGTCCGTCAATGCAGGCGATATCTTTGCCGTGCCGATTTCTCACGGTGAAGGAAGATTCGTTGCCAATGATGACGTTCTGAAAAAACTCATTGCCAACGGACAGGTTGCCACACAGTATGTTTCACCCGACGGCAAGCAGGCTTGTGACATTGAATACAATCCCAACGGTTCTGTCTGTGCCATCGAGGGCATTACCAGTCCCGACGGACGTGTTCTCGGCAAAATGGGACACTCCGAACGCAAAGGCGACAACCTCTACTTCAACGTACCGTTTGAGAAAGACCAGAAAATCTTTGAAAGCGGCGTCAACTACTTTAAATAATCACTAAAATTCAGTCGGCAGAATAAAAACTCTGCTGACTGTTTTTGATATTTTGGAATGGAGACTTTTTCTATGAAAATTCTTGTAACAGGCGGTACGATTTTTGCAAGCAGATATGTTGCGGAGTATTATGTTCACAAACACGATATGGTGTTTTGTCTGAACAGGGGAAACAATCCCCCATCCGAAAATACCACTCTCATCAAAGCTGACAGGAACAATCTTGGCGATTCTTTGAAAGATATGCACTTTGACACTGTATTAGACATCACGGCTTACACGGATGAGCATATCAATTCTTTGCTTGATTCGGGAATCACTTTTGACAGCTATGTGATGATCAGTTCCAGTGCCGTTTATCCTGAAACTCTCCCCCGACCGTTCAAAGAAACATATCCTGTCGGTGAAAATAAAATCTGGGGTGCTTACGGTACAAACAAGATTGCCGCAGAAAACGCCTTATTACAAAGAGTACCCAATGCCTATATTATCCGTCCGCCATACCTTTACGGAGATATGAACAATCTGTATCGGGAATCGTTTGTCTTTGACTGTGCCATGCAGGAACGTAAATTCTATATTCCTCAAAACAATATCAAACTGCAATTTTTTTACATAGGAGATTTGTGCAGATTTATTGACAAAATACTTGAAATCCAGCCGAAACAGCATATTTTCAATGTCGGCAACAAAGACTGTATTACGATTGCGGAATGGGTAAAACTTTGTTATCAGGCAGTCGGCAAAACAGCGGAATTAGCGTATGTTACCAACGGTGACGAACAGAGAAATTATTTTTGCTTTTACGATTACGAATACAGCCTTGACGTTGAGAAACAGTATCAAATCATGTCTGATACAACAAATTTGCTTGACGGCTTGAAAAGCTCTTTTGCATGGTATAAAAACAATCCGTCACTGGTACGAAAAAAAGACTACATCCATTATATAGACCAAAATTTCTGAAAAAACAGCCGGCAGAATTTTTCAAAAACTCTGCCGACTGTTTTGTTATGAGTAAAATTTCTCTAAAAGCAATTTTTCTGCCTCATTTACTATCATTTCAAGCTGTTCTTTTGATGGTTCTTGGTCGATTGTAACACATTTTACTCCCTCTAAAAGAAACTTATATTTCACTGTCAGTTCAACATCTTTTCCAACAATAACAGGCAATATCATTCCGCCATTAGCCATAACATGCATCAATTCCCTATAACACCAAACTGATTTCATACCGTTTTGGCTGACTATCGACAATAAGCATCCTTCTTCAGCAGTTTTTTTCAGTGCATCAGGTATCCAATCAATATAATCCGATTCTTCCGGTATATCATGCCAGTCGAATACTCTTAAATCTTTTGCAAGCATGACAGAACGAATTTTATCTGCCAACTCCTGATCTCGGCTGGAACATGAAATAAACACTCTCATGCTGTTCATGATACGTTCGGAAACACGTTTTATGGATATTTCATTATCTATTTTCTTCGATAAATCATTTTCATCATCCAATTTGACTGCAAGGATTTTCTTCCCTTCCAGACTTGCAATATATTCACGCTCTTTCTGTACCCATTTGGAATTTCTCGCATTTTCGCTGTCAACATATACAAACCATTCTCTCGCACGTATTTCACGCTTTATCAGGTCTTCTATTTCACTGTCATCATTCAGACATTTCAGATAAAAGCACAGCGGTTCAAATCCCTGTTCTTCCATATAATTCCTTATTTTTCTTACTTGTTCAATATCATTATGGGAGTGTGATATAAATACATATCCGCCGTTTCCGTTTTTTAAATAATTACTCTCCGCCATTTTTAGTACTCCCGCTCCTTGTTTTCCGTCAGGTACGCAAAGAACGCCTGACAGCCGTTATGAATATCTTTCCATGCCGCACGAAAATTCCTTGTATACCAGGGATCCGCCACGCTTTCACTTTTTCCCGTGTAGGACAAAAGCAAATGCACTTTGTTTTCGGTGTCACTGCCAATGATTTTGTCAATATTCCGCAGGTTATTATTATCCATTGCGATAATATAATCATAATTTTTGTAGTCGTCAAGCGTCATCTGTCGGGCATATTTTCCGTCACAGCTGATACCGTATTCTGCCAGCAGTCTTTGCACCGGCAGATAAACAGGATTTCCGATTTCTTCTCTTGATGTGGCACCGGATTCTATATGAAATTCTTTTTCCATGCCTGCCTTTTTGACGATTTCTTTCATCACAAACTCCGCCATCGGACTTCTGCAAATATTGCCGTGACACACAAACATGATTTTTATCATGATTTTTTCTCTCCCCAAAATAAATTTTCTTTATTGTATCATAATCAACCGTATTCTGTCAAAAAAGCTGTAGCCAAATTTCATTCATAATGGTATAATTGAGAAAAAATCCCGAAAGGAGTCATTTCTCATGCAGATTTTATTGGTGGAAGACGAAGTTTCCCTTTCCAACGCAGTCAAAAAAATTCTGGAACAGTATGGTTATCTGGTAGACGCAGTTTATGACGGACAGTCCGCAGTGGAATATGTGCAAAGTATTCATTATGACCTGATGATACTGGATGTCATGCTTCCCAAAATGGATGGCTTTGAGGTAGTGAAGTATCTCAGAAACAATCACTTTGACATTCCTGTTCTGATGCTCACCGCCAAAAGTACCATGGCAGACAAGGTTTCCGGGTTGAATTACGGTGCGGATGACTATATGACCAAACCGTTCAACGTGGAGGAACTGCTGGCAAGAGTGGGAGCTTTGACCAGACGCAAAGGAAGTGTTATCGTCAACACGCTGACTTTCAAAGATATTTCCCTTGACCTGAATTCCGGTATGCTTTCCTGCGGGAATGAATCTGTACAGCTCAGTCACAAGGAATTTGAAGTTATGAAAGTATTTCTCTACAATCCCACGATGACAATCTCCACAGAAAGTCTGATTGTCAAAGTATGGGGGATGAATTCCGATGCGACTGACAACAATGTGGAAGTATATATTTCCTTTATCCGCAAAAAACTGAAATATCTCGGTTCCGGAGTGTCTCTGAAAAAGATCCAGCGTTTAGGCTATCGCTTGGAGGAACTGCCATGCTGAAAAATTATCGCAGAAGATTTGTGCTTCTGAACATGATTTTAGTAGGGTTGGTACTGGCAGGAACTTTTGTCATCATCGGTGCTGTCCTGTACAAAAACCATTACAGCGAACTGCAAAATACCATGACACTCGTTCTCAAGCCCTGGAATGCATCCGAAGGAAAACAGCCTCCTCATTCCGCCAACAAAAAACAACAGCCTCCCGATAAGCCCGAAAGTACCTCTCACGAACCGCAGTCCCCTCCCGAACCCAAAGCACAGCCTTCGCAGTCCCAATTCCAAAAAGATGACAATATCACTACCATTTTCTATAACAGCAGGGACAAGGACATTTCCGTACTTTCCGAAACCCTGTCATTTGACGGAGAAGTATCTGAAATTGTGCCTGAAATCGCAAAGCAAAAAGACAGCTTCGGTACACTGGGACAATACCATATCATTTACTATCGGGAAAAAACAGAAAATGAATATAAAATTGCCGTCACAGATATTTCTTATATCAATGACCGTATGGTAAATATTGTGATTATTTTGGTGCTGACCTATCTGCTTTCCATGGGACTGGTTTTCTTTATCAGCTTAAAGCTCTCACGACTGGCGGCACAGCCTATGGAAAAAGCAATCGAAATGGAACGCAAATTTGTAGCGGATATTTCCCACGACCTCAAAACACCGATTACAGTCATTCTTGCCAACAACAGCATTATTCAGTCCAATCCCCTGGCCCCTGTCTCCGAAAATCGTCAGTGGATTGACAGTACCGACAATGCCGCCAAGGAAATGATGAATCTTGTACAGGAAATGCTCACACTGTCCTCTCTGGAGTCCGTTGAAAAAACGGTTGTCAAAGAACCCGTGAATCTTTCTTCTGCCGCACAGAAATGTGTCCTGCAAATGGAGTCGGTGGCTTATGAACGGGGCATTACTATGAATGACAGCATTGAAGAACAAATTTTTATACAGTCCACAGACGACTATACCAAACGCATTTGCAGTAGTCTGATTGAAAACGCTTTGAAATATGAGCCTGACAACGGCAGAATTTCTGTGAAAGTATATGCCCTGCGGAAAAAAGCCCTTCTTTCTGTGCAGAACTATGGCAGTGTTATCAGTGAAAACGATTTGCCGCATATTTTCGACAGGTTCTATCGCAGCGACAAAACACGCAGTTTATCAGGCGGGCATGGTCTGGGATTGCCGATCATCCGGCAGATGACCAAATTAATTGATGCTCAGATCGACGTACAAAGCAATTCCGATATAGGAACGATCTTCACGGTTATTTTTGAAACACCATAAAATTTTTTATTATTTTTAAGAACTTTTTAAGAAGTTTGTATATAATGGTGTTCAAGAGATATGATTCGCAAAATTTAAAGGAGGTCTTTTCTATGCTTAAAAAAAGAATTGCCAGTGCCCTTTTGTCGCAGATGATGATTTTTGGTGCGGCACCCTTTGCCGTACAAACAACCGCCTTTGCCGCAAACACCAATCCGACACTGACATTTTCCAACTCGGCTATTACGGAAACCGTTTCAGGAAACGGCTACACCATTGACGGTACTGCTTTGACCATCAGTGCCGCAGGTGTTTACAAGATCAAGGGCAAATGCTCGGAAGGAAGTATTGTTGTCTCAAAGGGACTGAGCAATGTCGTGCTGATTCTGGACAGTCTGACGCTTACTTCCGCCGAAACGGCTCCTGTTGTCGTCAAAAAAGAAAGCAATGTCACCATTCATCTTGACGGCACTTCCACTCTCACAGACAACGAAGATTCCTCTACAGAAGATACCAATGAAAATTTCGAGGGGGCTGCCATTAAAGTGAAAAGCGGTTCCAGTGTTACCTTCTGCGGTGACGGTACACTGAACATCTATGGCAATGCCAAAAACGGTATCAAGGGTGCTTCCGAGTCCTCCCAGACCTTTAACGGCGGCAGCTTTCACGTAACTGCGGTCAATAACGGTATCGCTGCCGACGGAAGCATCACTGTCAATGACGGTACATTTACTCTTGATACCGATAATGACGGCATGAAATCTGTCCCTGATGCAGAAGATACCGCTTCCACGGGAAGCATTACCATCAATGGCGGTACTTTCAGTATCACGTCTGACGGTGATGCGATTCAGGCAGAAGATACGCTCAAAATCACCAACGGTAATTTTACCATTAAAACCATGAACGGCTACAATGACAGCTCTTTCAACAGCAGTACCATGAGCTGCAAAGGTCTGAAAGCCTCCGGCGACAGGGAAGATATTGAAAACAATCTGATTATCACAGGCGGCACGTTCAGTATCAATACCGCAGACGATGCAATACATTCCGATGAAAACGCTGAAATTACAGGCGGTACATTCAAGATCTATACAGGTGATGATGGTGTTCATGCCGATACGCAATTGGATTTGGAGGTGAGCAGCGGACTTGCCAGAGATCCCGAATTCTATATTTATTCCAGCTACGAGGGCTTGGAATCGGGCACCGTCAATATGTATTCCGGCAAATATTGGGTGGTGGCTTCCGATGACGGCATCAATGCCGCAGGCGGCAGCTCCAACGGTTCCGATCCCGGACAGGGCGGCGGAAATACCTTCAATCCCGGCGGCAGACCGGGCTGGGGCGGCGGCAATCCCGGCGGAGGAGGCGGTTCTTCCGCATCAGGTGACTATGCACTGAATATCTACGGCGGTTCCGTCTATGTCAATGCATTGGGGGACGGTCTGGATTCCAACGGCACACTCAACATGACAGGCGGTGACATTACCGTATTTGCACAGGCAAAAGGCGGTGACAACTCTCCCCTTGACTGTGACGGTACTATGACACTCAACGGTGCGACAGTCTTTGCGGCAGGCACAAACCCCATGAGGGAAAATCCGTCCACTTCCACCAGTCAGAGCTATTATACCCAGACAAACAGTATTTCGGCAGGAACGGTTGTCAGTGTCAAAAACGGCAGCACAACACTTTATACTGACAAGCTTTTGAGAAATATCAATTATCTGCTGTATTCCGAACCGAATGTGTCCTCTTCCTCCGTCTCCGTTTCTACGGGCGGCAGTGTTGACAACTGCAACAGTCACGCTTTTGCCCACAACTGGAACAGCGGAAAAACAGTCACTGCGGCAACAGCTGCTTCCGCAGGCAAAATGCTTTATACCTGTCAGGACTGCGGAGCTACCGAATACAAGACCATTCCGATGACAGTTTCATCAAATTGTGACGGTCATGATGATGAAGTAATTGCGGCAGATGAAGGCTACAATGTCACATTCTCTGCCGACAGCGGTGCAACGGTCAATGTATACGATACACAGGATTATTCTTCCGTCAGCACTGCCAATGCAAAAACAACCGTTTCCCGAAACAGTGATACAGGCTTGCCCGACAGCACGGGTGACGGTCAGGTGAATTTCCGAGTCGTTCTGAAAAGCGGCTACGAACTGGATTCCGTCACTGTCAGCGGCGGTTACAAAAATCTGAAAGACGTTTCCACAGACACTCTCACCAATACTTACAGAGTTACAAAAGTAACAAGTGATTTGATCATCACCGTGACAACCAAAAAATCTTCCGCAGCGGCTCTCACCAATAACTCCACCCTTTCTGCAACAGCCATTTCTCTTGGAGATACCATCACTGCAACAGGAAAAGCCTCCGGCGGAACAGGTTCTTATCAGTATCAGGTTGTCTACAAACAAACCTCTCAGACTTCCTGGACAACCGCTCAGGCTTACAAGGCAAACGCCACTGTCACATTCAAGCCTGCCAAAGCTACTACCTATGACGTATGCATCAAAGTCAAGGACGGCAACGGCACAGAAGTGAAAAAATTCTTTACCGTCACCGTTTCCGATACCGCACTTGCCAACAATTCCACCCTTTCCGCAACAAGCATTTCTTTGGGCAATACCATTACTGCAACAGGAAAGGCTTCCGGCGGTACAGGCTCCTATCAGTATCAGGTTGTCTACAAGCAGACCTCTCAGACTTCCTGGACAACCGCTCAGGCTTTCAAATCCAATGCCACGGTTACTTTCAAGCCTGCCAAAGCCACCACTTATGATGTATGCGTCAAAGTAAAAGATTCCAACGGTACTGTCGTGAAAAAATTCTTTACCGTTACCGTAACAGCAGGTCTTACCAACAGTTCCACCATTTCATCCACGTCTATCAGTCTCGGTTCCTCCGTCACTCTGACAGGAAAGGCTTCCGGCGGCACAGGATATTATAATTATGCCGCTTACTACAAGAGAACTTCCCAGACTTCCTGGACCACTGCTCAGAGTTTTGCATCCAATGCAAAAATCACTGTCAAGCCTGCCAAAGCTACCACTTATGATGTATGCATCAAAGTAAAAGACTCTGACGGCACGATTGCCAAAAAATATTTTACTGTGACAGTTTCATAAAAATATCCCTTTCCGAAAACTTCCCCTGCAATGATTGTCATTGCAGGGGAGTTTTTGCATGGCAACCGCATGAAAAAATA
>DEFH01000044.1:0-4001 GCA_002350705.1 Ruminococcaceae bacterium UBA2857
ATTCTTTCGTGCGGTTGCCCTGGGAGTTTTTGGTCAATCCATTGACAAGAGGGAAAATTCCTTTTATAATACTGATATATCGGAAGCGGCACAAAAGAAACAGGAACGGAGGGAAATTGTGAAATATTGTAAAAAATTTTTCAGCCCGGCAGGATGTTTGATACTGGCTCTGAGTCTGTGTTCATGCAGTCAGACCTATCAGTATTTTTTTGATGACGAAAACGGCTTTTCTGCCGACATCAATCGTTTGTTCGGAGGGGAACCCTCGCAGGAAATTTCTTATACAGCTCCCCCGAAAATAGAAGTGTCCGACTATTATACTACCTCTTACGACAGCCCTGTGGACAGAAACCTTACAGATATGGAAATCGAACTGTATAATTTGATCTGTTATTATATCGAAGAGCATGAGCTGAATTTTCACTTTGAAGAATACGGCGAAGATGAAGTAATTAATGCTTATCGTGCGGTGATAGACGATCATCCCGAATATTTCTGGATGAACAAGGGCTACAGCTATACCAAACGGTCACTCGGCAGTCATATCGAAGTGGATTTTGTTCCTGTCAGCAACGGTACGGCAGATGACATCGCGGCAAAAGAGGTCAGATTCAAAGCCATAGCCGACCGTATTGTGCAGGAGGCTATGAAACAGGAGACTTTGTATGACAAGGTGCTGTATGTCCATGATTATCTTGTAGACAATACCACCTACGATACACAGGCGGCTCAGGCTTCCGACGAGGAAAAAGAGGAACAACGCTATTTTGACAGCAGTACCGCTTATGGCTGTCTGGTCAACAAACGGGCCGTATGTTCCGGCTATTCGGCAGCGTTCCAGTATATTATGAAACGGCTTTCCATACCGTGCGGACGCATATCGGGAAAGTCTGTCGAAAACGGTGAACTGCATGAATGGAATTATCTTACGCTCGGAGATTATAACTATCAGATGGACGTGACATGGGATGACAGCTCTGTTACCAATCATGACGGTACCACTTATGAAAGAAAATCCTATGACTATTTTCTGGTGACAACAGAGGAAATGGAAATTACTCATGAATTTGACAGGTCAAAAGCCATTCCGGAATGCAGCGGTCTGGAATATAATTATTATATTTACAACGGACTGTATATGGAAGAATATAATTTTGATTATGTGGCATATATCGTTCGGGAGTATGCCCCGACAGGAGAAGTTGCCATGAAATTCGGCACTGCGGAAGAATGTCGGAAAGCTTCGGAGGAGCTTATTGAAAACAACCGTATTTTTGATATTGACGGTGTGGGCAGAAATATCTCCTATATTCTGGGAAGCAACGGTCTGACATTGACAATCAACGTGTAACTAAAAATGCTCTGCAAGTTTTTCCCTTGCAGAGCATTTTCTTATCATTCTTTTTTGTCATCCTTGGCAGCAGGTTTTTCAGCAGTTTTTTCTGCGATTTTCTTGCCGGCAAAATCCACAGCCTGATCTACAACGGCGTTAACGGTATCATTGACCATTTTTTTGTCAATCTTATCGCCTGCCACTTTTTCCACAGCACCGCTGACGGCACCGGATACGGTAGATTTCACAGCATTGACATCAAAATCAAATCCCATAAGGTAATTCCTCCTTTATCAAAATACGATTATATTTATTATACCCGTTTATTTCGGAGGTGTCAATCCCTTGTGGGACTGATTCATCAGCACATCCCTTCCTGCTTCAAACAGTTTCCGGATAGAATTGCCGATTTCATTTTTCGTCTGAAAATTCATCTGATAGATTGCCCTGACAACCGCATTATAAACTTCCCATTTTTTATTGGTAATATCATTGAGCGTTGTCGCACCCGAGGACTCCAACGAATCGAATACAGAATTAATCAACAGTTTTTTATTTTCATCCGTCAGTTCGGAAATCCATTTTTCTATTGTGTCATTCATAAAAACACTTGCCTGAGAAAGATCCTCTGCTTTTTCAAATGCGGTACCCTTCACATTCCATGTATAGGGATTATGCTGTTCAAAGCCGGAAGCACTGCTTTTGATGATCTCTTTTTTAGCTTTGCTTGACAGGAGCAATCCCACAATAGAGGAATCTGTAATAATATGAGTGGTTTTGAAAAGTACCGAAAGATATTCCGGTGAATTGAGAACCGCATTGTTAAAACCCGGACCGTCATTGGAATAAATCTGAATGATTCTTCCCTGTATGGCAAAGTCACAAAAAGCTGACGCATAAACAGCCAGATTGCCTCCCTTGGAATGTCCTCCGACAATCAGTGTATCATCTGTTAATTTGGCGGCTCTGTTCAGATATTCCACCGCTTCACGCTGACCGGGTGTTGACGGAAGATAACTCAGATTGCAGTCCTCACGCCAGCCGACCAGTGTATTGTCGGTTCCGCGGAATGCAATGTATGTCTGATTTTTTGCAAAAGAAAACGTCACCGCTGAAAATTGTAATTGTTCCTGTACATCAATTTTATTGATATACCATTTCACTCTGACATTCCGAAACCGCTGTGATGCAGCCGCCTTTAAAAGCAAATGTTTGGGAACAATCACCATATGGGACTGGTCATAGCCCGACTCCTGATAAGCCTGAGATAATTCCTTGATAGTGGGAGCTTTTTTGTCATCATAAGAAACAAGATTTTCCATTTCCACATAGGCAAGCGTCGAAAAAATCAGATTGTCTACCTCATTGAAAGGTCTCTCCTCAAAAGTAATATCGCCTCTCCAGTCGAGATAATCAAGCATATTCATATTCACAGCAATCTCTCCTTACCAAAAACGCAGCAAACCAATGTATTGTCCTAAATTATATATGTTATAGATGGAAACAAGTATGCAGATTCCCGACAAAAGTGTCCCTGCATAAAACAGAATTTTATTGACAAGTCCCTTGGAAGAACATAATTTAAAGCACACCCCGTTTTTCGAGGGCCATAGCAGCATGACTTTCTTTTTATTGAACAGGTCAATAAAAATATGCGACAGGAATCCGATACCAAAATAAGGAGCTGCTACCGGCAATGCCACGCCCACACAGGTTGTCAGCAGCACCATTCCCACAAGGGAATGCATAAAGGTTCTGTGACGGGTATTTTTTCCGTAGGCACAGATGCCGATAAAAACGATTGCCGGAAAAAATACCTGTACAAACGTTTCGTTTGCCATCAATTTTTCCTGAATCCCAACATGAAAAAGCTGATCCGTCACAATAACGACGGCTACAATCACAGCCGCAAACATGGTGATTAAATCTGCCTGTTTGTGAGACTTGCTGGTGCCGACATCAATATCACAAATCAGTCCTCCCAAAGCACCCGCTCCGATTCCTACCAGCAGTTCCGGCATAGATTTTGGCGGCACAATCGCCAGTGCTGCCGCAATTCCGACAGCCGTATGAGTATGTCCAAGCATGGATAATCCCTTACTTTCATGAATAGTATCGACTTATTTTAGCATTATTTGACAGCGATTGCAATAGTCTTTCAAAGAAAAAAACCAATCCGTTCTTCATTTTGTCAAGATACGGATTGGTTTCTTGTATCACAAGCCAATTAATCTTCGTCGGGTTCTTCGGGCATATCCCAGTTATGATAGACATTCTGGACATCATCATTGTCATCCAGCATATCAAGGAGCTTCTGCATTTTTTCGGCAGCCTCTTCATCGTCAATCTTGGTGTAGGTTGAGGGAATCATAGACACGTCTGCCGATACAAACTCATAGCCTTTTTGTTCCAGAGCTTCCATGACAGCACCGAAATCTTCCGGTTCTGTATAGATTTCATAGACATCCGCTTCTTCTGCCGAAAAATCTGCTGCACCTGCTTCGAGAGCATCTTCCATGAGTTTGTCCTCGTCGTTGTCCTCTTTTTCAATGACAATCAAGCCTTTTTTGGTAAACATGAAGGACACGCAGCCCTGTGTACCGAGGTTGCCGCCAAACTTATCAAAGAAATGGCGAATATCACCTGCTGTACGGTTTCTGTTGTCTGT
>DEFH01000044.1:4023-61981 GCA_002350705.1 Ruminococcaceae bacterium UBA2857
CCGGGCCGTAGCCCTCATAGGTCAGGTTCTCGTAGTTGACGGAATTGGCGTCACCGGCTGCCTTCTTGATGCCTCTTTCAATGGTGTCATTCGGCACGTTGTTGGCTTTTGCTTTGGCGATACACTCACGCAGCTTTGAGTTGGAAGCAGGATCCGCTCCGCCGCCTTCTCTTACCGCAACAGCCAGTTCTCTGCCGATTTTGGTAAATATTTTTGCTCTTGCACCGTCGGTTTTTTCTTTTTTACGTTTTATGGTGCTCCATTTTGAATGTCCTGACATACAAAAACGTCCTCCTGTTTCTAAAAATAACACATCTATTTTATCACATCATCCGCACAATATCAAGGCAAAAATACAAAAACTTTTTGCCCGAGCGGTTCATGATTTACACAAATTTATTCAGTTCACTGCTGTATTCATAGCCGATAGCCGACAGTTTTGTGATAATTTCCTCTGTATTGATATGATTCGCTTTGCCGAACTCGTCCAATGACGAATAATAGTCTCTGAGTTGGGTATTCATATAAGACAGCAGAATCACGGGATCATTAGGAATTGGCATCAAAAATCTCTCCTTTTTTATATCAATGTTCTTTCCTCGCAGTAACGGCACAACAGCATATCTCCGCCTACGGCACGGAATCTCTTGGGAAGATACTGTTCTATGGTTGTAATACAGCGTGGATTTTTACATTTGACGTTATGGGTATCAAATTTTCTCGGCATGGGAGTCCTGTCACCATCCTTGAGCATGGTCATAATCAGTGCCATTCTCGCATACATCCCGTACACTGTCTGAACAAAATATTTTGCACGGGGATCATAGTCCACATCTTCCGCAATTTCATCCACTCTGGGAAGAGGATGCAGAATTTTCAGGTCACGCTTGGCATCCAGCAGTTTTTCCCTGTCGAGCACAAACACACCCTTTTGTTTTTCATATTCCGCCTCACTGGAGAAACGTTCTCTCTGAATTCTGGTCATATAGAGCATATCCAGCATAGGCATAGCTTCTTTCAGGCCGGAAACCTCCGTATAATGACAGCTTGAAGCATTGAGAATATCCTTGATATACTGCGGCACGGTCAGCTCAGGGGTTGAAATCAATACAAACTTATTTCCTTTAAAGTGCGACATGGTTTTAATCAAAGAATGGACGGTTCTGCCGTTTTTAAGGTCTCCGCAAAGACCAATGCACATATTGTCCAGTGTCCCCTTTTCATTGTACAGTGTCACAACATCCGTCAATGTCTGTGTGGGGTGAAGATGACCGCCATCACCTGCATTGATGACAGGGGCAGCAGAATACATGGATGCTGCTTTAGCCGCACCCTCCAACGGATGACGAATCGCAATAATATCGGTATAGCCGCCCACTACAGTAATGGTATCTTTCAGGCTTTCTCCTTTTGATACGGAGGAATTCTGCGGATTATCAAAGCCAATCACACTGCCGCCCAGACGAAGCATGGCTGTTTTAAAAGACATCTGTGTTCTGGTTGACGGTTCATAGAACAGTGTTGCCAGTATTTTTCCCTTGCAGGCATCCGCATATTCTGCGGGATTTGCCATAATCTGATTGGCAAGCGTAATGATCTCCATCAGTTCGCTTTTGGAGAGGTCTTCCAGATCAATCACGTGTTTTGTTTTCATAACATTTCCTCCATCTTATATTCATTTTTCTCTAAACGACGGATGATTGGGGGCTTTGCCCCAACCCCCTGCACCCATTGATATTTCACGCAAAGAAAGCCTGTCGCTGAAAACGGCAGGCTTTTCGGCTGGATTATTTATTGTTGAAAATTGACATAATATCAACAAAGGAATCATCAGGATCATTGTTTCTGGGAGCATTCTGCGGCTGCTGCATCGGTCTCTGCTGAGAGCCTGTATTGGCATTGGGATAGACAGGTGCCTGATGCTGCGGCATTTCCTGCTGCATGGGACGCTGATACTGCGGCTGCTGTACCTGTGGCTGCGGCATCTGCGGCTGCGGCTGATACGGATTATACTGCGGCTGCTGTACCTGCGGCTGCGGCTTTGGTCTGTTGTCAGTTGCACCTCTCATCACACCGCCGAAACGTGTCGGTTCCGGTCTCTGCATAGAGCCGTACTGGAACGGTGAAGAAGGCTTGCTGTCCTTTTTCTGATTCACAAGGGTATAGTGATCGGTAGTCGGGAAGCCCGTTGCGATAACGATAACGCTGATAGTATCGTCCATTTCTTCATCCAAAGCAGCACCCCAGATAATAATCGCATTTTCGTCAGCCTGTTCGGAAATCATGGTAGATGCTTCCTGAATCTCATCCAGACCAATGTCGGGGGATGCCTTGATATTGACGATCAAGCCTTTGGCACCCTGGATAGAAGTACCGAGAAGAGGACTGGAAATAGCATTCTGAGCGGCAATTTTTGCTTTTTCCTTACCGGAGGCAATGCCCACGCCCATCAGAGCATAGCCCGCATCTTTCATAACGGAAGTCACGTCCGCAAAGTCAAGGTTGACAAGACCGGGAATGACGATCAGATCCGTGATACTCTGAACGCCCTGACGGAGCACGTCATCTGCGGCAAAGAACGCATTCTGGAGTGTAATTTTCTCTTCGCTGATATGTTTCAGTCTCTCGTTAGGGATAACGATCAGGGAATCGACATTGGCACGGAGTCTTTGAATACCCTGTTCTGCCTGTTCCATACGGCGTTTGCCCTCAAAAAGGAACGGGGTTGTTACGATACCGACGGTCAGGATACCCATTTCCTTAGCGATTTCCGCAACGATAGGAGCTGCACCTGTACCGGTACCGCCACCCATACCTGCGGTGATAAATACCATATCGGTACCCTGCAAAAGATCACTGATCTGGCTGCGGCTTTCCTCGGCAGCTTTTTCACCGACTTCGGGCTTGGAGCCTGCACCTTTACCGTGCGTAATTTTCTCACCTATCTGGATTTTCTGAGAAGCCTTGGAACGAATCAAGGCCTGTTGGTCGGTGTTGATAGAGATGAACTCTACACCTGACACGTATTCAACCATTCTGTCTACGGCATTGCCGCCGCCGCCGCCCACTCCGACGACTTTAATATGTACAATGGTATCCATTTCATTTTCAAATTCGTAAGGCATTGTTTTTCTCCCTTCAAAATTCACTTCATGCACAGAGTACGAACTCCTACACTTATTTTTTTATTAATATAACCATTAATAATGTACCACTTTTTCAGCATTTTTTCAATACACTAAATAAATTTTTACAGATATTTATCATTATATCGATATATTGGCATAATTCCGGCTTGTTTTTTGGTTATTCTGCCAATTCTTCTGTATCATTTTCACCTGTGTATTCATCATCACCCCCGTCATCCTCATTTTCGGTATATTCATCGGAAGATTCACTGTCAGCATTTTCATCCTCATAGGCATACTCTTCTTCATAGTACTCGCTGCCGGATTCTTCTGAATATGCTTCATCTTCCGTATATTGGCTTTCTTCATCGGAATACTCTTCGGTGTATTCATTTTCTTCATCGGAATATTCTTCGGTGTATTCATTTTCTTCTTCGGAATATTCTTCGGTGTATTCATTTTCTTCTTCGGAATATTCTTCATTGGATTCTTCTTCAGATTCTTCCGTGACTTCTTCCGAGAGTTCTTCATCCACTTCTTCTCCGGAGGATTCCTCTTTCGGTTCAGAAGGCTCCTGTGGCTGAGAGGACTGCTGTTGACTTTCTTGGGTGCTGCTTTCCTCAGGCACATTTAGTTTCAGATAGGATTTGCCGCCCTCTGTATCGGACAGGGAGACATCCAGTTCTCCTGTCGCACTGAGCGGAACATCTTTTTCCATTACTTCCATGATCGTCTTGAACTTGCAGTCTATATTTTCGGGCGAACCGATACTGATACGGAAACCGTTTTTGCGGATAAGAACAATGTGAGTAGGAGAAGTAATATCAATGGTTTCAACATCTTTGAGCTTATACTGAGCGACTTTTTCCATGATTTCATCAATATACTTTTTGATATTGTCATTTTCATACTCCGCATAGGCACAGAGCGTTTCATTTTTCAGTTTTGCCCCTAAAATACTCGGAACATCATACAGCTTTTTCTTGTCAATTTCAATAATTTTTCCCTTTTGGCTGAGAACATAATATCTTCCCTTGTTTTCCACAATGGAAGTCGGTCTGGCTTCCGTGATGTGAATCACGATCTGATTGAAGAGTTTTTTGCGGATGCTCACGTTTTCCACATAGGGAATTTCACTGACAATTTTTTTCTCTCCGGGAGAGGTACTGCAAAGCAGCAAATTATCATTTTTATGAATCAGGCTTGCCTCAATGATTTCCTCCTGTGAATAACGGGTAATTCCCTCCACAGCAATCTCATCTATTTTAAAGAACACTGTCATGGAAAGCAGTGTGCAAAAAATTACAGCAGCCGCCACTGTTACCACATAGAAAATAATTCTCTGCCGTCTGCGTTTTTTAGGGCTGACAGGTTCTTTGGCAGGGGGAAGGGGTTGTTCTTCCTCATCACCATATTCCTTGACAGGCTGACGGAGCATATCCTCCGCTTCCGCATCAAATCCCTCTTGGGAATCGTATATATATATACTGTTTTCTTCGAGTTTGATACGGTTTTTTCGTCTTTCCGATTTGCTGTAGGGTTTCGGAGAGGCGGTTGCGGATTTTTCTTTTGTCGGACCGTCGCTGTTGTTTTGGGCAGGAGACGGAACAGGTTTATTGACTTGCTTGCCCGAAAAGTCTGTCGGCTTTTTTTTATCCATCATCATTCCTCCGCCTGTCCGTTTACTTTTTCTTGGACGTTGCCACCACTTCAATGATAACCGCATAAATTCTTTTGGAGGCATCGGAAATCGCCATTTTTTTAGCGTTTGCCGAGTATTCCGCCAGCTTTGCGGGATCGGAGGCAAGAGAATCAATCGCTTCCGTCAATTTTTCGGGAGTCAGGTCTTTTTCCTCAATCATCAGGGCGGCATGGTGATTGACCAAAGCCATTGCATTGTGATACTGATGATTTTCCGCCACATTCGGAGACGGTATCAAAATAGAGGGCTTGCCCTGCACCTGTATTTCGCTCAGTGTAATCGCTCCCGCCCTTGCCACCACAACATCTGCTGCTGCCAAACAGACCGGCATATCATTAATATATTCCCTGATGTCCAGATTAGCGGCTTTTTCCAAATCCGCTCCCTTTTCCCTGAGAAGGTCGGGGAACCATTTGCCATACTGTCCGTAAGCATGGATATGCTGATATCTTCCGTCATTGGCACTTCTTGCAATGACATCCGCCAGTGATTCATTGATTTTTTGTGCACCAAGGCTGCCGCCAAAGGACAGGATCACCGGTCTGTTGTCGAGACCGAGTTGTTTTCTGGCAGTACGTTTTTCCTGTTTGAGAATATCTCCTCTGACGGGATTTCCCGTATCGACAAAGTGATAATTGCCTTTAAAGTGTTCTCTTGCGGCCGGCATTGCCAGCATAACTCTGGCAGCCTTTTTGGCAAGCATTTTATTGGTAATGCCCGGATAAGCATTTTGCTCGTGAATGAGTGTTGGGATTCCCAGTTTTGCCGCTGCCCTGAGTACCGGTCCGCTGACATAGCCGCCTGTACCGATACAAATATCCGGCTGAAATTCCCTAATGATTTTTTCCGCCTCTTTGGAAGCGGTGACTGCCTTTTTGACGGTCACCATATTTTCCTTGATGGCCTTCGGGGAGATCTTTCTTTTAAATCCCTGCACACTGATGGTTTTGAATGCAAAGCCTGCCTGCGGAACAAGGCGTTCTTCCATACCGCCCTTGTTGCCGATATAAAGGATTTCCGCATCCGGCTGACGTTCCCTGACATAGCCTGCAATCGCCAAGGCAGGATTGATATGTCCTGCCGTTCCTCCTCCTGCAAATACAAACCTCATATACATACAACTCCTTTTCCCTGTATCAGCCGGACTGCCGTCAGGCTTTCTCCAAATTAGAAGTACGGGAAATCGAAAGCACGATTCCCATCTGTGCCAGCAGCATAATCAATGACGAGCCGCCATAGCTGAAAAACGGTAAACTGATACCTGTATTCGGCATCCAGTCCGTGATAACCAGAATGTTCAGAATCACCTGGATTCCTATCTGTGCGGAAAGACCGATTCCCAGCAATGCACCAAATTTATCGGTAGCTTTCATGGAAAGTGTAATGCCTCTCCATACCAGCAGACCAAACAGAATCAAAATAAACGCTGCACCAATAAAGCCCAGCTCTTCACACACTACCGCAAACACAAAGTCATTCTGTACTTCGGGGATATACAGATATTTTTGTCTGGACATTCCCAGACCCAACCCCCAGAAACCGCCTGAACCAATCGCATACAGGGAATTTCTTGTCTGATAAGTATCCCAGTACAAATCCTCGGTAGGATTCAGTGCCATTCCCCAGCCGTCCAGACGTTCCATTGCGTAGCCAAGCCATCCGAACGCTGCCATCAGTCCTACCAGGACTGCCAATCCGATACCCGCTATCAAAAAGTATTTCAGCTTTGCTCCGCTGATAAACGTCATTAAAGCAGCCAGCAAAATAATGATGGCAACACCCGAATAGTGCGGCTCCAGCAGTAGCAGACCGCTTATCACACCTGTCAGTATCAAAGCAGGCAACACGCCGTATTTGAAAGTCCCCATTTCTTTGAAATGACGGGAACCCCAGTCAGCCAGAACCAATATGACCGCAAATTTGGCAATTTCCGAAGGCTGTACATGAATCGGTCCTATGTCAAACCAACGGTGAACACCTGTTTTGGACGGAATGAACGGTACGATGATCAACATCAGCAACGCTACACCCAACACAAGATATGCCATCTTATGCCAATGGTGATAGTCAAAGTATGACAGCAAAAACATGAAACCGATTCCGATTGCTCCGAACATCAGCTGTTTTTTCAGATAGAAAAAACTGTCATCTTCATAGGCGAATCCCGACGGATAGCTTGCCGAAAACATCATCAGCATTCCTATCAGCAAAAGCAGCATCAGGATAAATAAAAATGTCATATCCAGTCCCAAACGGACCGAGAAAATCTTAAACTTCTTTTTTACTCTTTTCGGTCTGTTCTGACCGGGCTTTGCCGTTCCCGGAGAGCCTGCCGCACGCACAGGCGGACGTTTGGAACTGCCTGTCGTTTTTGGCTTTCCGGGAGAACGGGACGGCACCTTTCGTGCCGGAGAAGTCGGTTCCATTCTCACTAAAACAACTCCTTTCCCAAAAGGATTCCCTTAAATAAATCCCTTATATTTCATCACAATCAGAAGAGCCAATGCACCGCATATCATGGTAAAAACACTGAATACCGTTACAATTTTGACTTCTGACCAGCCGCATTTTTCAAAATGATGGTGAATCGGACTCATTTTAAAGAGTCGCTTGCCGTGTGTCAGCTTGAAGTAGCCTACCTGCAAAATGACAGAGAACATTTCCAAAATGTACACCAGTCCGACCAATATCAGCATGACGGGCATATCCAGTGCAAACGCTATCGCACACATGAATCCGCCCAGATACAGAGAACCCGTATCTCCCATGAATACTCTGGCTGGGTGGAAGTTCCATACAAGGAATCCCAGACAGCCGCCTGCCAGTGCTGCCGACATAACAGAAGCTCCCATTCTGTCCAACAGCGGTGCCATCAGCATAAAGAAAATCGCTCCGAAAAATGTAACGGAACCGTTCAGACCGTCAATGCCGTCTGTCAGATTGGCCGCATTCACCATCCCCACAATAAAAATTGCCGACAATGGATAATACCATATTCCCAGGTCAACCATACCCACAAACGGAATAAATGTTTGTGTATTGTCTTTGAAGAAATACATGGTAGCAAGATACGCAATCGCAACCAAAAATTGAAGGACAAGTTTTTGAATGGCAGTCAGTCCGAGATTTCTTTTCTTGACAGCCTTGATATAGTCGTCAATAAAGCCTATTCCGCCAAAAGCCAGTGCCATGAACATTCCTGCATAGACTTTCGCAGACAAAAGCATATTTTCAGGGGCACCGCTGAAAGCGTTGTACAGAATCACACACGGTATGCCTACCGCAAGACTTGCCAGTATGAACATAAAGCCGCCCATGATAGGTGTTCCCTGCTTGCTCTGATGCCATTCGGGACCTTCCTCACGGATTGTCTGCCCAAAGTGTATCTTTTTGAGAAACGGCACCAGCCACAGTCCGAACAGTGCAGCCACGCCAAAGGAGCCGACTGCTGAAATGATTGTCCATATTCTTGTCATAAATCAAATGTCCACCTTTCCGATATCCTTTTTCTTTTTCTCTGTTCTGCCCTACATGATGGAATTATCCTGATTGAATGTCAGGGTAATGACTGTATAGACTTCTACTTCGGTACCCGGAGCAATATCCTGCTTTTTGACATAGATACTGCCTATGTCACCTTTCTTGGTGCCCTCGATACAGATATTCAGGTCATATTCTGCCGCCAGATTGTTTGCTTCCGACAGAGAACATTGGGTAAAATCGGGAACTTTGACAGTATTTTTCTTGCTGTCCTTTTCCGTATACAGCACTACCGTTCCCTCTTTCGGGATAGCGGAATACGCAGACGGATTCTGACCGATAACCTTTTGTCCCTCTCCCACAATGCGTACATTCAGCGAAGAGTTCTTAATCTGCATTTCGGCTTCCTCAATTTTCATGCCTACATAAGCTCCCGTAACGGTATCCAGATCAGCCAATTCCGCATCCGTATAGACTTTTTCGATTCCCAGATACGGCAGCACCTCACTCATAATATTTCTGAAACAGGGAGCTGCTACCGTTGTGCCGTAATAGCTGATTTTCTTGTCCGGCGTATCGAAGTAGCAGATCAGTGCCACTTCCGGATCATCAGCCGGAGCAATCCCACAGTAAGAAGCGATATAATCATCACTGAGATTACCGTCTTCATCGACAGTTTTTTCGGAAGTACCCGTTTTGCCGCCAATACGATAGCCTGCCACATAACCGTTTTTACCGCCGCCCGAGGTGGCATTGGTACGAAGCATTTTGCATACCTGTGTCGCAACATCCTCGGAAATTGCCTGATGTCTTACAACAGGCTCTGTTGATTTCACAACATTGCCGTTGGCATCGGAAATCTGTGATACCACATACGGTTTCATAAGTTTACCGCCATTGGCAATTGCTCCGCAGGCAGAAAGCATCTGTATCGGTGTGACTTTGAAGTTTTGTCCGAACGAACCTACTGCGAGGTCTGTCAGATCCATGCCATGTATAACATCCTTTGCAGATGTATGAAAGAAAATATCATCACTTTCACCCGGAAGGTCAATATCTGTTTTTTCGGACATTCCGAATGCCACGTAATATTCATAGTATTTCTCCCGTCCCAGCATAAAGCCCATCTGCATAAAGGCAGGGTTGCAGGAATTGCAGAGAGCCTGTTCCAGTGTTTCGGTACCGTGTCCGGCACTGTCCCAGCAGTCGATCATGGGAGCTCCCTCAAACGGTGCATACGAACCGCTGCATTCAAATCTGGTGTCCGGCTTGATCAACCCTTCCGACAGTACAGCGGAGGCCATGACCATTTTGAATACGGAACCGGGGATATACGTATCACTGACACCCTTGTTTCTCCATTGACGGCTTAATGCCGTAGCGGTTGCCGCATCCTGTTTGTCTTCGGGGAGAGCCTCTATCTGTTTGGCAACCTTCTCATTGGCCACTTTAAAGGGTTCATTCGGATTATAGGAATCCTCGCACGCAAAACCCAGAATTGCTCCCGTTCTGACATTCAGCATAATCGCACAGCCACGGTTGGCGACATTGAATTCCTTGAGTGTTTCACGGACATATTTTTCCATGATGCTCTGGATATTTTCATCAATGGAAAGTGTCAGATTATAGCCGTCCACGGCATCGATTTTCTGTTCATACGGGAAAGGCATTTCATTGCCGATAGCATTTCTTGCCACGACCAGTCTGCCGTTTTTGCCTTTGAGATAGTCGTCATATTCATACTCCACACCCGACAGGCCCTGATTGTCCGAGCCGACAAAACCCAGCACATCTGCCGCAAAGCTGTCGTGAATATAGTATCTCTTATAATCTTCAATGGTGTCAATGACGCCCGATATGCCATGTTCACTGTACAGCTGCTGAGCAAATTCCACCACTTTGTCTTTGACATCCGTAGAAACCTTGCGTTTGACCATTTCATAGTAATTGTTTTCTTTGGTCTGCTGATACACCTTGTCCTTGTCAACGTCAAGGATTTTCGCAAGACCATCTGCAATCAGATCACGGTCTTCCTCCTCCTTGATATTGGCAGGCTCCAGCACGATGTTCCATACGGTGATGCTTTGTGCCAGCAGATTTCCGTTTGCATCATAGATACTTCCTCTCTTGGCGGAGATCGTCGTATCTGACAGCTGTTGTTCCACTGCTCTCTGCTGCAGTTCCTCCGCCATAAATGTCTGAAGATACAGCAGTCGTCCTGCTACCAATCCGAAACCCACTACCAGAATCATGACAATGATGAATACGGAGCGGTTTTTGAATTTTGCTGATGTACCCTTTTTCGCCATGTATACTCTCCTCTTCCTTTCCCCGACCTGTAAAATTCTCTCATTTTCCATAAAAAACGGGCTGTATACAAAAGTTTTTGCTGTGATACATTTCCTTTCGTTACAACCCGCTTATTTACATACTTATTGTTGAGCAGGGCTCATTATGATTAACCGCCCGCACAGACTTTAAGAACCGCCGAAAAGCTTTGCCAGGGAATCCAGAACCGTACCGGCACCGTTATCACGGATCACCTCACCGAGATCGCCGTCAGAAAGTGAAATAAACTTTTTTTGTGCACTTTTCACCTGAGACATTCCCAGTTTGCTTTCGGCATAACTCTGAATGAGACCGGGTGTCAATTTATTGTCAATTCTCATCTGATATTCTGCCTGAAGATTTTGGTAATGCGTGATTTCCGTTTTGGCATCGGTAATTTCCTGACTCAGTTCGTTAAGCATCACATTGTTGCAGACGATCCAGCTGCCGACTCCCACTGCCGCACACATTGCCAAGGACACTCCCACGATTACCAACGGATTTCTTTTTCTTCTGGACAGTTTCTGATTTTTATCGGCATCCAGTCTGATAATTTTATTGTCTTTTTTCCTTTTATCATCTAATCCTTTTTTACCGCCGACCTTTTTCTGCGGTTCAAACAGTGACAGGTCATAAGCATTTCCGTTCAACTTATCACGTGCCATTCCTATACTCCCTTTCCGAGACCCTGCCTGTACCTGTTCGGCATCAGACGGGCTTTATCAAAAATATCAAATTTACAATTTTTCACAGCATCGCAGCTTGGCACTGCGGCTTCTGGAATTTTCCTTCAATTCATCCGTCTCTGCTTCGAGAGGTTTGCGTGTCACAAGTTTGACCTTGGGCTTGTTGCCGCAGACACAAACAGGAAAATCTTTCGGACAAGTACATCCCTCACTCCATTTCAACATTCTCTGCTTGACCATTCTGTCCTCCAGCGAATGGAATGTAATGACAGAAAGTCTGCCTCCCTTTTTCAGGCAGTCCAATGCTTCATCAAGTCCCATGGAAAGTCTGTCAAGTTCTCCGTTGACAGCAATCCGTAACGCCTGAAATGTTTTTCTGGCAGGATGTTTGTCGTGTCTTTTGGCAGCAGGATAAGCAGATTTGACAATCTCCGCCAAATGCAGCGTTGTCTCAATCGGCCGGGCTGCCCGTTCCCGTTCAATCGCACGGGCGATATTTTTTGCAAATTTCTCCTCACCGTACATTGACAGAATCCGCACCAGTTCACCAAACGGCAGCTCATTGACAAGCTGTGCCGCCGTTGTGCCGCTCCGACTCATTCTCATGTCAAGCGGGGCATCACTGTGATAGGAAAATCCTCTCTCGGCCGTATCGAGCTGATGAGAGGAAACACCGATATCCAGCAGTACTCCGTCGAGTGATACAATTTCCAGTTCAGACAGAATTTTTTTCATTTCCGAGAAATTCGACTGTACGATCGTCACATTGGGACAATCTCCAAACCGTTCCCGAAGGACAGTAATCGCATCGGGATCCTGATCCACACAGATCAGCCGTCCGTTTTGCAGATGTCCGAGAATTTCTGCGGAATGTCCTCCGCCGCCTGCCGTTCCGTCCAGATAAATCCCATCGGGATGGATGTTCAAAGAGTTGATTGTCTGACCGAGAAGGACAGGCTTGTGTGAAAATTCCATGCTGCACCGCCTTAAATTTCATACAGGTTCATGACATCCAGCACCTGACTTTCTGCCATGTCTTCGTTATATTGGTTCCACCGTTCCAGATCCCAGATTTCCACCAGCGAGCCTGTTCCGATAATCACCACATCTTTTTGCAGATGGGCGAAATCCCGGAGTGCCTGCGGCAGAAGGACTCTTCCCTGCTTGTCGGGAATCAGTTCCGCTGCACCGGCAAAAAGGAATCTTCTGACATCCTTTGTTTTGGAAGACGGGAGAGCGGCTATTTTCTGACCGAGAGCCTCCCAAGCCTCCTGTGACATCACGGTGACAGATTCATCTGTACCTTTGGTGGCATAAAACACATCACCAAGTTCTTCCCTGAATTTTGCAGGGATAATGACTCGGCCTTTGGAATCAATATTATGCTGATAGGTTCCGATCAACATTTCATAACCACCGCTCCGAATGGGAAAAGTATGCCGCAGGCACCACAATGTGACACCCGATGCTACTCTCCGCCACTTGATATACTAATTATAAATTATTAAGTTAAAAAATGCAATACATCTGAACAAATTTTACAAAGTTTTTTCTATGGAAAGTATACACAATCAAATAGCAAATTTTTTGCAACCTGCCAAAATAAAATAGCACAAATAATTGTTTGCTTTCGGATTTTGCGGAAATATGCACAATTTTGTCAGGCGAATTTCGTAAAAAAATTTTTTGAGGGATATTTTTTGTTTATCTGCCCATAATAACATCATGGTGGTGAAAATTTCATGCAATACATCAGTGCATTTTTAATCGGAGGAATCCTGTGTGTGATTGCCCAGCTTCTCATTGACAAGACCAAGCTCACACCTGCCAGAATTCTTGTGGTATACGTCACAGCAGGCGTTTTGCTGACAGCTCTCGGCATTTATCAGCCAATCGTTGACTTTGCGGGAGCAGGGGCGACTGTTCCCCTGACAGGCTTCGGCTATTCTCTTGCCAAAGGCATTGAAGAAAGTGTTTCCCGTGACGGCTGGCTGGGAGCGTTTACAGGAGGGCTGACCGCCTGTTCCGCAGGCATTGCCGCAGCCATTTTTTTCGGGCTCATCATGGCATTCCTCAAAAAGCCCTCTTCCAAATAATCCAAAATGTCCATACCTCGTGTATGGGCATTTTTTCATGGCATTTTGCATATAGTGTCTCTGTAACGGGAGGAGGCTTTGTATGGATGTTGCAGAAATCATTGTCAAATATAACGGTGATATTTTTGCCGTTGCCCGTCAGGTCAATGCTTCGGCTGAAATTCTCTCTCAGGATTATGCCATACTGACCATTGAAAGAGGACGTATCAGTGAACTTTATACCTTTTCCGAAATCGAGGACATTGAGCTGCCGAAACGTCTGTATCTGGGTACCGGCTTTCACCTGACCTCATCATGCATCAGAGCCGTTCAGAATCCCTACAGCTATAACCTCAGCGGAAAAGATGTCATTGTGGGAATCGTGGATTCGGGGATCGACTATACCCATATTGATTTTTGTAATGAGGACGGTACAAGCCGTATTCTCTTTTTATGGGACCAGACGATTGACGGAAATCCCCCGTCGGGCTTCAACGAGGGAACGGAATATACTCAAATGCAGTTAAACGAGGCGTTGCAGTCTCCCGAACCATTGCAGATAGTTCCGTCGGGCGACTTCAACGGACACGGTACCGCAGTTGCGGGCATTGCCGCAGGAAACGGCAGAGCAAGCAGCGGTGAAAATATCGGAGTTGCCTTTCAGGCAGATTTGATTATCGTGAAGGTCGGACAAAAAGGATTTGACTTTTTCGCACAGAGTACGGAAATTATGCGTGCTGTCAAATATATTATCGACAAGGCAAGACTTCTGAAAAAGCCTGTTGCCATTAACATGAGTTTCGGCATGAACAGCGGTTCTCATAAGGGAGATTCTCTTTTTGAAGAATATCTTACGGAAATTACGGCTGAATGGAAAAATGTCATTGTCATTCCGACAGGCAACGAAGGCGGTTCGGGACATCATTTCAACGGTACTCTCGAATCGGGACAGACAAAGGATATTGAATTTTTCACCGCTTCGGGCATTGAAAGCTTTTATCTGTCACTATGGAAAAACTTTGCCGACAGTTTCGCTGTAGAGCTGATATTTCCCAACGGTATCAGTTCGGGTGTCATCAATCTGGAAAACAGAATCAAAACCGTTCGTGTCGATAACATGATTTTGACGGTTCTTTACGGACAGCCAAGCCGTTATTCCGTCAATCAGGAAATTTATTTTCGTGTGCAGGCGGAGACAGACACCGTCCGTTCGGGAATATGGCGGCTGAGAATCATTCCTTCCGTCATTGTGGACGGGGTGATCGATATATGGCTCCCCACTGTTGAGGAAGTCACGCCCAAAACATATTTTTCCAATCCGTCTGTCTACAATACCATAACATTGCCTGCCACCGCTCAAAAAGTCATCCGTGCAGCAGGATATAACGACAGACTGGGAAGTATTGCCGAATTTTCGGGTGTGGGAGTCCCTGAAACATCACGGATTCCCGATATTGCCGCTCCTGCCGTGAGTATCACTTCCGCAAGAGCCGGCGGCGGATATGATTCCTTTACGGGGACCAGCTTTGCCGCTCCTTTTGTCACCGGTTCGGCTGCCTTGATGATGCAGTGGGGCATTGTACGAAACAATGCACCTTTTTTGTACGGGGAACGTATCAGGGCATTTCTGCGGCTTGGTGCGAAAAGAAATCCGGGAATTTCCTATCCCAATCCCACATTCGGCTACGGTACATTATGCCTGAGCAATTCCGTTTCCTACATGGAACGCTATCAATGGGGAGGTTATGACTTATGGCAGATATAATCGACGAAAACGAACTGCCTCTTGATGAATTTGTCAAGCTGCCGACAACCGTTGACTTTCAGGTCATCAACACAAGACGCTTTCGGGAATACATTCAGGACAAACCGTATATCCGTGTCGGCACACAGTTTGAAAACAGTTATGCGGTTGTCTATACCAACGAGAAATATATTCAGCGGTTGCTGGTGGATTTGGGCAGCGACTTTTTTTCGTTCTATCCCAAAATTATGTCACCGCTTGACATTCAGAGCAATGAAACAAGCGGCATTACACAGGTACTCAATCAGCCGTTTCTGGATCTGTCGGGATATGGTGTCATTATCGGCATTGTAGACACAGGTATTGACTTTACGGACAAGGTATTTCAATTTGAGGACGGCACCAGTAAAATTTTAAGCATATGGGATCAAAGTCTTGACGGTGAACGCAGCGAGGAACTGTATTTCGGCTCTACCTATGACCATGACAAAATTAATGAGGCTCTTCAATCCGAAAGACCTTTCAGCATTGTACCGTCTATGGATGAAGATGGTCACGGCACATTTCTGGCTTCCGTCGCCGCCGGCAACGATAACGGGGAATATACCGGGGCAGCTCCCAATGCCAATATCATTGCCGTCAAACTCAAACGGGCAAGAGATTATTACATCAACCGTTATCTTTTGTCCCCTGAAAATCCGAATTTGTATGAATCATCCGACTATCTTCTGGGCATCAAATACATTATTGACAAAGCCGTGGAATTTAAAATGCCTGCTGTCATTTGTATCGGCATGGGTTCCAATTCGAGTGCCCATGACGGAAACACACTGTTTGAAGATTATATTTCGTTTGTGTCGCAGAGGGCAGGCTATGCGTTTATTACTGCCGCAGGCAATGAAGCCAATGCCAAGCATCACACACAAGGCACTCTTTTCAACGGCAGAACGGAAAGCATCAGTGTGCGTGTGGGGGAACAGGGAGCTTCTTTTTCCGTTGTGATATTCGGTCCTGCCTTTGACAAGGTTTCTCTGGGAGTGATTTCTCCCACGGGTGAAACCATTCCCCGGACGCCTTTCAAATCAGGTCTGGAATACTCGGAAAAACTCGTTTTAGAAAATACCACGGTCTATATTAAGTATTTCAAGGACACCAACAATAATCTCATTGTGGGATTCCGCAACGCTACAAGCGGTATCTGGGATATACGGCTGTTCGGAGATTCTGTGATTGACGGTCAGTACTGGGCATGGCTGCCGATTACAGGACAGGTTTCCGACCGTGTGGAATTTCTCAAGCCTGTTCCGGAATATACCATTGTCTATCCGGCAACGGCTGTCCGGTCGATTACCTGCGGTGCCTACAATGCCGATGACGGCAGTTTAGCCGTTTCGTCGTCATGGGGACCGACAAGAGTACCCAAAATCGCTCCCGATTTTGTCTCGCCGGGTGTAAATATCAAGGGAGTATTTCCGACAGGCTACGGCACCATGACAGGCACCAGTGCTGCCGCAGCCGTTACGGCAGGGGCAGCCGCTCTTTTGATGGAATGGGGCATTGTCAAAAACAATATGCCTACCATCAACGGTGACTTAATCAAAAATCTTTTTATCAGCGGATGTGTCAGAGATGAAAATATCCGTTTCCCAAATAACCAATGGGGCTACGGAAAAATGAATCTGTACAATACGTTTGCCTCTATTCGTGAAACCGTTGTCAACTATAACTTCAACACGCCATAAAGGAGGTCTTTTTTCATGCCCGACAATAACACTGCCGAAGTACAGAATATCAGCGGAGGTTTTGGTCTGCTGAAAACCAATGTTTTTCTCAACAGTATCGGTCAGCCTGCCGAAAACGCCTTGGTGGAAATTCTTTCGCCGGAAAGCGATACGGTCATTGAACAGGCAGTCACCGACTCACAGGGACAGCTCCCCCCTGTCATGCTTTCCGCACCGCCTATCGAAAATTCCATGAGCTTCGACCGGCCACGGCCTTTCAACCAGTATAATATGCGTGTGACACTGGAAGGCTATCAGCAGGCGTTTATTCAGAATGTGCAGGTGTTTCCCGATACCACTTCCATTCAGAATGTCTCCCTTGTGCAGAATTTTGAAAATATTCTGATACCCTACCCTACTCTGTGGGGCGATTTTCCCCCGAAAATTCCCGAATCGGCTGTAAAGCGTCTGCCCTTTCCAAGCAATCTGGTGGTACTGCCCGAAACCGTTGTCCCTGAATTCATTGTCGTTCATGCAGGCGTTCCCTCCGACAGAACCGCTCCCAATTACACGGTCACTTTCAAGGATTATATCAAAAACGTCGCAAGCAGTGAAATTTACGCCAGCTGGCCCCGTGAAACACTCAAAGCCAATATTTTAGCCATTCTTTCCTTTACCCTCAGCAGAGTATACACCGAATGGTACCGGAGCAAGGGCTACAGCTTTACAATCACCAATTCCACCGCCTATGACCAGGCTTTCACCTATGGAAGAAATATTTTCCAGGAAATTTCCGATATTGTGGATGAGATTTTTACCCTTTACATTTCCAAGGCAGATATTAACCAGCCTTTGTTTACACAGTACAGTGACGGTATCCGTGTTGTCCGTGAAGGATGGCTCAGCCAATGGGGCTCCAAAGAATTAGGCGACCAGGGATATTCTGCCATTCAGATTCTCAAAAATTATTACGGTTATGATATTGTTCTGAAAGAGGCAAAAAAAGTTTCGGGAATTCCCCTGTCCTTCCCCGGCGTTCTTCAAACAGGCTCACGGGGAGAACCTGTACGTACCATTCAGCGTCAGCTCAACACTATTTCCAACAATTATCCTTTGATCGGAAAACTTGCCGTTGACGGCATTTTCGGTCCCAAAACCGCTCAGTCTGTCAGAACATTTCAGGAAGTATTTGATTTGCCTGTGACAGGCGTTGTCAACTTTCCCACATGGTACAGAATTTCCGATGTTTTCAATGCGGTGAACTCTCTGAAAAATCAATAAAAAAGCACATCACCCTGCAAAGCATTTGAGCTTTACAGGGTGATGCTGCTGTTATCTGTCAGATGTTACTCCGCTGACTTTTCCAAGATCTCCAAGGACTCGTCCGAATGTATTTTCGGAACCTGTGCAATGACTTGCAAAGCATAGTCCCTGTCTGTGTAATTTTCGATATGGCCGTTGAGAACGGTAAACACCTTTTCGTCAGGAGTCTGATACAATGCAAATGCTTCTGTCTGACCTCCTTCAAAGTTCAGGCGGATATTCAGCAATTCTTCACAGCCGTCCGAACTGTCGGGAGCATTTTCTTCACGGGTGATTCCTGCAATATTCTGTATGAAATGGAACAGTCGGGAATAATCTATTATTTCATCATGATAATAGAGCGTTGTCTGTACGACTTCCTCATACATTTCATTGACGACCGTCTCACGCTTCAACACATATTCCTCTGCCGTTCCTTCACAGGTAATCACGGCACTGCCGACATGGAACAGATCCGGCATGAAAACCGCATCATTCAGAAATTCCTTGTATGTCACACCATACCATGCCGTTTCCTCAGCCGATTCACGATAAATGATATTGCCGTTCTTTTTCATCAGATAATAATATCCGTCATCATCTTTTTCGGAGGCGAGTATTTCTATCTCCCGTCCCGACTCTGTCGTGATTCTGACATCCATATACGGTTTGTCCAAACCATACTCTTTTCGCTGTGCTTCTTTCACGCCTGCCGCAGCTACCTCGGAGGCTGTCATATCAAAAAACAGTGAGGCAAATCCCACAGAGGCACTGCTGTCACAGCACTCAAAATACGGTGAAGTCATGGTATACGGACTCTGACTCCTGTCATTGGGTTCATTGCTGAGCAGGACAGGCTTTTCATAACCGCTTCCCGATACCGATACTGATGCGATACTGTCAGACTCTTCCATTTCATCGCTCAGCGTCTTGTCAAACAACTGAAGCTTGTCCATCAAAAACATATCCACAGACGACGAATTCACTAAATAAACGTTTTTATCTCCGTCAATACGGCAGTATGTGCCGCTTTTGTCGGGAGCCTCATCTCCCAATGACAATTTTATCACAGAATCGTCACTGTATACGATCACCGCTTCCGCAGAAGGAGGAGCTAAACCATAGTCCCGATATTTTTTGCCTGATTTGTCCACGATACGCAGGGCGGCGGCTGTCTGACACTCCGATACCAACATATTGGTCATCATTCCCGAAAGCAGGGATTCCGGATATTCCTGCATGGTATACACTACCGGAACATTACTTGGGGAAGTGTCGGAACTCTGAGAAGTATCTTTCTCTTTTGCATAGTCATATCCCAAAAGACGATATTCACCGCTCCGGTTTTTGATGGTAATGTCATCCACATGCAGTGCAGACTTATCAAACAATAACAAATCTGTTCCGTCCGCACTGACCGTATCCTGATTTTTATCAGACGGCAAACTAAGAATCACTGCCAAGGCTGCGCCCAGCACCCCCACCGCAATACAGGCACCTGTCAGAAACTTTGCACTCTTTTTCATAGTATTATCATTCCTCCGTCAGCCGTTGCGGCGTATCAGGAAAACTGTCAGACCACAGCCGAGAATCATCAATGGCAGCAGGGCATATAGTACAAAGCCTATCCAGAATCTTGTCTGTGCATTCAGTTCAATATCAAAATCCGTAATGATTTTATCGGCAACCGTGATGGTTTCGGAATCCCGTCCGTTCAGGTCTGCCAGCATGGTCATGATATAGGTTTGGTTGCCTGTCACCTTGCTGAAATAATCCTGTGTGAGCATATCGCCCGAGCCTATCAGCATAAGGGTAGACGCTGCTTCTTCAATGCCGACGGAGGACTGTGCCATCACACAGACATTTTTGGTAATGGCATCTTTCATGGACCAGCTTTCATCCGCATCATACGGACAAATGCCTGACTGTTCCGAAAGTACCAGCAGCGGAACAGCATTTTTATTTTCCAACACAATGGGACGTGATACACCTGTCATCACAGGAGTATATTTTGTTTCAGAGAAATTCTCTCTGTAAAGATTCGAGGCAAAGTCACAGAAAAGATATTCATAATAATCGCTTTCATAATAACGGCTGCCGGAATCGTATTCAAACGCAACACCATCCCCCACGCTTACTCCGAAAATACTGATAAACTGGTCTAAATTAGGATGGCTTGTATTGTTGGTATCGGGAACGTACAGCAGATTTTTACCGTATGCTCCGCCGTTGAGCAGAAAATCATCCAACTTTGTCAGGGCATCATCCGAAAAATCCTGCTGAGGTTCATAGATCACTACCATCTGCACATCAGAGGGAATTTCATCCTTTTCCAGAGAAATTTCCGTCACTTCATAGTTATTGGAATTCAGCGTATTGACAAAATACGTATAATTTTGTGTGGAGTTGTCAGAGACGATTGCTGTTTTTGTCACAATATCACTGGTCACGGTGACAATCGCATTGTCAATCACCTGCTCTGACTGCGATGAGGCAATATACTGATATTCGCCTGAGTAAGCCTCAAACGTGAACAAATCATTGACTTTCAGTAATTTTCTCTTTGCTCCGCAGCTCACAATCACATCATTGGCTGTCAGATTGTCCGCACTGTCATAGTCTTTCGCAAAAGTCGGATTGGTCACAATGTCCACATAATCAACCGTTATCATGCCGCCGGAATATTTTGCCAATTCATTTGCTAAAACAGATGTCTGCTTGCAGTAGGGATCTCTGTTTTCGTAATCCTTTCTTTCGGAAAGGAACGTAATTGTCACTTTTTTTCCGACATTTTTGGCAATATCCATAGACTGCTCTGTGAGTTCAAAGACTTTCATATAAGTCATGTCTGCTGTAAATACGGTGAACTTGTCCGTCAAAACTGCTGCAATGATATTCACAAGAATCACGGCTGTGACAACAACGATTATGACCGCTGCGGAAAACAACGCCTTTTTCTTTTTTCTGCTCACAGGCTTTCTGGAAGTGTTTTGTTTTTCTTCCGTCATGCTGCCATTCCTCCTTATGCCCATCTTCTTTTTTCCAGTACTCTCTCCGTAAAGAACAGAAACAGCACTGTTACACTCACAAAAAATACAACGTCTGAAAGCTGCACGATTCCCAAAGCAAAATTACTGTACTTTGTCTGAAAGGACAGGGAATCCAGCAGGCCTTTCAGGAATGGTACGGGAAGATTGGCGGAAATCGAGTCTACAAGACTGATGACTAAATTCACGGCAAAGGAACCGATGGCTGCAATCATCACATTTTCCGTCAGAGACGAAATAAACAGTCCGATCGCAATAAATGCCGCTCCCATCATCATCATGGAAAAAATATTGCCGATAATCACGCTCCAGTCGGGCGACGCAATAAACGACAGCACAATCCCCTCTATCACATAGGATGCCAGACATACGGACAGCATCACAAAAGCTGACAAAAATTTTGCTGTCACAATTCCGGCAAGGCTGACAGGGGCTGTCAGAAGTGCCTGATCGGTCTTATATTTTTTCTCCTCCGAGAATAATCTCATGGTAATCAGCGGTATCACAAACAGCACAATGAAAAACATACTCTGAAATACAGCGTACATATTTGATGTTCCGATATTCAGGCACTGCACATAAAAAAAGAATCCGCTGAAAAACATAAATGCTGCCGTTACAATATATCCTACCGGTGAACTGAAATAGGCGGCAAGCTCTCTTTTTAAAATGGCTGACATAGTTGCTTTCTTCCTTTCACTCAGATTTTCCCGAAATGATATTCAGGAAGGTCTCCTCCAGAGAACGTCCCTCCGGCTGCATGAGCAGAATAATGCCGTCTGTTCTTGCCACTGCCTTGCTGACAGACCTTCTGACATCCGCCGAGCTTTCCACAATGAATTCATAACAGCCCTTTTCCGTTTCTCCGAGTCTTTCCACATTCATCACTTTGTCAACACTCTTCAATGCGGAATAAAGATTCTGTTCTCTGCCCTCAGCGACAATTTTTATTTTTCTTGTTTCACGTCCGAGAAGTGTCAGACTGTCGGTCTGTCCCTCTGCCATAATTTTTCCGTGATTGATGACCAGAATTTTATCGCAGACTGCCTGCACCTCTGAAAGAATATGGGAAGATAAAATAATGGTATGCTTTTTGCCCAGATCTCTGATCAGCTTCCGTATTTCAATGATCTGTGCCGGATCAAGACCGACTGTCGGTTCATCCAGTATCAGTACAGGCGGATAGCCTAACAGTGCCTGTGCGATTCCCACACGCTGACGGTAGCCTTTGGACAAATGCCTGATAATTTTTTCTTCCGCATCCCGAATCTGCACCATCTCGCATATTTCGGAAATATGTTCTTTCATAGGCTTGCGAACCTTTTTCAGCCGGTACATAAATTCCAGATACTTTTGTACCGTCATATCCTGATAAAGCGGCGGTATCTCCGGAAGATAGCCGATTCTTTTTTTGGCTTCCGACGGCTCTTCCAATATATCATGACCGTCAATCGTTACCGTTCCCTCATCCGCCGAAATATAGCCCGTAATAATATTCATAGCGGTAGACTTGCCGGCACCGTTCGGTCCCAGAAAGCCCAGCACATCCCCCTCATTCAGTTTGAAACTGATATTGTCAAGGGCAATGTTTTTTCCGTAGTGCTTTGTCAGATTTTTTACCTCTATCATCAAAAAATCACCTCTGTATTCAAATATCCGCTTCCAGTACAACCGGACAATGGTCACTGCCGTAAACATCCGATAAAATATCGGCTCTTGTAATCCTGTTCCTGATTCTGTCCGAAACAATAAAATAGTCAATACGCCATCCCGCATTGTTTTTGCGGGCATTGAAACGGTAGGACCACCAGCTGTAACGCCCCGTCTCGTCGGGATGCAGATAACGAAAGGTATCTGTAAAACCCGATTGAAGAAGTTCGGCAATTTTGCCCCGTTCCTGGTCGGAAAAGCCTGCATTGCCTTTGTTGGCTTTGGGATTTTTCAGATCGATTTCATTGTGAGCGACGTTTAAATCCCCGCAGTAAATCACAGGCTTTTGTTTGTCCAGTTTCATCAGATATTCTCTCAGATCCGTTTCCCACTGCATACGGTAGTCGATTCTCAGAAGTCCGTCTTTTGCATTGGGCGTGTAGACATTCACCAGATAAAAATTTCCCATATCCAGTGTAATCATTCTTCCCTCGTGGGAATGTTCTTCCATGTCCATGCCGTTGTATATCACAGACAAAGGCTCTCTGAGCGTAAAAACGGCTGTTCCCGAATAGCCTTTTTTTTCGGCACTGTTAAAATATTTCCGATAGTTGTCCAAAGGCACTTGTGCCTGATGTTCCTGCATTTTGGTTTCCTGAAGGCAGACAAAATCCGCCTGCTGTTCCCTGACAAATTCCAGAAATCCCTTCTGCATACAGGCCCGCAGTCCGTTGACGTTCCATGAAATGAATTTCGTTGTAACCAGTCCTTTCTTTTTTCGTACAGTTTACAGTATAGCACATATCACTCCGTATAAGCAAGCAAAACACGATATTCCCGCAAAATATCTTCGTATGTATAATATCTCTGATTGGCAGGGCTTGTGGACGGCAAAGCAACCGCCTGTATGCCTGTCGTGGAAAGGCAGAATTTTTGATAAAGCTGAAAGGCTTTCCGACCTGTGGTAAATATATTTTGAATATTGGTTTTGTCAAGCAGACTTTTGATGTCGTTGGGTACAGGATTTCTGATAGTGGAGTCCTCTGCTCCGTCAATACTGCATGACTGCAAAACGTCCCATAATGCGATATGATGTCGGAATACCAAGGCTTTTTTCTGTTCGTTGGAAACAGGAAACGGTTCCGAAAATATCTCCGACAGGATTTTCCAGAAACGGTTCTGCGGATGGGCATAATAAAAGCCGTTTTCTCTTGATTTCGGTGACGGCATGGTTCCGAGAATCAATACTTTGGAATCGTTGTCAAAAACAGGCTCCAGCGGATGCTTTACCAAACTTTCCATGAATGTTCCTCCGTTGCAATTACGATAATTATGCACTATAATTATACAGAATACTTTTGAATTTTCAGTGAACAAAAGCATAAATTTTTTCAAGGAGAATGATTGCTATGAAAAAAATCCTGACTGTCCTGACAGGCGGCACTATCGGCTGTGAGTCCCAAAACGGTATTCTTTCGGTACAAAGCGGGAACTGCCGTGCACTTGAGCTTTACAAAGAAACCTACCATGATGACACGGAATTTGTCATTGTGCAGCCTTTGCATATCCTGAGTGAAAATCTGGATAAAAAGCACTGGGAAACACTTGTCAATTTTCTGTACAGTACAGATTTGACAGACTTTGACGGTATCATTATCACACATGGCAGCGATACGCTTTCCTATACATCTGCTGTGTTGGGAATCTGCTGCCGGCATTTCAACATTCCCGTTGTGATAACTGCCGCCAATTATATTCCCGATGACAGCCGCAGCAATGCTTTATGCAATATACACGCTGCCGTTGTGCTTGTTCATACGTTTTCCCACGGTGTGTTTACGGTCTATCGGAACGACGGAGAAAATTTCTGTTCCGTCTATCTTCCCGAACAAATCAGAGAGGCTGACAGATTTCTCGGAAAATTTACTTCTTTTCGGGGTTCGCTTTTCGGAAAAATCACAGAAAACGGTTTTCATCAGCTCACCCCTTCTCTTTATCCTGTCAGAATGTCCCCTGCCTTTTCCGATAAAACATTATCACTTGCAAACGACATACTGCTCATAAAGCCTTATCCGTCTATGCTCTACTCTGCGATTGCCCTGCCCGATACCGTCAAAGCAGTTCTGCATATCACCTATCATTCCTGCACCGTCAAAACGGACGGCACGGAAAATGCCCTGTATTTCCTGAAAAAGTGTCAGAACAAAGGAATTGACTTTTATTTCACGGCTGTCAAAGGAAGTTCCGTTTACGAAACAAGCCACGCTCTTTTGCAAAACGGTGCTGTTCCCCTTTGGAATCTTTCGGATGAAGCCGCACTCGCCAAACTGCTGTTATATTACAACTGTCAGATACAAGACCGCTCTGTTTTTCTTTCGGACAGCACATCAAAAAATCCGACCTGAGGGTTCAGGCCGGATTTTTTTATATTTTGATAATTTCTTCTACTTTTGCAGATTCATCTATTGCAAGATTTCTGGAATATTCTATTTTATCAATTTTACAGTTGGGACCGATTTTAATATACTTGCCTTTGACCTCATGAACTCTGACATTCACCAGTTCGATTTCATCTCCGATAATGGTAGGAATGGTCGTATCCACACCTTCGCTTTTGAGTGCTTTGGAAACAGGCGTTTTTTTGGAACGGATATAGATACTTTTGGCAATAATCGTATCGGCATAGATAAAACCAAAGGAATTGATGGTTTCCGCTTCAATGGTATTGTTGACAGCGACAGAACCTTCCGCATTGATAGCTCTTGCCTTGATACAGCCCTCGTTTCTGATGGAAAATGAGCCTGTTACATCCAGTGTATCAATCACAAGGTCGGAAGAAAGCTTGACGGCTCCCTGACAGGTAATTCTGCCTGCTTTGACTTCCTTGGCACCCGATGAAAACAAAGCTCCCTTGCACTGCAGATTCTCTATGCTGACATCATCCATTAAACGAGTCGTACCCTTGCACAAAAAATCCTTGCATGAAAAACGATTCTGACACTTCAAAAATCCGTTCACAATCAGAGAAACCGCTTCCAGTGCATTTTCCGTTTCCGTATAACCGTTGATGGTAAGTCCCTCATACTGTATTTTTGTCAGCTTTTCATTTCCCTTCACCACAATCTGCTCCATAAAATAACCTCCGTTCATGTTTGATATTCCGTCAATAGCAAAGCACCTCGTGACCGTCTTCGGTGACAAGCACCATGATTTCCCACTGGGCTGAAGGCTGATGATCAGCAGTATAAACCGTCCAGTCATCCTCTTTATCTACAAATACTTTTTCTGTTCCCATGTTCACCATCGGCTCAATTGTGAAGATCATTCCGGGTACCAAAAGCATTTCCTCTCCCGCTTTGGACACATAGCTTACCCAGGGATCTTCATGGAAGGCCAAGCCTACACCATGTCCGCCAATTTCACGCACCACACTGTAACCGTTTGCGACAGCGTGTTCATGCACAGCCTGTCCCATATCTCCCAAAAATGACCACGGCTGTACTTTTTCAAGACCGATCTCTACACATTCTTTGACAACATCAACCAGTTTTTTCTTTTCGGGGCTGACATTGCCGATACAGAACATTCTTGACGAGTCGGAAAAATATCCTTTATAAATCGTAGAGCAGTCCACATTCACAATATCTCCGTCTTTCAGTACCACTTTCTCTGACGGGATTCCGTGACAAACCACATCATTGATGGAAGTACAAACGCTTTTCGGATAGCCCTCATAATGCAGAGGAGCAGGAATTGCTCCCAGTTCTGCCGTCTTTTGAGCAACCAAATCATCAATTTCCTGTGTTGTCATTCCGGCCCGGATATGTTCTGCCACATAATCCAGTACAGCAATATTAATCTTACAGCTTTCTCTGATACACTCAATTTGCTGAGGTGTTTTGATAATAGAACGGTCAGGCACCTCATGTCCCTGACTTTTGATAAAGGCAATTTTCTCATCAAACTGCTCATGACATTTTTTATATTTTTTGCCGCTTCCACACCAGCACGATTCATTTCTTCCGATTTTACTGCTCATCCGGACCGTCACTTCTCCCACCATAATAAATTCTTACTCAATTATTATACTATTAATTCTTCCAAATGTAAATATGAAATTTTAAGTTTGTCACAAAAAGATTATTCACAAATCCTGTTTTTACGCATATTCTGCTAACGGGAGCAAAAAAATTCCCTGTCAAAAGCAGAGAATGAAAATGATCTTTTATGAATATTCCGATACTGAATTTTTTATGACGGAGTTGAAAAATATGTCAAACAATTATGATGAAAAACAGAAAAAAGAGACCGCCTGCCCCGACATTTGTGACAGTTGTATGTCAGGTGTAATGATTCTGGTCAGTATCATCAGCGGTATACTGTTTGCCGCACTGGGAATTGTTCTTTTTGTCAATTCCATTCTCACGGCACCGTTTACAGTGGCACTGACCGCACTTATCACAGGATTTGCCTTCCTGTTTACGGTTGTCATCGGCTCTGCCGTTTCAGAGTGCCGCTCCAAATTCAAAAAATGTATCCGCTGTCATTTTGGCGGATTGTTTTTCGGTATTCTCGGCACGATTTTTTCCGCAGTGACTGCCGCAGCCGTGACACTCACTGCCGAATCTGTTTTATCAGCGGTACTGGTAGGACCGGTCTTTTTCTTCTTTGCCTATATGGTAGTTTCTATGGTATTTTTCACACGCTGCACTTCCAAGTGCAGCTGAAAATAACAGGCGTTTCCCTGGCAGCAGCCCTGTCAGGGAAACGCTGATTTATTTATTGACAAAGAACGGCTATTTGTAGTATTATTAAAAAAATGTGTCAAAATAACACGATTGTGGAGGTTGAAGTTAATTGAACAGTGAAGCCAAACAATTTCATTGTCCGAACTGTAATGCGGATTTAAAATTCTCCCCCGACCAACAAAAATTTACCTGTGAATACTGCCGCAGTGCTTTCACGGAGGAGGAAGTGCTGGAATATCGGTCGTGTCACAGAATCGTTGATGAATCAAAGGTATGACCGAAAAAGAATATGTTGATGAAGGTACCTATCACAGCTTTATGAATTTCAAGATCTTTTGAAAAGCAGATTGTTTTACGTGCAAGCCGTTTTATGCGTGTTCTTAATGTCAGATGATCTCGTTCAATTTGTTGCGTATTTCTTTTTCCCGTAACAAGTTTATCGGGAGAAATCCTGCTGTCGTAAGCAAAATTATTATCAGCGTAAACTGTACCGATATGAAATTCGGAAAGCAATTGCAAGAGTTCATCTAAATATTTATACTCTCTTGTTCCAAATGTATAGGCAAGAGGTGTATTGGTTTTATGATCCACTGCCCACCAAAGCCATACCTGATGTTTTTTATCATGATAAAAACTCCACATTTCGTCCATTTCGGCGGGTGTTTCGATATAAACATCTATTTCTGTGGATTCTCCGGATTTTAATGTTTCAAGGAAATTTGTGTTTACTTGTTTCGGGAAATCTTTTGTTTTTTTAAAACTGATGTCACTGTATTAGGTGAGATTTTTAATACTCGGCCTGTATCTCTTGTTCCCGAACCGTTCATAACCATATCGATTATTTTTTCTTTTGTTTCAGGTTTACTTGCGTTGTTGCTGTATTCCAACTGAAATGTTTTATGGCTGCATTCATGATTTTGACACATCATGCGTTGTTTTCCCGTACTATTCTTTCCATATCTTACCACTTTATCACTTTTGCAATATGGACACAATACTTTTTCGTAAACCACATCTTCATCTCCAACATTTTTTCCTAATTATACCACATCTGCTTTCTTTATTAAACTATTTTGCGACATTACCGGAATATCAGCTTAAAATGCAGGAAATCGAAGATGCCTACCGACAGGATCCCGATGAAATGCCCCCTGAAAGCGAACTGACCGACGAAGAAAAAAGCGAACGCGAAACCTTTGAAGAAGAAAGCCGCCTGTATTCCTGTCCGAGCTGCGGTGCACAAATCGTATGTGATGCCAATACAGCCGCCTCTTTCTGCTATTACTGCCATAATCCCGTGATCCTGAACGGACGTGTTGACGGCAAATACAAACCTTCTATGGTGCTGCCCTTTGCCCTTGACCGTGACAAAGCGGTCGAGACATTCAACCTGTGGGCAAAAAGTAAATTCTTTGCTCCCAAAAATCTGATGTCCTCCGCACAGTTGGAAAAAATGACGGGACTCTATGTGCCGTTCTGGGTCGCCAACTCCACCACCAACTCTCATCTGGAGGCTCTCGGTGAAAATGTCCGTCACTGGACAAGCGGAAATTACCGCTATACCGAAACTTCACAGTATCGTGTGGAAAGAGAGGCTACTGTCGAATATCAGGGAATCCCTGCCGACGGCTCACGCAAAATCGAAGACCAACTGATGGAAGCAATCGAACCATTTGACTACAAGGCGGCGAAGCCTTTCAATATGGCATATCTGAGCGGATTCATGGCTGACAAATATGATGTTGACAAGGAAAAAATGCTTCCCCGTATCAAAGAAAGAATGTTCGCCAATAACCGTCTCATTATTAATGAGACCATTCACTACACCACCGTCAAACACCGCAGGGAAAATAACAAAATCAATACACTGAACTGGCGTTATATGCTCCTGCCGGTATGGTTCATGACGTTTGAATACCGAGGAAAACTCTGGGAATATGCCGTAAACGGTCAGACAGGCAAGGTCGCAGGACAGCTCCCTGTTTCCATGAAAAAACTGCTCGGTACCTGTATCGCCGTGGCATTGGCGATTGCGGGAATCACTGTATTCGGGGGGTATCTGTTCAGATGAAGAAACAATTATTGATTTCCGCTTTACTGGCTGTGTCCATGCTGACGAGCGGCATGACTGCCTTCGCAGAGGGTGAAAGCGATCCCCTCTATACAGATGAAGACGCTTACTATGAGGAATACACTGACGAAAATACCGATGAGGACGACATTGATGAAGAAGTTTACGACCGGGCGGTTACCGGTCATGCCGATGATGACTTCTATGATTCCTCCGTTGACACGGAGTATCTTGAAAAGGGAAAGGACTATTACACCGAAAGAGCCGCTTTCGTAACGGAAAATATCTATCTCTGCGATGAAACCAAATCCCTGACCCAAACCCATATAGATGCCATTCGCAGACAGTTGGAGGAAACCTATCAAAATATCCATAATAATATCGCCGTGTATATCGCAGAAACGGACCGTTCTTCAGACGTTCCGAATTTTGTGCAAAACGGTGTGGATACCGTATTCAGCAATCCCGGAATGGTAACGCATACCTCCGACACAACGATCATTGATACTGTCGGCACCGACCCCGATGGTACGCTCTTTCTTTACATAGATACACAAAATTTTTCCTGTACCATCAAACAGGATTTCATAGCCGCCCGCTATTATGACGACAGTAGTCTTGATTCCCTGGCCGAATCGCTCAGTGCCCGTTTTTACGGTACAGTGCCGACATATGTCACCAATATGGTAAATGATTTCTGTATACGGATCAATAGCTTGAGGACAGATTTTTATGATAACCGCAGTCACAGTGATCTTACTTACCATGACGGACATTATGTTTACGATTATACCGGTTACTATGACTATCCCTTCTATAAAGATGATACCGTTTACTACTGTGACGAATCTCAAAATTACACGGATTCGCAAAAAGAACAGATCGTTTCTCTCCTGAAAGAAACATCCGATACACTGGGCTTCAACCTTGCCATGTATACCGCAGGGAAAAGCCGTACAGATGAAGAAGTGGAAAATTTTGCCGTCAACGGTTCTCATGAGATTTTCGGACTCTCTCCCGAAACGGGTACGGTTTTCCTGTATCTCGATCTTGACGGCTACAGCAATGCCTATGATGTCATGTACTGCTATCGGGAACCGTTCCTTTACTACTCCAGTGAGCTGTTCGGCAACAGAATCGAAAAAATTCTCGTCGAAATGTCCAAGCATTTGCCAAAAGGCGGTAACTATGTAGATTTTGACAGCCTGTATGCCGCTACACAGGAATTCTGCAAACAACTCATTTATTACAAGGAAATGGGACCGGAAGAAGGCTGCTATTACTACAATGATGATACCGATACCTTTTTCGTGACAAGACACGGTGAAATTGTCCAGACGGATACCATGCCCCGTTCCCCCTATAAACAATGGCCGAAATTTTTATTGATCGGTCTGGGAATCGGAATCATTGCCGCTATTCTCCTGTACTTCTCCGTCCTAAAAGAATATGAGTTCAAATCCTCTGCCAGTGCTTCCCTGTATACCTCACGCAATACCACACATATCCATCATAAATCCGATGTCCTGATCGGTACACATGTCTCCAAAGTCCGTATCGAATCTCACAGCAGCGGCGGTCACGGAGGTCATGGAGGCCATGGAGGCGGCTTTCATGGCGGCGGTTTCAGCGGAGGAGGCGGAGGAGGTCATCACAGATAACCTCTTTTTACAAAATCGTTTCTGTATTTTTGTACAGAAACGATTTTTTTATGACAATTTTTTTGTAAGCAGGGAAAATATTAATAAAAATTTAACAATCTATTAAGAAATATTTTTCGATTCAAAAAATATAATTCCCTTGATACATTTTTCAGATAGTGCTATAATGATTTTATTAAGAAATCCCCATTTTTTAAATTCATCAAAATCCCGGAGGTGCAAAATATGTCGAAAGGCGACAACCGGCTGAAAATTCTTTATATCATAGATGTTCTCAAGCAGAACAGCAAAAGCAAGACTCCCCATGATATCAATCGTTTTATCAGTGCCAATGACCTTGTACAAGAGCTGCAAAGCAAGTATGAACTGACCGCTGACAGAAAATCTGTCTACAGCTATATCAAGACAATGGAACAATATGGCTATGAATTCGATAAAAGTAAAAAAGGCTTTTATCTTCTCGGCTGCTCATGTCACGATACCGATACGGTTTCCTTTGAAACAGCAGAACTGAAAGTGATTGCCGATGCCCTTAGCCTTTCACGCTTTTATCCGATCAAAAAAACCCGTCAGATTATCAAAAAACTGGAAAAGCTTCTTCCCGACAGCAGCCAGTCTCTTCTGAGCAGGGAAATTTTTCTGGAAAAGGTCATCAAAAGTGACAATATGTCTGTCATCTATAATATCAACAGTATCTATGAAGCCATTAATGATGACAAACAAATTGCTTTTCACTATCAGAATGTTCAGGCAGACCTGAGCGACGGACACCATTGTCTGACTACCGGACTGCGTACCGAAAATGATAAAAAAGTGAAAACCTACCTGCAAAGCCCCTATGCACTCCTTTGGAAAAATGAATGTTACTATCTTCTGAGCTATGACAGCAACAAACAGGATCTGCGTACATTCCGTGTGGACAGAATGGTCGATGTCATTGTTCAGAACGGTCAGGACAATGATATTCCCAATATCAAACGTGACGGCAAAAAATATTTCAAAGATATTGATATTGCCGAATATCTCAATACCGCTTTCAGTATGTTCGGCGGTAAAAAGAAAAATGTTTCCCTGCGTGTCAAGAAGGATCTTGCCAAAGTGATTGCCGATTACTTCGGCAAAAATATCAATGTTTACAGCGACGATTTCAGCGATGAGTATTTCATCTGTTCGGTAGACATCCAGCAAAGCAATATGTTTTTCTCATGGCTGAGCGGTTTCGGAAGCGATATTCAAATCAAGTTTCCCCATGATATTCGCCAGCAGTATCTGGACTATCTGAAAGATATTATTGCAGGCTATGATAAATTGACACAATGCGAAAATACCAAATCTCATTAAAAAAAAACTCCTTGAAGTTCATCTTCAAGGAGATTTTTTTGTCTTACGAAAAAGTATCGTCACCGTCTATCATGGCAAACAGCAGTCCGATATAGCTTTCATGATAACGGATAAACTCACCGTTTTTAATCATCCGAAGAATCTCTTCCTGTGATGCCCATTTTGCCGCCTGTACTTCTTCTTTCTGTAATTGCAGACGGCTGATGTCCACTTCCGCCCTGAGCAGATACACATCATCAAAACCGTCTTTGAAATTCATAGTCCCCATCGGACGCATATCCGACATATCAATGTGAATGCCCAATTCCTCGGCAAGCTCTCTTTCGGCACTTTCCGCACCGGTTTCCCCTGCACTCACCTGACCGCCTGCCGTAATATCCCACAAATCCGGAAACATTTGTTTAGAGGACTGTCTTTGCTGAATCAGCATTTCATCTTTTTCATTGAAAATACAAACGTGTACCACAATTCTGTATTTGCCTTTCGGAAGTTCTGTTCCTCTGACAGCCGTTTCATGCAGTGGCTGTCTGTTTTTATCATACAAATCCATCATTTCCATTTTCTTTTTTACTCCGTTAACACTCAAATTTTCTCTGCAATTTCGCCCTGCTTTTTATAAATGCTGTTTGCCGGCACCGTTCCCCGAACCATTGACAACGGATATACAGTTGTATTTCTGCCGATGACTGTTCCCGGATTCAATACGGAATTACAGCCGACTTCTACATAGTCCCCTACCATCGCACCGAATTTTTTAAGACCTGTTGCCAATTTTTCCTCTCCTACAGGTATCGTTACCGGGCTCTTGTCCGATTTCAGATTGGATGTAATCGCACCTGCTCCCAAGTGTGACTTGTAGCCAAGTATCGAATCACCGATATAATTATAATGCGGTACTTGTGCATGATTGAAGATAATGCAGTTTTTCAGTTCCGTGGAGTTGCCCACAACAGAACCCTCTCCCACAATCGCATTTCCCCTGATAAACGCACAGTGCCTGATCTCCGCATTGGCACAGATAATCACAGGTCCGCTGATATACGCTGTCGGGGCAATTTTCGCACTTTTCGCAATCCAGATATTGTCCCCTCTTTTTTCATAGTCCTCCTCTGAGAGCGTTGCACCCAGTTTCAGAATAAACTCCGATATTTTCGGCAATGCCTCCCAGGGATACGTCAATCCTTCAAAAATCCCTGCCGCTATGGTCTGCGACAGGTCAAGCAAATCGGCAATTTTCAGACTCTCGCTCATAAAAAAAAACCTCCAAAATCAAAAAATCAAATCCTCTTCGGGAATGTCCTGATAGAATCCCCAGTTGTCATCCCGGAATTTGCCTGCCAGAAACACAATTTCCCTGTCAGGCGTTGTAATCTTGTAAAAAGAAAAGCTGTAAGGTGTCTTGTCGTCGGGATCAAGCACAATATCACATTTTCCCAGCGACTGCCATTTTTGTCGGAACACATCCACACCCCGTATACAGAATTTTCTTCCGTCGGAACGTCCCAGAAATATATAATTTTTCACTTTATCACACCATTCCACGCAATTTCAGATATGCCTGAATCAGTTCGGCACATCCTGCCGTATCCAGTTCTCCGCTGTTGATGCAAAGATGATAATTTTCAGGATCGCCCCATTCCCTGTCGGCATAGTAATTATAGTAATTGGCTCTTGCCTTGTCTGCCTTGCGGATAACACTCCGAGCCTTTTTTTCATCGACACCGTGTTCGTCAACAACATGGCGGATTCTCTTTTCCATGTCGGCATAAATAAAGAGTCTGATACAGTCCGCTCTGTCTCTCAGAACATAATCCGCACATCTTCCCACAATCACACAAGGCTCTGCCGATACCTGACGGATAATTTCATGCTGCAGCAGAAAAAGCCTGTCATTCATCGGCAGCTGCGGAATCAGTCCGTAATCTCCCATAGACGCCGACGCACCTAAGGAAAGGGCATACAAAAGACTGTTGGCTGCCTTTTCGTCGTACTGTTCAAACACTTCGGGACTGATACCGCTTTCTTTTGCCGCCAATGTAATCAGTTCCTTGTCATAGAATCGGATTCCCAGCTTGTCAGCCAGCATTCTGCCGATTTCCTTTCCGCCGCTTCCATACTGTCTTGCAATCGTGATAACCATAAAAAAATCACCTCCATGAATCTTAAAAAATTTCAAGCAAATATTCAGACTTCTTTTAAAACTCTTTTAAATTCCGTCAAAAACACTGTCGTATGATATAGTCAATGAAAACATTCAACTCAAAAGGAGCGTTTTATATGCAAAACAACCGTTATTACAGAAAGATTTCCGCTATGGTTCTGACACTCATGATTACTGCATCGGCAACAGCGGCTGTTCATGCTGCTCCTGCCGACGTTCCCACAGATGAAACTTCTTCAGGCATTGTTTCCTCGTCCGACAGCGATACACCCGATTGTGATGAGGAAGAAACCTGATTTCACACATTCCTGTTATCATAATAACATAACTCTCTGTCAAATTCAACCGAGCCGAAAACTTCTTTTATCAGGTTTTCGTGTGTTTTAATACCAGATTATGAATAAAAGCCGTGAGAAGCGTCACCGCAAAACATCCTGCTGTCAGAAGAAAAAGCGATAAAAACCATTGTCCACCCCGATTATACATATAAAAATCTTTCCAGCCGCCGTTTTCTTCTCCAATCACCCTCACCTCTATATAGTATACGATACCGTACAGCATCATCGGCACCACACCCGCAAGTGACGGAAGTCTCTTGATATGGTGAACCGTCTCCAAAAAGGCAAACGACAGCACTGCCAGCAGCGGTGTAACGGCATGAACAATGATCAGCGTTCCCCTGAACACAAACCCACCGTATACAGGCACCAAAAACAATATGGTGACTATCATTGTCAGCATCACACAGGCAGTTCCCACAAATTTGAACATCAATGCAGCTTTCGGTATGGTGTCGGTCTTTTTGGCGAGTATGCGGATATCACAGACTGCCGTCACCAGAGCCGCTATTGCAACGAGTACATTGGAATCCGTTGTAAAATAGCGGAATGACCCGAATCCGCTCTGTACAAGCAGACTTGGCTTTGCCGAAAAATAAGAGCATACGATTGCAGCCGTCAGCACAACAATCAATATGTTGGCAATCAATGAAAGTATCGTTTTTCTTTTTGTCATAAGCAATCATCTCCTGTCATCAATATACCATAAACTGACAAAAATTGCAATCATTTTGCTTTTTATTGTCAAATTTCCGTAAACCCTCTTTTAAAAAATTGTGGATTATGTTACAATAAAAACAGTAGACGAAATTTTATCGTTCGCTGCATAATCAAAATTCAAAGGACGGAATGACAATGAAAAAACGACTTTCACTGCTGATGGCAGTCATGATAGCAGCAGGTATCTCGGGCTGCTCCGAATCGAAACAGTATATCAAAATTGATGATACCTCTTATATTTCCGACTACTCCGATACCGTGACGACCACCTACACGGAAACCGAAACAGACGGTCAGGAGCTTTACAATGAACTGTTTAACATAGAAAACAAGATATCCGTCAATATCTCTATGACCAAAGAGGAAATCGGCAAACTACAGGAAGATTACCAAAAATACAGTGAAACCGACGAAAACAGAAAATCCGAAATCTATCGCAAGGCGGATGTCACTTTCCATATCGGCTCCAAAACCTGCACCGTTGAAGAAGTCGGCATCCGTCTAAAAGGAAACCAGTCTCTCAAACCGTTCTTCGACTATGACGGTACGCCCAATATGTGCAGTTTTAAACTCAGCTTTGACGAAACATTCGATGATCCGGATGATTATGGTACAGATGCCAAAGAGTGGACAAGCGAAGAGAACAAACAAGCCAGAAAAAAACGTACCTTTGCCACACTCGACAAACTCGATATCAAATGGAACATCAGCTATGATGATACTAATATCAGAGAAATTTATGCGACAAAACTTTTTGAAGCAAGCGATCTGCTTGTGCAGAAAATCGGTCTTTCACAGATGATCGTCAACGGCAATAATTACGGTCTTGTCAAGATTTACGAGCCTGTCGATAAAAAGTTTTTGGAAAAGAGACTGCCCGAATCGGCACTGGGCGGTGATCTCTACAAATGTATGTGGTCGGAATGTGATAATGCCGGAAATCGTACAGGCAAATGGAGAGGTGCCAACTATCACACGGACAACTCCTACGGCATACAGAACAATTCCGAGGGTATCAAGTACAACTTCAACCTCAAAACCAACAAGAAAACTTCCAACCATGAAACATTAATTCATTTCCTGAATGTCATCAACAAACAGGACATCACACAAGATGAACTGGAAAAAGTTCTCGATACGGACAGCTATGCGAACTTTATGGCAGCAGAATATTTTTCAGGCGATCCCGATGATATTCGCAATAACTATAACAATCACTATCTCTACTTCCGTCGGGACAACGGAAAAGCGGTTTTTATTGTCTATGACAATGACAGAGCACTGGGCATTACACACGGTCTGAACAAAAACTGTGCCGTGGAGGATCCCTATTCCGATACCTCTCTCATGAGCTCACAGGACAATCCTCTGATTAAAAATACCGTCACACATGATCCGCTGCCGGCTCTCTCCTATGTCAGAGACAAATACACGGCTGCCCTGAAAAAACTCTCCGAAACCGAAATGCTCACAAGTGATGACGATTTCAACAAGATGTACCATACCGCCAAATCCAATTATGAAAACATTATCACACCTTATCTGACCTTTGCCAATCAGCAGGAAGATTTCCGTTTCAGTCTCGACGGAAATCCGCAGGGCGGAGATACTTCCAATATGTCATTTGAGCAGTTCCGCTCCCAAATTATGAGTACCTATCAGAACGCAAAACCCTGAATATGACAGAAGCCGTTTTCTCAAATCACGAGAAAACGGCTTCTTTTGATTATCGCATGGCAGAGGTATGCTTTTCACGCAGATAGGTCGATTCCAGATCGGCAAGATGCAGTTTCACGGCAAGCGGATATTTTTCATAAGCCAGACTGATGGCAAAACTGCCGCCTCTTGCCGCCTCGTCAAAACCTCCCATGTGCCAGCGAATGGCCATTGCCTCAGAGGTTTTCAGACGCATAAAGCGTTCAATCAGGAACACGGATTTTTCACCGTGTCCGTAGGGAAACACATCTTCTACGGCATAATAGGGTACTTTTTCCCATTTGCCTGTTTCCTCGTTCTTGACATTGCGTGTAGAGACCTTATAGAACTGTGCCTTGCACAGATCATGCAGCAATGCACAGACAGCAAAGCTTTCCATACTGTCCTTTTCTGCATCAAAATGTTTTTCAACAAGCGTATGGTAGACGCTCAGACTATGCATGACAAGTCCCTGCTCACAGGCTCCGTGAAACTTGGTACTGGCAGGTGCCGTAAAAAAGTCTGTTTTCTGAAGCCATTCCAGCAGTTCTGCCGAGCCGTCACGCTTGATATTGTTGGTATAGACCTCGATAAATTCCTCTTTATAACCCATAAGCTTCCCCTTACTTCAAAGCATCATTATAGTGTGCCCTTTCGCCCCCGATAAATTTCAAACGGGTACGGGCAGATGTCAGATGTGCTTCACCAATTTGTTTGATGGTGAGAGTCAGCGGTACCGCCACTTCTTTGAGGTGCATCCCAATCAGGACCCCGCCTATATCCAGACCGGCATCTGCCCTGATATGTTCCAGCACAACAGGCTCCCGCATGGTCCGATAGGTGATAGTCGCAAAAGAGCCGCCTGCCTTTGGCTGCGGTACTGCATTGACAGCATCTCTGTTCTGTTTCAGTGCAACGGCATTTTCTGTTACAATCGCTCTGTTAAGATGTTCACAGCACTGTGCCGCAAGATAAATTCCTCTGCTTTGCAGTTCGGGATAAATACCGTCAAAAACCGCCTGTGCAACATCCATACTGGAAGCCGTACCGAAAGCTTGTCCTGCCACGGTGCTGGACGAGCAGCCTACAACAAACACATCTCCCTTTTTGAGTCCTGCCTGCTGTAGAATTTCCGTCACCGCTTGTTTTGCCTGTGCGGTAATTTCTTCGTACATAAAACAACATCTCCGTTTTTTTTATAAACACTTTCAGGCATCCCATTGAGAGATGCCTGAAAATGTTTTGATTATTCAGCTTCTTCTTCGGCAGGAGCAGCAGCCTCTTTCATAGAAAGGCTGATTCTCTTCTTATCAAAGTCAATCGCTGTGATTTTTACCTGAACCTTCTGACCGACAGAAAGAACATCCTGTGGTTTTTCAACTCTCTCGCTGGAGATCTGTGAAACGTGAATCAGACCGTCAATACCCGGAAGAATTCTTGCAAAAGCACCAAACTGTGTCAGACCTACTACCTCCACCTCGCATACAGTGCCGACAGGATACTGATTCTTGAGGATTTCCCAGGGATTATCCTCATCCTTTTTGTAGCCGAGAGAAATTTTGTTCTTTTCCTGATCGAGAGCCTTTATGTAAACCTCGATTTCATCGCCTACGTTAACAACCTCTGACGGATGTTTGATTCTGTTCCAGGAAAGCTCCGAGATATGAACCATTCCGTCAATACCGCCGATGTCTACAAATGCACCGTAGGAAGTCAGAGACTTGACGGTACCCTTGTACTGCTTGCCGACTTCGGCAGCAGCCCAGAATTCTTCAGCCTTTTTCTTACGCTCGTCGTTGAGTACGGAGCGGATAGAACCTACTGCACGTTTTCTTTGTCTTGTGGTCTCGATAATGCGGAAAGATACTTCCTTTTTGAGAAGTCCCTCCAGATCCTCACCTCTGGTAGCAGTAGCCTGAGAAGCAGGGATAAACACCTTGATACCGTTGGTAACGGCAATCACACCGCCCTTGACAACTTCCGTAACAACACCTGTCACGATTGTTTTTTCTTCTTCGGCCTTTACGATCTCGTCCCAGCCCTTCTGAGAATCGAGCAGTCTCTTGGAAAGAAGAATCGTACCTTCCTGATCGTTGGTTTTCATGATGATGAGATCGAGTTCATCACCCTCTTTGACAAGATCTTCCGGCTTTGCAGTCGGATCGCTTGAAAGCTCTGACAGCGGAATAATACCGGTCTGTTTTCTGCCGACATCCACTCTTACTTCTGTAGGTGTAATACCTACAACAACACCGTGTACCCTTCCGTCTGTATTATAATTTTTGAAAGACTCTTCCAGGAGTTCTTCAAAGTTTTCTTTGCCCTCTTCAACATTTTTGATTTCTTCTGACATGGTATCCAGTACCTCCTTAATAATGCTTGCCGGCGTTGAAGCACCGGCTGTAACGCCTATACGACAATGTCCCCTCAAAGCTGACAGCGGCATTTCGTCGGCAGATTCGATCAGATACGTTTCCTCACACTTGCTTTTGCAGATATGGAAAAGCTTGTTGGTATTTGAGCTGTGTCTGCCGCCTATCACGAGCATAAGGTCTGACTGGGAAGCCAAGATTTCGGCTTCTGATTGTCTCACGGACGTTGCATTACATATTGTATCAAAAAATTTCGCATTTGTACATAGTTTTTGCAATTTTTTTAAAGATTTTTTCCATTCTGCCATGTCGAAAGTGGTCTGAGCAACGGCACACACGCTTTTTTCCGACAGATAGGGAAAGTCCTTGAATAACTGATCCAACTCATCACTGTTCGAGAATGTATGACATTCCGAAGTGCAATGACCTATTATGCCCTGAACCTCAGGGTGATTTTTATCGCCTGCAATAATTATTATATCACCTTTTTTTGAATGTTGCAACACTATCTGATGAATTTTTATGACAAAAGGACAGGTTGCATCACGGTAACGCAGGTGCAGAGACTGAATTTTTTCTTCTGTTGCCGCAGGAATTCCGTGAGCCCTGATGACAAGGGTTGCATTTTTATCAATATCTTCGGGAATTTCCGCAATTTTCACGCCTCTCTCTTCAAACTCACGCACTTTCTGCGGATTATGGATAATCGGTCCCAGGGTATACACACGCTGACCTGCATCCAGCAATTCCTCTACGATACGGATGGCACGGTTCACGCCAAAGCATAAACCTGCCGATTTTGCCACAGTGATTTTCATTTCCGATCATTCTCTCTCATTTTCTGGATTTCAGCCATAATCATACGGCTGGCATTGCGGTATTCGGTACCGCTTCCGTTTTCAAGACCAAGCTGTTGGGGAGTCATAGGTTTGCCGATGGAAATTGTCACTTTCCGAAACACCTTAATTTTTTGATTTTTAGGTGTAATGCAGACAGGTATGACAGGCACCTGCATTTGTTGGGCAATAATTGCCGCTCCCGATTTCGGGCGGAGAAATTCTCCTGTTTTGGAACGGGTGCCCTCTATGAAAATTCCCAGCAGTTTGCCGTCTTTCACAATTTGTTCCGCTTCATTGATTGCTTTTCCGTCACCCGCACCACGTTCTACGGGAAACGCCCCCAATGTTCTGATCAGACTTGCCAGAAAACGATTTTTAAATAATTCCGCCTTTGCCATAAAATACAGCTGCCGTCTCAGTGCCAGTCCCAGAAATACGGGATCATGATTAGACAAATGATTGGAACAAATGATATATGCTCCCTCTTTTGGCAGATTTTCCTTCCCGTTCACTCTGAAAAAAAACAGAAGCTTATAAATCGGCATCAGCAATATTCTGCCGATAAAATATATCCAATTCATGTTATTCTATACGCTCCTTTATCATTTCCGTTACCTTCCGGACAGACTCTTCAAGGGTAAGAGAAGACGTATCCACCGGAATAGCTGTTTCAGCAGGTTTTAACGGGGCGATTTCTCTGTTGGAATCGCTGTAGTCACGTTTGACAATATCTGCCAGAACCTGTTCATAGTCTGCTTGTTCGCCTTTTTCGGCAAGCTGTGCGACACGTCTTTTGGCTCTGATTTCAGGCGAGGCCGTCAGAAATATTTTGACCTGTGCATTGGGCAGTACCACTGTACCGATATCCCTGCCATCCATAATCACATTGTCTGTACGGGCAAAGTTTCTTTGAAGCTCCAGCAGAAAGCTTCTGACTTCCGGAATGGCTGACACTTTCGAGGCTGCCATAGATATTTTTTCCGTGCGGATTTCATCAGACACATCCGCATCATTCAGCAGGATATGCTGTTCGCCGTTAAAGAAAATGATTCTGATATCCATTTTCTTTAAAAGTTCTGCAACCGTCTTACTGTCTGATACATCCACCTGTTGTTGGAGACAAGCCAACCCGACGGCTCTGTAAATAGCACCCGTATCTACATAGATAAAGCCCAGGTTTTGAGCCGCCTGTTTGGCAATCGTGCTTTTGCCTGCTCCTGCAGGTCCGTCAATTGCTACTGCTATCATAGATTGTTCCTCCGTTTTGGGAATTTGATACAATCATTATAGCACATTCCGTTAAAATTTCAACCATCAAAATATCCGGCATCATTGACAGTTTGTCAACCATTTTATCTGTTGTGCATACTCTGTCAGTAACAACATTTTTTACAGGAGTGATTTCATGAAAGCCTCTCCTCTTTTGCCGTTAGATACACTGTCTGTCGGGGAATGCGGTATTGTCTGTACCCTGCCCGATAATCTTGATATTCGTCACAGACTTCTGTCACTGGGGATGATTATCGGCACGAAAACCACCGTTGTCAATGTCAGTCCTGCCGGCGATCCCAAAGCCTACTTTTTCAGAGGGGCTGTCATTGCCCTTCGACAAAAAGATGCCCATACCGTACTCGTCAAAAAGGTTGGTGAAAGTTTTGCGTAATATTTCCGTTCTTCTGGCAGGCAATCCCAATGTCGGAAAAAGCACCGTTTTCAATGCCCTTACAGGGCTGAAACAACACACAGGCAACTGGACAGGAAAAACTGTTGCAGCAGCTGTCGGAACTTTTCAGTTCCATCAGTGTCAGTTTGTATTGACGGATCTGCCGGGTACATATTCGTTAAATGCAGGCTCTCCCGATGAAATCGCTGCTCAGAATTCCATTATGCTGGACAATCCCGATTGTGTAATCATTGTGGCAGATGCCTGCTGTCTGGAGAGAAATCTTCATCTTGTCCTGCAAATTCTTGAAATCACTCACAAAGCGGTTCTTTGTCTGAACCTGATGGATGAAGCCCGAAAAAAACAAATTCAAATTGATATTTCCCGACTGTCCCAATTACTCGGAATTCCTGTCATTCCCACTGCCGCACGTTCCATGCAGGGCATTGACCGACTGATTCAAACAACTTATCGTGTCTCTGACGGACAAATTCCAACCCACGCTTTTTCCGTCCGCTATGATTCCCGTATCGAAAATACTGCCAATATGATTGCCGATATTCTCCCTCTCGACAGGCACAGAAAAAGATTTCTTTCTTTGCGGCTGCTGGATTCCTCTCAGCGAGAGAATATTCTTGAACAGTTTGATATTCCGCTTTCCAAGGAATTGCGGGAGGCTTTGGAGCGTGCCGATAAAGAAACCGCCTCTTTTCCTGTGCGTGATTCTGTTTTTCAGACCATTGTATCATGCAGTGAGGCAATTTATCAGCAGTGCGTTTCTGTCGGCAATCCCTGTTATGCGGAACGTGACCGCAGAATTGACAGAATACTCACTTCCAAAATAACAGGGATTCCCGTTATGCTGCTGCTGTTTGCACTGATTTTTTATATCACTGTTTCCGCAGCCAATTATCCTTCCGAATGGCTCTCACAAGGCTTTGCTTTTCTTTATCATCTGCTTAGTGCCGTTCCCCTGCCCGATTGGTGGAAAGGGCTTTTATTGGATGGTGTTTTCTCCACAGTGGCAAGCGTGGTATCCGTCATGCTGCCGCCAATGGCAATTTTTTTTCCTTTATTCACACTGTTAGAGGATTTTGGTTATCTGCCGAGAGTCGCTTTCAATCTGGACAGACCGTTTTGCTGTGCAGGTTCCAACGGTAAAAATGCTCTTACGATGTTAATGGGATTTGGCTGTAATGCCTGCGGTGTTACGGGCTGCCGCATCATCTCTTCCCCAAAGCAAAGAACCCTTGCGATTCTGACCAACAATTTTTCTCCTTGTAACGGACGGTTTCCTACGCTGATTGCTGTTATCTCCATCTTTCTGACAGGCACTCTCCACGAATCTGTACAGTCCGTTGTGAGTGCCCTCATACTGACAGGCGTGATTCTGCTGAGTATCGTCATATCTTTGACCGTTTCCAAACTGCTTTCCCTGACGCTTTTCAAAGGCAGTTCCGATACCTTTACACTGGAGCTGCCGCCTTTCCGAAAACCTCAGATAATCAAAATTATCACCCGTTCCTTGCTGGACAGGACTGTTTTTATTCTGGGACGTGCTGTAATAGCGGCTGCTCCGGCAGGGGCACTCATCTGGCTGCTTGCCAATACAGACTGTCACGGTCAGTCTTTGATACAGCTTTGCACACAATTTATCAACCCCTTTGCACACTTCATAGGTCTTGACGGTGTGATACTGTTGGCTTTTCTATTGGGATTCCCCGCCAATGAAATCGTACTGCCGATAGCCGTTATGATCTACTCCTCTCAAAACGTCATGACGGATTATGACAGCATTTCACAATTAGGCACTATCCTCACCGCAAACGGCTGGACAATGACCACTGCTGTCTGTATGCTTCTCTTTACGGTCATGCATTTTCCCTGTGCCACGGCCTGTATTACCATTTATAAAGAAACCAAAAATCTGAAATATACACTCCTTGCTTTTATCATTCCCACGATTTGCGGTATTTTTTGCTGTACACTTGTCAATATTATCAGTATCATATTCACACAAGTCTGAAATTTTCTCATTGACTTACAGGGAATTTTTGTATAAAATGATAGTTAAGTTATATTTTTTGAGTGGAGGACGTTATGAAAAAATTATTTCCTATACTGCTGTGCTTTTGTACAGCTATCCTGTTGTGCTCCTGTTCCGGCGAAAATACCGCATCTGTTCCCGACAGCAGTTCCGTCAGCTTTCCGGTGCAAACCTCTGACGATGTCATCCCTGTCAAAACAGACGTTTCCGATTTTCCGCAACGCTCCCAAGTGTCTGAAATTTCGGAACCATCAGAAGTTTCCGAAACGGAGGAGGAAAAAAGCTCCGAAATATCTGACGTTTCCGAAACGGAGGAAGAAAGTTCCGAAGAATCCGAAATGTCCGAAAGTTCCAATCCTTCCGAAACTTCCGAGGATTTCTTGCTCCATGCAGAGGACTGCACCGTCTATGCGGATGACCTTGTCTATACAGGAGAAATACTTGTTCCCGACATTTCCGTCTTTTATGATGACGAAATGCTGATTGAAAACGAGGATTATACCCTGACTGTTGACAAAGATGTTATGGAAATCGGTGTTTATCAAGTCAAAATTCTGATGCAGGGTGATTTTCAGGGAGAAATATCCGCTGACTTTTCTGTGCTGCCGCCAACACCGGAATTTACAGAAATATCCGAATCATCTTTAATATGGGATGACCTTTCTCCGACTGCGGAAGGCTATGAAATTATGTATTCCAAGGACATAAGTTTCCCCGACAACGACACCTATACTGTCGAAACATCGAAAAACAGCCTTTCTTTTGAGGAAATTCCGCACAGTTCCGTTTATTATTTCAAAGTAAGAGCCTTTTGCACTGTCGGACAAACAAAAATATATTCCTTTGAAAGTTTTGTCTGGGAAATGACATGGGATGCAGAAGAATCCGACGAACCGTCCGAACAATCCGAACTATCTGAACTATCCGAAACCCCTGACGGTGTTACTTATATCGACGGTGTGCTGATCGTCAATAAAACGTACGGACTGCCCGAAGATTACGGTGACGGACTGGACAGCACTGCATTGCAGGCTTTTGAAACAATGGCGGAAGATGCCGCTCTGGACGGTATCGAACTCTATATCGTTTCGGGTTTCAGAAGCTACTTCACACAAGCCGTTGCCTATGAAAATTTCTGCTACAGCAGAGGACAGGAAGAGGCTGACAGAATTTCCGCACGTCCCGGACATTCCGAACATCAGACGGGACTCGCTATGGACATCAACAGCACTTCCCTTTCGTTTGAGGGCACTCCCGAAGCCGAATGGCTGGCGGAGCATTGCAGTGAGTACGGCTTTGTCATACGCTATCCCAAAGACAAAGAGGATATTACAGGCTATATCTATGAACCGTGGCATCTCCGCTATCTTGGCAAAGATTTGGCAGAATATCTCACCGAAAACAATCTCACGTTAGAAGAATATTTCGGCATCACTTCCGTGTATACCGAATCATAAACTTATTCAGAAAAAAAAAGACTCTCCTGTTTGCCGTCATAGCCGATTTCCGTATTGGGAAATATGCTTTTGACGGCATTTTCATATTCCATAGGCTCCGTCAGGGACGGGCTGTAATGCGTCAGCCACAATTTTTTGACTCCTGCCGCTTTTGCCAGTTCTCCTGCCTCTGAAAACAAGCTGTGTCCGGTTTCTATGGCACGAGGAAGCTTTTCATTATCTCCGAACATTCCCTCATAAATTAATAGATCGGCATTTTTGGCATGGGCAATAATATTTTCGGTAGGACGGGTATCTGTACAGTAGGTGATTTTTAATCCTTTTCGCTGTGCTCCCAGAACCATGCTTGATTGATATTCCACTCCCTCATACAGTACTTTTTTCTGCTTTTGCAGCTGTCCCCAGATTTTCATCGGAACATGATGTTTCTTTGCCTTTTCGATGTCAAATTTTCCTGCTCTGTGCAGTTTGAGATTATAGCCAAGACAGGGAATTCCATGTTCTGCCTGAAACGGTGTGATTTTGATGTCACCGAAAACCAATTCCTGTATATCTGACGGATATTCCAGCAGCCGCAGTCCGAACGGCAGACCCGGGGCAATCACACACAAACTCTGCACTACTCTTTTCAAGCCCACAGGGCCGATAATCGTAACAGGCTCGCATCTGCCCTCGTTGCTCATCGAAAGCAAAAAGCCCGGCAAGCCTGAAATATGGTCCGCATGAAAATGCGTGATACAAAGGATGTCTATCGGTTTGAATTTATTTTCCGACTGTTTCAGGGCAATCTGTGTACCCTCTCCGCAGTCGAACAAAACGGAATGTCCCATGTATTTCACCAGACATGACGACAGCCATCTGTTTTTTAACGGCATCGTGCCGCCTGTTCCCAAAAGTATGACATCAAGCATCATTTTTCCCCTCTCCGAAAATATTTTCGCATAATTTCTCAAATTCCTGTTTTGTCATAGTACAGTTGAGTATCTCCAGCAAGGCATTGGAAGTCAGATTTTCAGGCAAATGCATGGCTTTTTTTAATTTCTCACGATTCTGTGAAGCATTCGGTGTGCCTGTCAGACCATGCTCATATAAATCCGCCTTGGCAATATCTTTGGCGGCTTTCACATAGCCCTCGCTCAGTTCACACTCTGCCCCCGACATGGCAATCGCCCGGGAAAGAATTTCTTCCGAAATGCCCTCTACTCCAAGTTTTCCCTCTTTGGAAGGCTTATCCTTGCGTTTCTCCTTGCCGAAAATATCCGGAATATAAGCGTGCTTGATTTTATCGGACGGAACGGCTCCCCTGAGAAAATTCCGTATCACGAACCCTGCCCCGTCACTGTCCGTTAAAACAAGAATCCCTCTTGTCTGTGCCAGATGACGAATCAAAACTTGTTTTTCCTTGTTTTTGAACACGCCAAAGCCGTCTGTTGTCACAATCAGTCCGTCTATAAAATTTGACAGTCTGATTTTATCATATTTTCCCTCTACAATGACTGCCTCTTTGATTTTTATCATAAATCCTCCCGCACCGCAAGCATCAATCGGGTGATCAGCGTTTCCAGCAAAATCCGTGATTCTGCCCTTGTACTTTTCATTTTGATATCCGTCTGCAAAAGAATATCCAGTGCATTTCTGAGGGCGGCTGTGGAATATTTTTTGGCATTGGCATTGGCTCTTTTCAAGATAAAGTCACGTTTGCCATACTTGAAATCCGCTGCCGCTTCCGTGACTGTCTTTCCGCTTTCGCTCGCTGTCCTCATCCGATACATATCAATATACACCGAACCCAATGCCGACAAAATGATTTCGGGCTTTTCATTCTGCTCAAACAGTTGCCCCAACTGCTGATACGCTCCCCTGAAATCTCCCTGCATCATACAGTCGGACAAGGCAAATATCTTTGTTTCCGTATTTTTCACACAAAGTGCTTCTATCATTTCCTTGGTGATTTCCGCACCGTTGGCATAAGCAGTCAGCTTGTGCAGTTCGTTTCTCAGCAGTGTCATATCCGTTCCGCACATGGAAACAATTTGGGAAGCATTGACAGGTGTCAGTGTACAGCCTGCCTTTTCTGCCCACGTCATCAGTTGTTTTTCAAGGGCAATATCTCCCTTTTTCAGAAACTCGGCAACAATGCCTGCTTTTTCTGCCGTACCGGCAAAGCGTTTCAGTTTGCCGTTTTTTTTGCTGTCGCTTACAAGTGTCGGCATGGAAAATATCAATACCGTACTCGGTGAAATATCCCTGCAGTAGTTATCAAGCTCTTTGAAATCGCTCTCGGATAAACCGTCTATATCATAATCCGTCACCAGTACACATTTATACGGTGAAAATATCGGTATCTGCTCACACGCCGAACAAATTTCCTCCAGAGAGGCTCCGCTTCCCAGTTTCAGATAATCCATGGTATTGGTTTTCTTGCCCGTGATTTTGTTCACCAGTGTATTGGTATAATGCTTTACCAAATATTTTTCATCACCGTACAGAAGATAGATTCTCTTGAAATCTCCTTTGGTGATTTCCTTTTTAAAATCCTGTTCCGATGTCAGTTTAGCCAACCATTTTCCCTCCTGACGTGTGTTTGTCCTCTGCGGTACACTCTGACAGAAATATTGCCTTGTCCTGCCGTTGCATACACTGTTGTGTAATCGCCCTGTGCCATTTCTTCATATTGTGAAAGATGCTCATACTCATCCGACAGTATCAGTATTTCCGCACTCAACACATGCGTATTGCTGACCGGTCCGTTCACGATCAGTATATCTGTGTCATGCCAGCTTTCCGGAAGTTTTTCACAATCCGTCTTTCCCTCGACCGCCAGAATTCTCAGACCTCTGCATTTTGCATACACCGCCATACAGTTCTTTTCTTTCACCGTCTGTATTCTGATGTCATCAATACAGACAATACTGCTGTCGGTTTTGTCGCCGGCTTTCGACAAAAAATATTTGACATTCTCCGTATAATCCTTTTCGTCATATACCTGCACCGTTTCAATCCGGTAATCTCTCAGTATCTGCCCCGCATAAGCTGTACAGGCATTTTTATCGTCAAGCAGCAGCATATAAGCAATTTGTTTTGTACAGGAATCCTCCAGGTATTCATTCAAAGCATGAGCTTTATAGTAACTTCCTCCGCTTGACAGAAGATATGTTCTGTTCTCACAGTTCACAATACAGGAAATACCGTTTCCGACATCCAGCACTGATATTTTTACGCTGTCGCTTTTCAGAAAAGTGTCTCCCACCGAACACACCAGAAACGATATGACAGTAAACAAAGCATAATATTTCACGACTTCTTTCCTGCATCGGAACAGCAGCACTGCCAATCCCGTGATTACCGCTGCCATTATCCAGTACGGCACAAATTCCTGTGCCGTCACAATCACCGAAAACGGCAACTCCGCCACTGCTTTTGCCGTATACAGCACATAATCCGACAAAAGCCATGCCGTCCATACCAATGGCAATAATCCTGTCAGCAGCATAAATACTGCCGTATAAATCAATGCCGACACTGCAAAGCTGACCAATACATTCGTGACAACCGCATAAATTGCTATCTGCCTGAAATACACGACACATATCGGCATAATGAACAGACAGGCTGACAGTGATGCCGAAAATATCTGCACGATGGCTTTTATTGGCTTTTGCAGTCTGTCTGTGCGGATTCTTTCCATGAGGAAAGCCGTAATTGCGGGGCTTAACAGCAATATTCCCAGTGTGGCACTGAACGACATCATAAAGCTGACATCTGCCACCGCATACGGGTTCATAACACATATTATCATCCCCGACAAGCCCAGAATATTCAGTGAATCCGATTCCCGTAAAATCACCATGCCTGTCAGCACAAATATCTGCATGATACCCGCACGCATCACGGGCGTTGAAAATCCTGTCACCGCCATATACAAAAACACAAACACAATACATAGTGCTGCCGCCGGTCTTTTATTTTTCCGAAACACCAGACGGAACAAGCCAAGCATTAACTGTGTCAGCACTGCAAGATGATACCCCGATACCACGATAATATGAGAAATGCCTGCCTGACGGAAATGTTCTTTGTCATCCGCCTGCACATGATATTTATCTCCTGTCATTAAGGCGGTCACAAAGCCTGCCTCTCTTTCGGGAAGCAATTCGCCGATTCTGTCCGTCAGAGATTTTCTTGCCATCAAAGCATAGTAATACAGCGGCTTTTCCTCATTTTTCACAACAGCTTTCTTTTTCAGCGGATCAATACTGCCGCAAGCCATGATTCCTTTGGAAATATTGTATAATTCCCGGGAAGGCTCTGTTTCCGCATAAAATCTGACGGTTGCTGTCAGGGTATCATACGGTTCCATCTTGATTTTGTAGCGTGACGATACCAGAATCGTGCGGCTGTCCGTTTGCAGACGATAATAATATCTGTCGTTCTGCTGATACGGCAATTCACACAAAACTCCCGTAATTTCCGTTTCCTGCCCTTGCAGCTTAGCCGACGGCAAAACGTATGCATTGGTATAGCCCCACAGCATTCCCACTGCCGCCATTCCCGACAGACATATCCATGCCATTTTTCTTAGTTTCTTTGAAAAAACGGTTATTCCAAAGCCCCCGAGAAAAACGGCACACAATATTCCGAAACTTCCCCTTCCCAAAAGCAAAGCGACCGCCAGTGCAGCAATACAGCAAAAACCTATGACTGCAAGTGGTCGCTTCATCATGGGATCATACCTCCGTCAGCACATTTCTACTCTGAGTTTCTTGCCGCCCAGCAGATGAAAATGCAAATGAAACACTGTTTGACCTGCATCCGCTCCGCAGTTGGTAATGACACGATAGCCGTTTTCCGCTATGCCAAGTTCTTTGGCAAGTTTTGCGGCTACTTCATAAATGTGTGCAATCACAGCACTGTTTTCGGATGTCACCTCGTTGACGGATGCAATGTGCACTTTCGGTACAATCAAAACATGAACCGGTGCCATTGGTGCAATGTCATAAAACGCATACACCTGCTCATCCTCGTAAACTTTCTTGGACGGTATTTCACCGCTGATGATTTTGCAAAACAAACAATCCATTTTCAAAAATCTCCTTTTTATTTATTGAACGCCTTTCAGCATTTCTTCCGCATAATCCAGCGTTGCCCGAGTGATTTCCACCCCGCCGATAATTCTGGCAAGTTCTTTTCTTCTGCCCTCATGGTCAAGCCTATTGACATGGGTATATGTTTTGCCGTCCGAGACATTTTTCTGTATCTTGAAATGACTGTCACCCAGAGCGGCTATCTGTGCAAGGTGCGTGACACACAATACCTGACGGCTTTCGGAAACCTCTTTGAGCTTCAAGCCCACTTTTTGTGCGGCACTGCCGCTGATACCCGTATCTACTTCGTCAAAAATCAGGGTATCAATTTCATCCGTACCTGCCAGCACTGTTTTAATGGCAAGCATCATACGAGACAATTCGCCTCCCGAAGCAATTTTCGCAACGGGCTTCGGTTCTTCTCCCGCATTGGCGGAAATCAGCAATTCTATATTGTCACAGCCGTAATGATTCAGTTCACAGTCCTCACGGCTGACAACCAACTGCACATTCGGCATATCCAGAAATGTCATTTCTTCCTTTACCCTTGCCGAAAACTCCTCACTGATTTTCCGACGTTTTTCCGAGAGGGCTTTTGCAAGTTGTTCCGCTTTCTGACGGGCTTTCCGACAGTCCTGTCGGAGCTGTTCCCTGTTTTCCTCGTATCTTTCCAGATAATCCAGTTCTTTTCGGGCATTTTCCAGAAAAGAAAGCATTTCTTCTATCGTAGAGCCGTATTTACGGCCGAGTCTTTGTATCAGGTCGATTCTGTCCTCAATTTCCTCAAGACTTCCGACATCGGCATCAGCATTTTCCGCCAGTCCCGAAACCTCACTGAAACAGTCTTCCAATTCATACACGGCACTTTGGATTCTCTGATACACTGTTTCACAGTCAGACATCACATCTGTAATGCTTTCCAGTGCAGAACAAGCATTTTCCAACTGCTGCAAAGCTCCGTCCGTTTCATCACTGCCGTTGAGATATTGTCTTGTTTCATTCAGAGCAGCCGCAATTTTTTCTTTGTTTTCAATCAGCGTTCTCTGTTCCCTCAGTGCCTCATATTCCCCGATATACAAATCGGCTTCTTCCAGTTCCTTCACCTGATATTGCAGCAAATCCATTTTACGGTTTCTTTCGGCTTCATCAAAATCCGCCTTGTTCAGATCCGCCTGCAAAGATTGATATTCTTTGTAAGCTGCCTGATAATCTGATAATGCCGTTTCCAGATTACCCAGCTTGTCGATATAGGTGACGTGCCGTTCGGGTGACATCAGTTCATAGCTTTCATGCTGTCCGTGAATGTTAATCAGATAAGCACCGACAGCCTTCAGTGTTCCGACAGTCGCAGGTCTGCCATTGATACGGCATTTTCCCTTGCCGTTGAGTCCGATTTCCCTTTGAATCATGACGGTTCCGTCATCCGTTTCATAGCCCTGTTCTTTCAGAATTTTCAAAGCCTTTTCCGAAGGCTCGTCAAATTCCGCACTCACAAAAGCACTCTGTGCACCGTTGCGTATCAGATCACGGGAAGTTCTGTTGCCCAAGACGGCATTGATGGAGTCTATCACAATGGATTTGCCTGCACCCGTTTCACCCGTCAGGACATTCAGCCCTTTGGCAAAATCAATGCTTGTTTTTTCAATGACCGCAATATTTTCAATATACAGATTACTTAACATATTCTCCCTCTTTTATGAAAATGCACCGCTTTTATCAGACATCAGTTTTTTTAAATCCGACACAAGGTCTGCCGATACAGAATCCGCTCTGGTTGCCACAAAAATCGTATCATCTCCGGCAATGGTTCCCATAATGCCGGCACGGTTGGTCGCATCGAGTGCGGCACATACTGCCTGTGCCATTCCCACCTTGGTTTTGATGACCACCAGTGTATGGGCATAGTCAACGCTGATGACGGCCGTTGAAAACAAATAGGAATGGGACTGTCTGTCCTCTTCCGAGACAACCTCTGTTGCATAGATATAGGCTCCGCTGCTGACCGGCACTTTCACAAGACACATTTCCTTAATATCTCTGGATACGGTAGCCTGTGTCACCCGAAAGCCTGCTTCTTTCAGCTTGTCGAGCAGCTCCGACTGTGTTTCAATATGATTGGCTTTAATCAGCTCCAGTATTTTGGCTTGCCTTCTTGTTTTCATACCTGTCTGCCTTTCTCGGTAAATTTATCGTTCAATACTCTGTAAAAGCTCTTGTCCTTGAGCTTGATGAATTCCGTCTCAATGCCTGCCGACGTGATGACGATCACATCGGAACGGTTGATTGTCACGGTTTGGGCACCGTCAAGAGTCAGAAATACCTGTGTATTGTCATCACAGGCGGCACTGACCGCCAGCTGTGAATGGTGGCTGAATATAACCGGTCTCGCAAAAAGCGAATGAGAACAAACGGGTGTCATCACAATGCATTTCATGGTCGGCTCCACAACAGGTCCTCCTGCCGCCAGTGAATAGGCACTCGAACCCGTAGGCGTGGAAATAATCAGTCCGTCTGCACGGTAATGGCAGATATATCCCCTGTCCTCTGCCAGTGAGACATCAATATCAATGAGTCTTGACAGCGAACCTCTGGAAATCACCGCATCATTCATGGCATAGAATTCTTTGTGACGGTGTATGATTTTGAGCATCATTCTTTTTTCAATATGATAATTTCCCTCTGACAGCAGGGAAAGCATGGAAAGTTCATTCGGCTCCAGTTCTGCCACAAAGCCCAGTCTGCCCGTATTGATCCCCAGCAGCGGTTTGCCAAGCAAAGCGGCTTTTCTTGCCGCATGGATAATCGTACCGTCACCGCCGATTGTCAGTGCCATATCACATTCTTTCAGCATACTGTCCTCATCACCGAAAAACTTTATGTTCTGTATCTGATACTGTCTGTTCAGGGAACATTCCATGAATATCTGCATATCCATTGACTGTAATTTTTTGATAACTTCAAGAGAGGTCTGATAGGCATCCTTTTTTGTCAGATTGGGTATAACGGCAATTTGTCTGATTCTGTCCATCAAAAAATCATCTCCCGATTATTTGTCCAGTGTGCTGTGAGATTCTCCGACAACTTCGTCAATAGGAATTTCATTGACAGCTGCAGGCGAATCCGACTTTCTGATATACAAAAGATATTCAATATTGCCCTCCGGTCCTTTAATGGGAGAATAGTCCAGTCCCAGTACATCAAAACCGTTTGACAAACAGAATTCATAAATTTTCCGAATCACTTCTTTATGAATATTCCGGTCTCTGACAACACCGTTTTTGCCGACATGATTTCTGCCGGCCTCAAACTGAGGCTTAATCAGACATACTGCCGTGCAGTCATTTTTCAGAAGCGGCCTCACGGCAGGAAGCACCAGACACAATGAGATAAAACATACATCCACACTGAAAAAATCAATTTCATCAGGCACTTGCTCTTTCGTGACATATCTCACATTGGTACGCTCCAGATTGACCACTCTTTCATCATTGCGTAGCTTCCAGTCAAGCTGTCCGTGTCCGACATCAATCGAATACACTTTTTTGGCACCGTTTTGGAGCATACAGTCCGTAAAGCCGCCCGTGGAAGCTCCTATATCCATGGTAATTTTATCTTTCAAATCAAGCGAAAAAACATTGACTGCTTTTTCAAGTTTCAAGCCGCCTCGGCTGACGTATTTCAGTTTATTCCCTCTCATTTCAATTTTGACATCTTCACTGTACATGGTACCGGGCTTGTCAGCCTTCTGATTGTCTGCATAGATGATGCCTGACATAATAATTGCCTTGGCTTTTTCACGGCTTTCCGCAAAGCCCAGTTCATATACCAGTACATCAAGACGTTTTTTTGCTGTCATTTCATTTCCCTTTCTATTTTTAAAGCGATTTTCTCTGCATCCAGTCCCAATTTGTGCAGTGCGGATTTTGTCGTACACTGCGTGACATAGCCGTCAATGGCGGTCAAGCTGTATGTTCCCCGAAATCCCGACTGATACAGGGCAAATCCGAATTTTTCTCCGACACCGCCGCTTTTGATTCCCTCTTCAAAAAAATATACGCTCTTATATTGCATGGCAATTTCAACGGCTTTTGACGCAATCGGTTTGATTCTGTTCAGCTTGAGAATACAGACATTGTTTCCTGCCGAACAGACTTCCGAAAAAATTCTGCCGTAAGTAATCACGATCACCTCACTGTCAGCGTTTCCGTAAAGACTGTACGGCTCTGCTGACGGCTCGTAATATTCGGGAAGTGCCTGTTCGCACCCTCTCGGATAACGTACCGCCACCGTTCCTTTGGTTTCATAGATGGCTTTGTACAGCATTTGTTCCAGTTCCGCAAAGCCCGACGGTGCATATACTGTCACATTGGGTATCGTATTCAAAAAGGCAACGTCAAAAATTCCCTGATGTGTTTCACCGTCCTCGCCAACGATACCGGCACGGTCTATCGCAAGCACAATATGCAGATTCTGCAATGCCGTATCATGCAGAATCTGGTCATAGGCTCTCTGCAAAAATGTGGAATATACCGCAAACACAGGAATCGCATTTCCTGCGGCAAGACCTCCCGCAAACGTGACGGCATGTTCCTCTGCGATTCCCACATCAAAGAATCTGTCCCTATATTTTTTGGAAAATGTTTCCAAGCCTGTACCTGCCGACATGGCGGCTGTAATGGCACAAATTCGTTTATCTTTTTCCGCAAGACTGCACAGATATTTTCCGAATATATAAGAATATCCTTTAGAAGAACTTTTCGGCTCGCCTGTTTCAATATCAAAAGAGGCGATCCCATGAAAACTTTTCGGATCTTTCTCCGCAAACTCATAGCCTTTGCCTTTGATTGTACAGACGTGTACAAGTACAGGTCCCCGTCTGCGTTTTGCGGCTTCCAGAGCCTCTGTCAACTGCGGTATATTATGACCGTCAAACGGGCCGTAATAGGTAAATCCCATCTGTTCAAAGATATTATCCCTGTGTCCGAACAATTCATCTCTTATCCAATTTTTGGTATTTTTCATACTGTTTGCCAACGGTTTTCCCACAGCAGGAACTTTTTCAAGTGTTTCCTGTACACGGGACTTGGCATTGAGATATTTTGGTCGGATTCTTGTTTTTGTCAGGTATTTTGCCATAGAACCGACATTTTTGGAAATTGACATCTTGTTATCATTCAGAATGACGATAAAATTCTTTTTATGCCGCCCCGCATTGTTCAGTCCCTCATATGCCAGACCACCCGACAAAGCTCCGTCACCAATCACAGCTACGGTATAATGATTGTCTTTCGTCATTTCTCCCGCACAGGCTATCCCCAATGCCGCTGATATAGAGGTACTGCTGTGACCTGTATCAAAGCTGTCGTATTTGCTTTCGCTCCTCTTCGGAAAGCCGGACAAACCGTTTTCTGTACGTATGGTATGGATTCGGTCTCTGCGTCCTGTAAGAATCTTATGGGCATAACACTGGTGTCCCACGTCCCATACAATTTTATCTTTCGGCAAATCAAATACCTTATGCATGGCAATTGTAAGCTCCACCACACCTAAATTGGATGCCAGATGTCCTCCGTTTTCAGACACTGCTTCTACAATTTCTGTTCTGATTTCATCCGCAAGCTCCTCCAGCTCATAATCTGAAAGGGCTTTTATATCTTCGGGAGAATCGAGATTCTCCAATATCTTTTTTGACATCTTCCATTTACTCCGAAACTATCGTTTTGAATCATTATACTATAATTGGGGAATTTATGCAACACACTTTTATTTCTGACGGTCACACAGGTAATAGGCAAACTGTCTGAGAGGTTCTGTATCACCGTCAAAAGCGTTCAGACTTTCCACTGCTTTTTCCGTAAGTTCACGGCTGATTTTTCGACACTCGTCAAGCCCCAGCAGTGACACATACGTTGATTTTTTATTTTGGGCGTCACTTCCCACAGGCTTTCCCAAAGTGGCCGTATCGGATGTCACATCCAGTATATCATCAACAATCTGAAAGGCAATTCCGATATGCATGGCATAGGCTTTGGCTGCCTGTATCTGTACGTCATTCGCCCCTGCCGAAATACATCCCATCACACACGCTGCCGCTATCAATGCACCCGTCTTTTTTTCGTCCATGACTTTCAGACGGTCAATTGTAACCTGTTTATCTTCACTTTCCAGGTCAATGATCTGACCGCCGATCATACCTGCTGCTCCGGCATATTCCGCCAGTGTTCTGCCTGCTTTGACACATTTTTCATAGCCGTTTAAATTCACGGCTCTTTCCGAAAGCACTGTTTCAAATGCCAGTGTCAGCAAGCCGTCACCGCCCAGCAATGCTGCTGCCTCTCCGAATACCTTGTGATTGGTAGGCTTGCCACGCCTTAAGTCATCGTTATCCATACACGGCAAATCATCATGTATCAAAGAATAGGTGTGTATCATCTCCACCGCACACGCAAACGGTACCGCATTGTCTTTACTGCCTCCGCAGAGTTTGGCAAATTCCATTGTCAGCATAGGACGGATTCTTTTGCCGCCTGCCGACAGGCTGTATTTCATTGAGGACATAACGGTTGCCGTTTCGGGAATATCCTTGGGAATATAGGATAACAATTCCTGTTCGATCTGTTTCATATCAGTCATTTTGCTGTTCCTCCGTTTCGGAAAGTAATGTGATTTTCTGTTCTGCATTTTTGAGCGTCCGATAACATTCCTTTGCCAGTTTTGTTCCCTGTTCAAACATGGCAATGGATTCTTCCAGCGATAATTTTCCGCTTTCCAACTGTGCCACTGTTTCTTCCAGTTTTGCTATGCACTCTTCGTAATTCATTGATCATTTCCGTTACTGAAAACTTATAAAAAGTTATAAAAACAACTTTTATGTTTCATTCCTTGTTCACCGTGTCCA